>NZ_CP050965.1:709000-1063500 GCF_012273215.1 Gemella haemolysans | reverse complement strand
ATGATAGTATGGCGATATTTTTATCTGTTATAGTTTTTATTATCTCGTTTGTTCTACTTTTAGGTTCGTACATAATGCTAGTGGCAAAAAGAAAAATAAAAAAAAGACGTATGGATAAGGTATTGAAGTTGGTGGCGGCATACAGCTTAGTTAGTGCTTTAGTATTTTGCTATCAATATTTATACTTATAAGATAATATAAATTACAATTAAATATTAAGTTTGGATGTGAAAATTTTGAAAAAAGATTCCTTGTTTAAAGGGACTGCTATACTTAGCATAAGTTTAATCTTGACGAAAGTTTTGGGAGCTGTATATCTAATTCCGTTTTATCAGATTATTGGTGGAGAAGAGCAGATGGCCTTGTTCAATTATGGATATAGTTATTATGCTACTATACTGGAGGTTTCTGCAGCAGGGGTTCCTTTAGCAATTGCAAAATTAGTTGCGAAATATAATGCTTTAGGTGCTTATAGTATAAGTAGAAAAATCTATAGATTAGGTTCTTGGATTCTTGTTGTAATGGGAATAATTGGTTTTTGTATTTTATTTTTCGGTTCTGGATTTATTTCGGAACAGATATTAATTAGTAACCAACAAAAATTTACACCTCAAGAAGGAGCGTTGGTGCTTAAAAGTTTGAGTTTTGGAATACCACTTGTATTGATTTCTGCAGGTATTCGTGGACTTTTCCAAGGTCATGAGATTATGTTACCATCAGCATTAAGTCAATTTGTAGAACAAGTAGCTCGTATTGCTTTCATGTTAGGAGCAACATACTTTATCATGAGAGTTTTAGGTTATGGAGTCGTTGAAGGGAATGTTAGTGCAACTTTTGCTGCAGCAGTAGGAGCTGTGTTTTCTTTAATTACGCTATCCTTTTTTTATACTAAATATAGAAGAAGTTTAGATTTTAATACTCCAAAAGATAGTAATTCTATAGAAATTACTACTGGAGAGTTAGTAAAAGAATTTCTATCAGTTTCAATTCCGTTTATATTTATTGTTGGATTATTTCCGATTTTAAATATAATAGATCAACACAATTTTATTCATGGTATGACAAAAATAGGAAAAGCTGATATTGTTGATGGAAGGTTCTCTGCTTTACAACTTGTTAATAAAGTAGTAATGATAGCTGTAGCTATCGCGCCAGCATTTTCAAGTACATTTTTACCTTCTATTACGCGATTATTTGCCCAAGGTGATAAAGTAAGTGTAAGTACGCAGATTAATAAAGTCATATTGGCTCTTATGATGATGGTCTTACCAGCTTTGGTTGGTATGTTTGTTCTTGCTGATCCGCTATATTCTACATTTTATAGTCGAAGTCTTATAAATGCAGATTTACTTAGATTTTATTTACCACTTGCGATTTTATATTCTTTTTATAGTTTAACAAGTGTTATAATGCAAGCAATAAATAAACAAATGATAAATCTTATAACTATAGTAATTGGATTGGCGGTCAAATACATGACGATTACTCCATTTGTCGTTAATTATGAGACAAACGGTGTAATTTTATCTTCAGTAACAACTTATGTAGTTATGATTATAATTAACTTAGTAATAATAAATAGTGTTGTTAAACTTAAAGTTTTAGAATTTTTATCAAAATTAATTATTCTTTTAAGTAGTTGTTTCATTATGTTTATCGCAGTCGCTGCGGTTTATGATTCGATTGTCTCTAATTTTGTTATTGAGTCAAAAATCTCTAGTATGATATTAATTATAATATGTGCTGTTATAGGCGCTGTAGTCTACTTCTTTAGTATTACTAGAATGAAATTTGATAAGTATTTGTTTGGAAGAACAATAACCTTATCATCATTAAGAAATATGAGGAGAAGAGGATAGTGAGACTAGATAAATTTATAAGTACAACGACGACGCTAAGTAGAGCAGAAGCAAAAAAAATAATAAAAAAGGGAGTATTGATTAATAATATTCTTGTAAAATCTCCTGATTATAAGGTCGATGAATTAAGTGATCAGGTTATAGTGAATGGTGAAAGGTTAGTTTATCAAAAATATATTTATATAATGATGAATAAACCTAAAAATGTTGTATCAGCTACAGAAGATGCGGTTGAAAAAACAGTAGTTGATATTTTAGAAGAAAAAGATCGCATACATAAAGTTTTTCCTGTTGGTAGACTAGACAAGGATACTGAAGGATTAATGTTACTGACGAATGACGGTGAGCTTGCTCATAAATTAATTTCCCCAAAAAAAGATGTAGAAAAAAAATACTATGTTGAAGTATCTGGAAAATTAAAAGATGAGTATATCGAACTTGTCGAAAATGGAATTATTATAGACGGAGGATATAAGTGTAAAAGTGCTCGCTTAGAAATACTCGAATCAAATGAAGAAAAAAGTAGAGCAAGTATATTTATAACTGAAGGAAAGTTTCATCAAGTAAAAAGAATGATGAAAGCTCTAGGAACTACAGTAACATACTTAAAGAGATTGTCTATAGGATCATTAAAATTAGATGAAAATCTAAAATTAGGTGAATATAGATATTTAACAGAAAAGGAACTAAAAAATTTAAATAAATAATGGAGGGATATATTATGAATATCAATTTTAAACAAGAGGTTCAAAATCATAAGGAGGATCTATTAAAAGATTTATTCGATTTATTAAGTGTTCGTTCAATTTTAGGAACTGATGTAACTGAGGAAACACCTTTTGGTAGCGGTCCAAGAGAAGCATTAGATTTAATTCTATCATTTGGAGAACGTGATGGTTATAAAACTAAATTAGTAGAAAACAAAGCTGGTCACATTGAAGTTGGTGAAGGTGAAGAGTTATTCGGTATCCTTGGTCACGTCGATGTAGTGCCAGTAGTTGAAGCTGATTGGATTAGCCACCCGTTTAAACCAGAAGTTAGAGATGGGAAAATCTATGCACGTGGATCGTTAGATGATAAAGGACCTACAATGGCTGCTTACTATGCTGTAAAACTTTTAGATAAATTAGGTGTAAAATGGAATAAACGTGTTCGTTTAATTATCGGTAGTGATGAAGAAACAGGATTTAGATGTGTTGAATCATACTTTAAACATGAAGAACAACCTGCTTTAGGATTTACACCAGATGCTATGTTCCCATTAGTTTATGCTGAGAAAGCTCGTGTTACTTTCGATCATAAATTAATCTTTATAGATGAAGAAGGAACTTATGAATACAAACTTGTTAAATTTAATGGTGGACAAGTTCTTAATATGGTTATTGCAAGTGCAGAAGCTGAATTAGAAGGCGATGCTAGCGATATTAAAGAAAAATTTGAAAAATTCTTAGCAAATGAAAAACTAGAAGGAAAAGTTGAAGTTGGTAATACAATTAAACTTGTTCTAAAAGGTAAAGCTGCTCATGGATCAACACCACAATTTGGTATTAATGGTGCTACAAAATTAGCAGAATTTTTAAGCACATTAGGATTAGATGTTAATGGTAAAAACTTCGTTAACTATATAGTAGAAAAATTAGCAAATGATCCATTCGGTGAAAAATTAGGGATAAATTATTCTGATGATGAAATGGGTGCATCAACATACAACTATGGTATTTTAAAATATGATTTATCAGAAAAAGTTGGGGTAGTATCAACTGACTGCCGTCATCCTAAGAAATTTAATCTAGTTGAAAAACTGGAAACAATAAAAGTTGATAATGTAAATATTGAAGTAACTAGTACAAAAGAAGCGCACTACGTACCAAAAGATGATGAGTTAGTAACTACTCTAATGGATGTATATAGAAAGTATACAGGAGATATTGAAAATGATGCATTTGTACTTGGTGGTGGAACATATGCTAGATGTCTGAAAAAAGGTGTAGCATTTGGACTTCTTTTCCCAGGTAAACAAGATACAATGCACCAAGCTAATGAATTCTTAGAAATTGAAGATTTATTATTAGCAACTGCGATTTATGCAGAAGGAATTTACAAACTTTGCTGCGAATAAAAATTATATAAAAATATTTATTTGATATAATAATTTTAGAGCACAAGGTAACATAAAAAGTCAATCTCAAAGATGTTCTTATATATTTTTAATATTAAAATTAGAATATCTTTGAGATTTTTAATTTTAATTAAAAATAGCATCTTGAAAAAAATGATTAAAGAATGTAAAATATATAGTGCATTATAGTTTTTAAAATTAGAAAAAGAGATTGAAGAAAGGAGCAGTAAGAAAAATGTCTAAAGAATATTATCAAATGGGCTGGACTTTAGATGATACATATCAAGAAGATTATTTTTGTTCGAGAGATAATCAGAGATATTTTATTAAAAAAAATACTACTCCAATGATAGCAACTCTTTCAGCAGAAGGAATAGTACCTAGATTAAGATGGACTAAGCGTATAAGTAATGGAGATGTATTAATTGCTCAGGATTTTGAAAATGGTAGAACATTAAATACAGAAGACATGACTGATAGACGAATTCCTGAAATTTTAAAAAAAGTTCATGGATCTGAAAAATTAAAGAAAATAATGAAGGCTCAGGGATATACAGAGGAAACAGCTGCGAGTTCCTTATATAATTTGAAATCAATTATTGCCGATGAACTTCGTAAAAATAGTAATATAGTAAATGCACTTAATTATCTAGAGAATTCTATTCCGGTTGATGAAGTTGAGTATACGCCGTGTCATACAGATTTACATAAAGATAACTGGTTGTTATCTGATCAAGGGAAACTGTTTTTAGTTGATTGGGAACACTCAATATTATGTGATCCGGCAATCGATATTTCATTTGTACTGTATAGATATATTCCTCAAAGCGAGTGGAATGAATGGTTAGAGATATATGGGCAAGAGCCTACTTTAAAATATAGAAATAGATTGAAGTGGTATATAACGTTACAATCAGTTATTATGATAGTTTGGTATCATGAGAAAAAACAATTATCTGAAATGAACTCATGGTTAATCTTTTTAGATAGAATATTTAAAGATTTTATTTAAAGCATTAAATAGGAAAAACCTAATTAATGCTTTTATTTTTTTTATAAACGGTGTAAAATATAAAGAGTAACATAATATGTGCTAAAATGAATCAAAATTGTGATTTTATATAGCTTAAGTAATATCAATTAATAAATTTATATTTTAAGACGAAAATTATTTTAATTTGATGATTTTACTGTTATGTTAATAGAAACTTATGGAGTAATAGCATGACTATAAAAAATTATAAATTATACCTGATAGATTTAGATGGTACTATATATAATGGAGAAAAAAAAATCAGGTATGCTAAAGAATTTGTTGAATATTTAAACGAAAAGAATATAGACTATTTATTTTTAACAAATAATTCGACGAAAGAACCAAAAGATGTCGCTGAGCATCTAAAGAAATTTGCTATATACACTTCTGAAGAACATGTTTTTACTTCAAGTGATGCTACTAAAATTTATCTTGAATCTAAAGGATATAAAAACTTATATGTAATAGGAGAAGCTGGGGTAAAGAATACGCTTAGTTTATTTTGCCAAAAGGATACTGAAGAAGATGTTGAAGCAGTAGTGGTAGGTCTAGATAGAGAACTTACATATGAAAAATTAGCTATTGCTACTAAAGCTATTTTAAATGGAGCAGAACTTATTGGTACTAATCCAGATACATTATTACCTACTGCACATGGTTTTGCGCCAAGTAATGGGGGGCAAGTCAAATATTTGGAATATGCAACTTCTACGCTGGCTACAATTATAGGTAAACCTAGTAATATTATTATGGAATCTGCCATTAAATTATTCAATTATAGAAAAGATGAAATAGTAATGGTAGGTGATAATTATGATACAGACATTATGTCAGGTATAAATAGCGGAATAGATACAATTCATGTTCAAACAGGTGTGACAAGCTTCGAAGAATTGAAAGAAAAAGAGAAAAAACCAACGTATTCAATAGAAAACTTATATCAATTGATTAAATAGCGAGGAGAATATAAATGATTATAAAAACTGAAGAACAATTACAGAAAATGAAAGAAATAGGTTTCATCTGTGCAACAATCAGAGACGAAATGGTAAAAAAAGCAGTACCAGGAGTTTCAACAAAAGAACTTGATAATATTGCTAAAGAATTATTTGAAAAATATGGAGCAAAGTCAGCTCCAATAACTGAGTATGATTTCCCTGGATATACATGTATTTCATTAAATTATCAAGCAGCACATGGTATTCCATCAAGTACTAAAATTTTAAAAGATGGAGATCTTCTTAATATCGATGTATCAGGATGTAAAGATGGTTACTATGCAGATACTGGTATTTCTTTTGTAGTAGGTAAAGTAGATGACCCGATGAAAGAAAAAGTTTGTGAAGTTGCTAAAGAAGCATTTTACGAAGGTATTAAACATGCTGTTGCTGGAAGAAAAATTAATCAAATTGGGAAAAATGTCCACAAAAAAATTAAAGAACATAAGTTAGAAGTAATTGAAAACTTAACAGGTCACGGAATTGGAACTTCGTTACACCAAGAGCCACAACATGTTTTCAACTATTTTGACCCATGGGATAACATTATCCTAAAAGATGGTATGTGTTTGGCTGTAGAACCATTCGTATCTACAAAAGCAAAAACTGTAGGAAATTCAGATAGAGATGAATGGGAATTAGTCGCAAATGACGGTTCATATATCGCTCAATATGAACATACAATTGTTGTCCGTGAGAATCAAGAACCCTTGATTTTAACAAAAATAGACTAATTTTCATTGAAAAAAGTTGACAATTTAATAAAAATGATTTAAGATACTACTTATTAAAAAATTATGGAGAGAAGAAAATGGCAGAAAATTTAGTAATAGTCGAATCTCCTTCAAAGGCAAAAACTATTGAAAAATATCTAGGGAAAAAATACAGAGTAATATCTTCAAAAGGTCATGTAAGAGACCTACCTAAAAGTAGAATGGGAGTAGAAGTACTAGATAATGGGAGTGTGGATGTTGATTATATTTCTATAAGAGGAAAAGGTGATGTAATCAAATCTCTAAAAAAAGAGGCAAAAGGGAAAAAAGTTTTCCTAGCATCCGACCCTGATAGAGAAGGAGAGGCAATAGCATGGCATATTGCTCACATATTAGGATTAGATAATGATTCTGATAATAGAATAGTATTTAATGAAATAACAAAAGATGCGGTAAAGGATGCAATTAAGCATCCAAGAAAAATTAATACGGACTTAGTTCAATCACAACAGGCGAGAAGAATTCTTGATCGTCTTGTAGGGTATAATATTTCACCAGTTCTATGGAAAAAAGTTAAACCAAAGTTATCTGCTGGTCGAGTGCAAAATGCTGCATTAAAACTAATTGTAGATAGGGAAGAAGAGATACAAAAATTCGTACCTCAAGAATATTGGTCAATGCCTATAGATTTTATTAAAAATAGAAAAGTCTTAACAGCTAATTTCTATTCGTATAAAGGTGAAAAGATTAAACTTGAGAGCAAAAAAGATGTAGACAATATAAGAAAAGCTATAGTAGGTGATACATTTAAAGTAACGGATGTAGCGAAAACTAAGAAAAATAGGAATGCTCCTAATGTTTATATTACTTCTACTATGCAACAAGATGCTTCAAGAAAGATTAATTTTAAAACTCGTAAAACTATGAGTGTAGCACAAGAGTTATATGAAGGAATTAATCTTAAAAAATTGGGTGGTGTTACCGGGTTAATTACGTACATGAGAACAGACTCAACTAGAGTATCTGATGAAGCGGTAAAAATGGCTAGTGATTATATACTAAATAATTTTGGTAAAGATTATTTAGCTACATCAGTAAAATCAAGAAAATCTAGTAAGAATGTTCAAGATGCTCATGAAGGGATAAGACCAACAAACATTAATTTCACCCCAGATTCTATTAAAGAATATTTATCAAATGATCAATATAAGTTATATAAATTAATCTGGGAAAGATTCCTTGCGAGTCGTATGAGTGCTGCAGTTTATGAAACGAGTACTACTACATTTGAAAATAATGAAGTTGTATATCGCGGAGCACATTCTAAGCTTTTATTTAATGGATTCTTGGCAGTATTAAAAGAAAAAGAAAAAGTTAAATTAGCACCAGAATTTGAAGTTGGAGAAGATGCTAAGGTTAAAGAGATGAAAGAAGAGCAACACTTCACACAGCCACCAGCAAGATATTCTGAAGCAAAATTAATTGCTGAACTTGAAGAATTAGGTGTAGGTCGTCCATCAACTTATGCAACAATAGTGGATACTCTACAAAAAAGATATTATGCTAAGTTGCAAAATAAAGTATTTACTCCAACAGAATTAGGAACATTAGTAAGTAAAATTACCGAACAGTATTTCCCTGATATTATTAATACAAAATTTACTGCAAATCTTGAAAGTCAGCTAGATGATATTGCAGAAGGTAAAGTTGGATGGGAAAAAACAATTTATAATTTCTACAGTGGTTTTAGAAAAGATGTAGAAAAAGCGGAATCAGAAATGGAAAAAGTTGAAATTAAACAAGAATTCACTGGTGAATCTTGTCCAGAATGTTCATCTCCACTTGTATTCAAGTTAGGTAAATTTGGTAAATTCATAGCTTGTTCTAATTTCCCTGATTGTAGATATACAAATACAATTCAGAAAAAAGTAGGGGTAAAATGTCCAAAATGTAAGAAACATGATATATTAGAAAAGAAATCTAAAAAAGGTAAACTTTTCTATGGATGTGAAGGATTCCCAACTTGTGATTTTGTATCATGGGATAAGCCGATAAATAGAAATTGTCCTAAGTGTGATAATATTCTATTTGAAGGTAAAAAAGGTGTTCATTGTGATCACTGTGATTACAAAGAAGAAATTAAAAAATAAAAATAATAATAAAGATTTGATAATTTGTTTAATTGTCAAATCTTTTTAATTTTTAATTATTGATAGATAATAATTTATTAGTATTAAAATAGCGTCTTCAAACACCATAAATTAATCGAGAAAACGATTAACTTATGTTATTTAAGGGGTTAATTATCTGAAAATTTAAAGCATTTATCCAACAAAAAATGAAATATTTTTAAAAATCTATTGACAAATATTAATAAATATATTATTGTATATAACATACTTTGAAAAACAAAAATTATTTGGAGGAGATGACATGTTAAAATTTTTAAAGAAAAATCCATATATATCAATCGGACTTATGTTATTTGCACTGTTCTTTGGTGCTGGTAATTTAATTTTCCCAGCATTCCTAGGACAAAACGCTGGAACTAATTTATCTACAGCGATGATAGGATTTATTATTATGGGAGTGGGATTACCACTTTTAGGAGTTATTGTAATGGGGTACTCAGGAGCTGAGGACTTATTAGATTTATCTAGTAGAGCAGGTAAAGGTTTCGGTATTGCTTTTACGACTTTATTATACTTAACAATCGGGCCTTTCTTTGCAATTCCTAGAACAGGAACTACAACTTACGAATTAGGATTATCAAGCTTTGTAGCGCCTGAAAATACTACAATTGCTCAAGCTATTTTCTTAGCTTTATTCATGGGATTAACATTATGGTTAGCTATTAGCCCAAATAAACTAGTAGATAGAATTGGTACAGTAATTACACCAGTTTTACTACTTTCAATGGTTGTGTTAATTATTGCATCATTAGTTAAACCTATGGGTGTAGCTCAAGAACCTACTAAAACATATGCTACTACTTCATTAGCATTTACAAATGGTTTAATGGAAGGATACAATACTATGGATGCATTGGCATCATTAGTATTTGGTATTATCGTTATTAACTCTGTAAAACTATACGGAGCTAAAACTAAGAAAGAAGTGTTTAACAACACAGCAAAATCAGCAATTATTGCAGCTGTATTACTAGCTTTAGTTTATGTATTCATTTCAAATATTGGAGCTACATCTGTTTCAGTATTAGGATTACAAAAAACAGGTGCAGGAGTATTAACTGGAGCAACAACGTATTACTTCGGTAATGTTGGTAAATTATTATTATTCGTTATTGTATTCTTAGCTTGTCTAACAACAAGTGTAGGATTAGTAACAGCTTGTTCTTCATATTTCGTAAGATTATATGATAAAGTTAGCTATAAAACTTATGCTATTGCACTTACTTTATTCTCATTTGCAGTAGGTAACTATGGATTAGCTGCAATCATTCAAGGAGCAGTACCAGTACTAGTTTTATTATACCCATTAACAATGGTATTAATCCTATTAGGATTCTTAAATAATTTCTTCGGTGGAAAGAGAGTTGTTTATGTAACTACAGTATTATTTACAGGATTATTTAGTTTATATACAACTGTAATTTCAACATTTAAATTAGCAGTACCAGCTGTTGATAATTTATTAGCAAAAGTTAAATTCTTACCAGTACCTGCAGATTTTGCATGGTTAGACTTTGCATTAATCGGTTTTGTACTAGGTATCGTTTTAACTTTCTTTGTAAAAGAAAATAAATAATTAATTAAAAGATGATAGGAGTTTAATCTTCTATCATCTTTTAATTTTTTTGACTATTGTTTTGACAATGAGATAAAGCAATGGTATTATAGTAAGATGTAATCTTATATTTTTAAGGAAAAAAAGATATAGAAAAAGAGTAATAAAATTTTGTTATTTTTATATAGGAGAAGCAATGGTTTTAGAATTTAGAGAATATAAAAAGAAAATAAAAAAAGATACCATCTTAGAGTTAGATTTACAGGTGGATACAGGTGAAATATTAACTATTATTAATAATAAATCAGAGGATTTAGAACTTCTAAAAGATTCTTTTAGAAAAAGAACGAAGTATAAAGGGGAGATTCTTTTCGATAATGAAGATGTTAGTAAGCAAAAACTATTATTCACTAAGGATTTCGGATTTTATAATGATTTAACATTAATAAAAAATTTAAAGGTAGCATTAGATTTATACAATGTAAAATTTTCAATTGATGATTTAGAAAATGATTTAGAATCTTTAAATCTTAAATCAAGTTCTAAGTATAAGGAATTACTTCCAAATGAAGTTAATAAATTTCATACACTATTTTCAATACTCGTAGATCAAAATGTTCTTATTATTGATAATACTGATAAAGATTTAACTTCTGAAGATATGGAAGTTATAAGTGACTTTATTTTGGATAAATCAAATAATGCCAATGTAATTATTTTAGATACTATGTTAAATAGATATAACAGTATTGCAGATAAGGTTCTAGTTATTACTGATGGAATTAAATCATATTTTGGTAATCTTGAAGATTTATTAATCTTAAAACAACTTACTGCTATTAATATTTCTGACAACGAAAAACTAGATGATATACTATCTGGATATCAGTATACTATATATCATGATAATGAAATAGTAGTAAGAGAAGAGGTTCTTGAAGAAGTAGTTTATAACCTATTAAAAAATAATATTGAAGTATATCAAATTCGTAACTTAGGTGAGAAAATTAAATTGTATGAGGGCGAGGCTGATTTATAATGTTTTTTAGGATTGAATTTGGTAAGTTATTTAGAAGAAAATTTAATTATCTATTCGCATTAATTTTAATTTTATTAAATTTAGGTATAGTTTTTAAATTAGATTCTTTATCATTATTTTATGATAAGTCTTTGGTGGATATTATTTTTAATATTGTATTAAAAATAGATTTAGTGGTAATATTATTTATTATGGGATTGAATTACATCTTTTCGTATAGAGAAGATTATATTTCAAAGGTAAATGTTTTTCTTGAGATTCATAAAAAGAAAAGTGTCCGAGATTTTTCTTCAATCTTAGCTAATTTAATTTACTTTTTAGTTTATTATGTAATAATAGTATCAAGTTTATTAGCTTTATTATTTGTTCGTAAGAATAGTTTATTTAGTGAAATAAAATCGATTATGATGAATGTAAATACTGTAGGAGCGTTCGCAACAATGTTAATATTGTTGTTATTGTTCGTAAATATTATATTCTTATTATCGTTAACATTATTCAATAATACTAATTTAGCTATTTCTGTTTCTCTTTTATACTTTTTAGGTGGAGAGGTAATTGCTAAGATGATTAAAACAAGGCTTAACTTTGCAAGTGAAAGAATAGATAATAGTGTGCTTACTATTTTTACTAAATCATTTAATAATTTGAATCAACATATTACATTTAACCTTACTACTTTTTTACCTTTAGTGTTAAATTTTGTTGGATTAGTAATAGTTATTTATATAGTAAGATTAATAAAAAAAATATTCGGATAGAAGGAGATTTAAATGGATACACAGATATTAATTCAGTATGTAATAGTGTTGCTTAGTTTGATACTATTAGAAGGATTATTGTCAGCAGATAATGCTATTGTACTAGCTGTTATGGTTAGACATCTTCCTCCTAAGGATCAAAAACATGCTTTAATGTATGGTCTTGCAGGAGCATTAATTTTTAGAATAATTGCAATTTTCCTAATTACAATTTTAGCACAGTATTGGGAAATACAGGTACTAGGTGGACTATATCTTATATATATGGCTGGTACGCATATCAAGGAATTTTTTGATAAACAGAAACAAAAAAATTCTGAAGAGGAAGTAAAAGCGCCGAAAAAACAAGGTGGTTTCTGGGCAACAGTTATAAAAGTAGAATTAACAGATATAGCTTTTGCTATCGATTCAATTTTAGCAGCTGTAGCAATTGCGATTACATTACCGCATATCTCAGAGACATCAATCGGAGGGATTAACCTTGGACAATTTTCTGTTATGGTGATCGGTGGTTTTGTTGGGGTTATAATAATGCGTTATGCTGCTAATATTTTTATTAGAGTATTAGAAACTAAACCTGGTTTAGAAATCGCAGCTTTCTTAATAGTTGGCTGGGTAGGTATTAAACTATTTGTTATAGCAGCTGCCCATGAAAAATTAGGATTAATACCACACGATTTTCCTCATTCAACACTTTGGACTGTCATTTTCTGGGTTGTATTACTTGGATTATTAGTATGGGGAGTATTAGTATCTAAAAGATTTGAAAATAAATAATAAATAGAAAAAAGAGATGATATAGTTATTATCTCTTTTTTTTTGTGTTCACTTAGACTTCTGGTTTTCATATACACATAGAAAGATATGTGATATAATTTTAAGATATATATTGAATTAGAATTAGGAGGAGAAAAATGGCATTCGATGGTTTTTTTGTAAGAAAGATGGTAAAAGAATTAGAAGAAACTATATTACAAGGGCGAATAAATAAAGTAAATAATCTATCAACAGATGAGTTCGTCTTTTCAATCAGAAAAGGGAAAAATTTAAAATTATTTCTATCAGCAAATCCAAGTGCATCTAGAATACAATTAACTAATAATAGTTATGAAAATCCTTCAACACCATCAAATTTTTGTTCTGTACTTAGAAAATACTTAACAGGTGGGATAATACAAGAAATAAAGCAAGTAAATAATGATCGTGTTTTGGTTTTTAAAATTAAAAATTTTGATGACCTTGGATATGAGAAATACTATTATTTAATAACAGAACTAATGGGGAAACATTCTAATATTATTTTAACAAATGAAGATAATATTATACTTGAATCATTGAAAAATAGTTATAGTCTTGAATTTAAACGATCTACAATTTCAAACATGGCTTATACTTTACCTCCTACTAAAGAAAAATATGATCCATTCGACTTTGACAAATATAAAAATTTAGAATTTGAGAATAAAGATAACAAGTTTTTAATGAAAAATTTCTATGGTGTTTCTGCTTTATTGAATAAGTATTTCGAAAAAAATTCTGAGTTGGATTTGAAAAATGCTTTTCTAAACTTCTGTGAGGAATTTGATAAGTATAATAAGCCTATTTTGATTGAAGAAAATGGTAAAAAGGATTTTTACTTCTTTGAAGTTAAAGAGTATAGTAAAGAGTTTGATTCGTTATCACAATTGCTTGATTACTATTATATGGATATAGCTAGAGAATCAATTAATAAGAATACTGACAGAAAACTATTTAATTTTATTAATACAAAAATAAATAGACTAAATAAAAAGGTAAGAATACTAGAAAGTGAGCTTATTCAAGCTGAAAATAGAGATGATTACAAATTAAAAGGTCAGCTATTGATTTCTAATATTTATTTATTTAAAAGAGAGATACCAGAAACAGTAACGTTGCAGAATTTTTATAGTGAAGATTTGTCTGAAATTAAGATAGAATTAGATCCGAATTTAACTATTGAAAAAAACTCGGAGAAATATTTTAATCTTTATAAAAAGAATAAGAGAACCATTGAGAATCTAATTGAACAAATAGAGATAGCTAAAGAAGATTTAGGATACTTTGAGACGATAAAATTCCAACTTGAAAATGCGGATAAAACAGATATAGCAGAAATTAAAGAAGAATTGATTGCTAATGGTATTTTAAAAGAAAAGATAAAAATTAATAAGAAAAAGAACAAGAGTAATTATTTTATTATTTATCATAATGAGACAGCAATATATGTTGGAAAGAATAATCTTCAAAATGATACTATTACAAATAAATTAGCAAGACGTGACTATTTATGGTTTCATGCAAAAGATATTCCAGGTAGTCATGTTGTAATTTTTGATAATAATCCAAGTGAAGATACAATAGAAGTTGCATCAATGTTAGCAGCATACTATTCGAAGTTTAAAAATGAAGAATATGTTAATGTTGACAGAACATTAATAAAAAATGTGAAAAAAATATCTGGTGCTAAACCTGGATTAGTGACGTATACAGGACAAAAAACTGTTAAGCAAAAGATAGATAAAGATCTTATTGGACAACTTTTAACAAATGATAAAAATTAAATATTAAACATCAAAGGAAGGTGAGTATATGGATGATAAATTAGATGTAAAAACAGCTATAAAAGATACATTACCAACCGTATTTGGATATATAGGTATAGGTTTGGCATTTGGAATTATAGCTAGTTCAGTGGGGATTAGTCCTTTCTTTGTAGGAGCAATGTCATTATTTATTTATGCAGGAGGAGCTCAATTTATTACAGTGAGTATGCTCTCAAGCGGTGCTCCTATACTTTCAATCGTTCTAGCAACATTTCTAATTAATTCGAGGATGATATTAATGAGTATGGCCATAGCTCCATTTTTTAAACGTTATAGTGTATTTAAGAATATAGTAATAGGTACTTTTTTAACAGATAAGAGTTTTGCTTTAGGAATGAATAAGCAAAACTATACAAATGGAAATCTTACTTATGAATGGTTTAATGCAGCAAATTTAATATCTTATTTTACATGGTTTACTTCATCAGTTGCAGGAGCATTATTAGGGGGAATAGTTAAGGATCCTAAATCTCTTGGTTTAGATTTTGCTTTAGTAGCAATGTTTATAGGATTATTATATTTACAAGTTCTTTCAGACTTTACTATAAAGAAAAAGGTCCAGTTTATTGTAATTATTGTCGTGTTATTTTTGGTATATTTTGGAATGATTTTTATTCCGAGTAATGTATTGATAATAGTAGTTACTTTAATAGGATGTGCGATAGGAGTGGTATTAAAGAATGTTATCAACTAGTTATATTCTCTTAACAATATTGGGATGTACAATTGTAACATGGCTATCAAGAGTACTTCCATTTGTACTATTGAAAAAATTTGATCTACCAAAAGCGATAATTGAGTATCTTAGTTTTGTACCAATTGTAATAATGTCAGCATTGTGGTTTGATAGTTTATTTATACAAAAAATTGGGGAATTTCCTCAAATCAATTATGAAAACCTATTAGCATCTTTGCCTACAGTAGTTAGTGCTATTATTTCAAAAAGTCTTCTCGTTATTGTTGTGGTTGGAATATTATCTTCAGGGATAATAAGATATGCTTTTTAGGAAGATATAAATAAAGAATTAGAAGTAAACTATACTAGAAAATTGAGAATTTTGAGAAAATATAAGTAAATTAATTTTCAACTTAAATATACATGTTTATAGTTTAAATTTTTTCCGATTTATGGTATTATAAAAGGATAATAAAACTTAATAGAAGGATACGAAAAATGGAGAAAGGATTACTAATAGTTCTTTCAGGACCTTCAGGAGTAGGTAAAGGTACTGTAAGAAAAAGAATTTTTGAAAGTAAAGATGTTGACTTCGAATATTCAATTTCAATGACATCAAGAGGCATGAGACCTGGTGAAGAAGATGGAGTTGATTATTTCTTTAAGACAAAAGAAGAATTTGAAAGTTTAATTCAACAAGGTGAATTATTAGAATATGCCCAATATGTCGACAATTATTATGGAACTCCCGTTAAGTACGTTAGGGAGACGATGGAAAAAGGAAAAGATATATTTTTAGAAATTGAAGTTCAAGGTGCTGAGAAAGTTAAAAGTAAAATCCCAGATGCCTTATTTATATTTTTAGCTCCACCAAGTATTGCAGATCTTAAAGATAGATTAAAAGGTCGTGGTACAGAAAGCGATGAAGTAATAGAATCACGTATAGCTAAAGCAAAAAAAGAAATTAATATGATGCATCTATATGATTATGTAGTAGAGAACGATGAAGTAGATAAAGCTGTAGAAAGAATCAAAGCAATTATACTTAGTGAACATTTAAAACGCGAACGTATAGAGATGAAATATAGAAGAGCATTATTAGAATTAGAAGAAATGTAGGAGAAGAAGATGTTATATCCAAAATTAGATGTATTAAAATCAAAAGTAAATTCAAAATATATGTTAGTTTCATTAGCAAGCAAAAGAGCAAGAGAATTATTTGCAAACCCTGAAACAGCAAAATTAGATAAATATACTTCTCACAAAGAAGTAGGTAAAGCATTAGAAGAAATTGCTGAAGGGAAAATTTCTGTTTTAGAAAAATAGTTTAAAATATTGTTTACAAAATAATATTTTTAGTATAAAGTAGTATAAGTGTTTTTCTTTGAGTGATCGCGGCAGAAATGCTGAGGAAAGTCCATACTCACACAGGCTGAGATGCTTGTAGTGTTCAACGCTAAACGAAAAAATAAGTTTAGGCACCTTATGGTGACGGCAGAAAATATAACCTAAGTAGTTTTCTATATGGTTATATGTCTTGAAAGTGCCACAGTGACGGAGTTCTTATAGAAATATAAGAAGTGGAACGCGGTAAACCCCTTGAGTGAGCAATTCAAATTTTGGTAGAAGCACTTATTCCGCAGAAATGAATGTAGGAATAGGATATATATATATATATATATATATATATTTAGACAGATGATCACAGCTATTTTTACGAGAGTAGACTAGTCTCGTTTGAGTAAGATAGATACAGAATATGGCTTATGATAAGAAAAACAACTAGTTCTAGGGGCTCTTAGGAGCCTCTTTTTTTAAGGAGGAAGAGATGAAATTTAATTTAGTAGCAACAACCCCAATGGGAATTGAAGCAATAGTAGCTAAAGAAGTTCAAGAGTTAGGTTATGAGACAAAAGTAGAAAATGGAAGAGTTTATTATTCTGGAGATAAAAGAGCGATAGTTCGTTCAAATCTATGGTTAAGATGTGCTGACAGGGTAAAAATCGTTGTAGCACAATTTCCAGCGTATACTTTTGAGGAATTATTTGAAAAAACTAAAGCAATCGAATGGGATAAATATCTTCCAGTAGATGCTAAGTTCCCTGTAGATGGACGTAGTCATAAGTCTATATTATTTAGTGTTTCTGACTGTCAGTCTATTGTAAAAAAAGCAATTGTAGAAAAAATGAAAAAGAGTTATGGAGTTACAGGATGGTTAACAGAAACTGGTGCTAGATATAGATTAGAGATAATTATGTTGAATGATATTGCAACTATCCTACTAGATACTTCAGGAGATGGACTTCATAAACGTGGATACCGTGCTAAACAAGGTACTGCACCGTTAAAAGAAACACTAGCAGCAGCAATGGTTAAATTAACTAACTGGAAAGGTGAAACACCATTATATGACTTGTTCTGTGGATCTGGAACATTATTAATAGAAGCGGCTATGGCAGCTCAAAATATGGCTCCTGGTATTAATAGAAACTTTGACTTTGAAAAGTGGCCATGGATGCCAAAAAGTCTTGTAGATGAAGAAAGAAATAAGGCAGAAGATCTTATTGATTATGATAAAGAATTAGAACTATATGGTTCTGATATTGATCCTAAAATGATTGCGACGGCTGAAAATAATGCTGAGGAAATTGGACTTGCAGGAGTAATTAAGTTCAAACAAATGTCGGTATTTGACTTTGTGGCAAAAAAAGAAACTGGATGTGTAATTGCAAACCCACCTTATGGTGAACGTCTTGGTGAGAAAAAAGAAGTAGAAGCAATGTATAAGTTTTTAGGAACTGAGCTTAAAAATAAGAAACATTGGTCACTTTATTTATTAACATCTCATAAAATGTTTGAACATTTATATGGAAAAAAAGCAACAAAAAGAAGAAAACTTTTTAATGGTTCCATTGAATGTACCTATTATCAATACTGGGGAGAAAAATTAAGATAACATTTGACAATTATAAAAATATATCATAAAATAAGGATGTAAGTAGAGTTATATTAAAAAGAAAAGAGGTTGAGTTTATGCATTTAACAAAGAGTACTGAACAAGCAATCTGTATAATGGTTATGTTATACCTTCAAGATAGACATGTTTTCTTGAATTCTAAGGAAATAAGCCAGCGTTTAAATATTTCTCCAACATATCTGAAAAAAATTATGAGAAAATTGGTTGTCAATGATCTAGTAAAAGCTAACACTGGTATTGGCGGGGGATATAAATACAAGTCAAATAAAAAAGTTACTTTATATGATATATATGTAGCGCTAAATGACGAAGTAGAAATTTTTGCACTAAAAACAGACTATGTTTCAAAAATTTTTGAAGGTGCTTTAGCGGTAGATAAACGTTATAGTAAATACTTGAAAAAGGTTAATACTGTGAATAAAGCGATTAAAGCTTCATTAGAAGAAATTACAATCGAAAATTTAGTTGAGGATATTCTTGAAGAAAATTCTAAGATAAGATTAGATTGGAATAATTGGGAAGACGAATTTGAAAGGGTTAATGTTTTCTTTAAAGGATAAATAAAAAAATGGTTATGATTTATCATAACCGTTTTTTTTATTATAGAGCGCTAGCGAATGCTTCAATAAATTTATCAATGTTTTCGAAATCTTCATCAGTATCTGCTTCAATTTCAATTTTAAGATTTTCAGTTGGATTAGTAGCACCAGTTTTAGCGATTTGCTCATCGAATTGATCTACACAAACACAGTACTCATCGTAGATAGTATCACCAGTTCCAATAACCCCGTAGATTTTTCCTTCATAGTTTTTATCTGCTAATGCTTCGTAAAATTCTTCCATTTCTTCAGGAAGTTCACCTTCACCATATGTATAACTTGCAACGATAAAAGCATCTGCATCATCTAGAAAATCAAAATCTTCCATGTCTTCGATAAATAGTTTTTCTATTTCTAGACCTTTTTCTTCTTCGAATTTTTCTATTATTAAATCAGATAACATTTCAGTATTACCTGTTAAACTTGCGTAAACTAATTTAATACTCAAAAAAATCCCTCCATTCTATTAATATATAAATAATAACTAATCATTATTATAACTTATTAAAAATATTAAGTAAATAAAAAGAATTTATAAAATATATTTTTTTGAGCAAAACTATTGAAAATTTCTGAAAATTGTAGTTTAATTTAAATATCTTTTACATTACGGAGGTACAATATGGAAAAAGGTCATTATCTTTTCCATTCTATCTGTAGATGGAGTAAAATTTAAGATTAAAATTTTACAAAATAAAAAAGAAGATGAGTAAAAACTCATTTGGAGGATAGAAAATGGAAAACAAATTTACATTTTTTGAGAAATTTATTATGATTTCTACAAAAGAAACATTATTATTTTTAGTAGTACTTTTTGCGTTATTTTACTTAATGTATTATTTAGCAAAAAAAAGAGTTAGTTCTTCAAAAAGAACGTTATTATCAACAGCAATAGGTTTACTTCTAGGGATTGGTATACAAGCATATTCAGGATTTAGTGATGAACCGATGAAGATTAAATATGTTGCTGAAACAACTACATGGTATTCATTATTTGGGAATGGATTTATTGATTTAATTAAAATGTTAATCGTACCATTAGTATTAGTTTCAATTATCAATGTAATTGTAAATATTAATGCTAATACTGATGTTAAAAAATTAACAAGATTAACACTGATTATTACATTAGGAATGGTTGCAATAAGCTCTATAGTTGGTTTTGTAGTTTCTGCAGTATTTAAACTTGGAAGTAGTTCTATTGTTTTAGGTAATGGGGATAGTAAAATTAAAGAAGTAAAAAATGTTGTTACAATTATTCGAGAATTAATTCCTTCAAATCCTATTAAAGCAATGGTTGACTTTAATGTAATTGGTGTAGTAATTTTTGCGATGTTTATCGGACTAGCTGCAAGATATATTCAAAATAAAGATGAAAGTAAAGTAAAAACTTTCATAGACTATATTGCTAATTTACATGCTATTGTATCTCGAATGACAGTACTAATAATTAGATTATTACCTTATGCTGTAATTCCGTTACTAGCTAACACAATTGCACAAAGAGGATTAAAATCAATTAAAGATGTATTATTATTTATCGGATTATTATATGTAGCAGTAGTAATTCAATTTGTAATTCAAGGATTATTCTTATTACTACATGGTGTTTCACCTGTTACATATTTTAAAAAAGCAAGTAAGCCATTAGTTTTAGCATTTACTTCACGTTCAAGTGCGGGTACATTACCTTTAACTATTAATACTTTAACTAAAGAAATGGGAGTTAATCAGTCAACAGCAAACTTTGTTGCTTCGTTCTCTTCTACAGCGGGAATGCAAGGATGTGCTGGTATTTATCCAACAATGTTAGTAGTATTTTTAGCTAATGCAAATGGAATAACAATTGATGCAACATTATTTATTATGACTGTTATTGTAGTAACATTAGGTTCTGTAGGTATCGCAGGGGTTCCTGGTACAGCAATTACAGCTGCCTCAGTTTCAGTTAACGGAGTAGGTTTTGGAGCATTATTCAATCAAATTAACCCAATTTTAGCAGTTGACCCAATTTTAGATATGGGACGTACTTGCTTAAATGTTAGTGGTGGTATGACAAACTCAATAATGGTTGATAAACACTTAGGTTTATTTAATAAAGATAAATTTTATGAGTTTGATAAAGTAACAGAATAAATAATTTAAATCGTAGTACGAAAGTGCTACGATTTTTTTATGAACATAGGTATATTATTAGTGTTTTTCTTCTCGATATGATAATATTATAAAGGTAAAAATTTAGTAATATATCAAAATTTTGGTCAAAGCATTATTTTGCAATTACGTTAAAATATATGGAGGTACTATGACTGAATTTTTAAAAGAATATGATGTTATTGTAATTGGAGGAGGACATGCCGGAATTGAGGCAGCACATGCTTCAAGTAGAAAAGGTGTTAAAACTCTAATGATTACAATTAATTTAGATACTATTGGGTTTATGCCGTGTAATCCGAGTGTGGGTGGACCGGCAAAAGGAATTGTTGTACGTGAAGTAGATGCACTTGGTGGTCTAATGGGACGAGTAGCTGATAAGACTAATATTCAAAGTAAAATGTTAAATACAGCAAAAGGGCCAGCAGTTCGTGCACTAAGAATGCAATCTGATAAAGTTGAGTATCAATTAGAGATGAAGAGAATTTTAGAAGATACTCCAAATTTAGATATTGAGCAAGCAATGGTACGTGAACTTATTATTGAAGATAATAAAGTAGTTGGATTAAGAACTATGCTTGGAACAGCGTATAAAGCAAAAACAATTATTATAACTACAGGTACATATTTACGTGGTGAAATTGTAATTGGAGATATTAAATATTCTTCTGGACCAAATCATCAAATGCCATCTATCGATCTTGCGAAACAATTAGAAGAATTAGGATTTGACTTAGTTAGGTTTAAAACTGGGACACCACCAAGGGTTAATGCGGATAGTGTAGATTTTTCTAAAACAGCAATTCAACCAGGTGATGAAGAAGAACATGCATTTAGTTATGAAACTAAAGAATTTGTTAAAGATCAAGTACCATGTTGGTTAACTTATACAAATTCAACAACACATGAAATTATCGATAAGAACTTAGGACGTTCAGCTATGTATTCTGGAGTGATTAAAGGAACAGGACCAAGATATTGTCCAAGTATTGAAGACAAATATGTTCGTTTTAACGATAAGGAAAGACATCAACTTTTCTTAGAACCAGAAGGTAGAAATACGAAAGAAATATATGTACAAGGTCTGTCTACTTCGTTACCAGATGATGTTCAACGTGACATGGTACATAGTATTGCTGGTCTTGAAAATGCAGTAATTATGCGTAATGGGTATGCGATTGAATACGATGCAGTAAATCCAACAACACTATGGCCAACATTGGAAACAAAATTAATTGACGGGTTATTTACTGCGGGTCAAATTAATGGTACGAGTGGTTATGAAGAAGCAGCAGGTCAAGGTATTATGGCTGGAATAAACGCCGCTTGTAAAGTGCTTGGTGAAGAGCCGATGATTCTAGGTCGTGATGAAGCATATATTGGAGTTCTTATTGATGACCTAGTAACAAAAGGAACAAATGAGCCATATAGACTTTTAACTTCAAGAGCAGAACATAGATTATTATTACGTCATGACAATGCTGATATGCGTTTAACTGAAAAAGCTTATAACTACGGTTTAGTAACTAAAGAGAGATATAATAAATTCTGTGAAAAACGTAAGATGGTTGCTGACGAAATTGAAAGACTTAAAACTTTCAGAATAACTCCAACAGCTGCTACTCTAGAAAAACTAGCAGAATTAAATAGTGCGGAAATTCGTGACGGTATTTTGGCGATTGATATGCTAAGACGCCCAGAATTAAGCCATGCAAATGTTCTATATTTAGCTAATGATGATACAGTTCTTCCTAAAGATGTAGTAGAGCAAGTTGAAATCGAAGTTAAATACGAAGGTTATATTAAAAAATCTCTTCAACAAGTAGAAAAACTTAAGAAGATGAATGAGATGAAAATACCTACAGATCTGAATTATGATGAAGTACCAAGTTTAGCTTTAGAAGCAAGGGAAAAACTAAAAAAAGTATTACCATTAACTATTGGTCAAGCATCTCGTATCTCAGGAGTTAATCCAGCGGATATTTCTATTTTATTAGTATATTTAGAACAACGTAGAGGAACAAACAATGAATAAAGAACAGTTTTATGCTGCAGTAAAAGAAAAGGTAGGAATAGAATTATCAGAGCTTCAAAAAGAGCAGTATAGTAAATATTATGATTTAGTAGTTGAATGGAATCAGAAGATAAATCTTACTGCTATTACCGAAGAAGATGAATTTTATACAAAACACTTTTTTGATTCAATTTCACTAGCTTTCTATAAAGATTATTCTAATATTGAAAGTATTTGTGATGTGGGAAGTGGAGCAGGATTTCCTTCAATCCCATTGAAAATATTATATCCAAATTTAAAAGTTACGATTGTTGATTCGTTAAACAAGAGAATTAAGTTCTTAAATTTAGTAAAAGATGAACTAGGACTTAGTGATTGTAATTTTGTTCATGCTAGGGCAGAAGAATTTGGACAAAATAAAGACTACAGAGAAAGTTTTGAAATCGTAACTGCTAGAGCGGTAGCAAGATTAAATGTATTAGCTGAATTGTGTTTACCGTTAGTAAAAAAAGGTGGATATTTCTTAAGTTTAAAAGCACAAAAAGCGGAAGAAGAGACGAAAGAAGCGATTAATGCAATAAAACTTCTAGGTGGAAAGTTAGAACAAGATTTAGAATTTGATATTGAAGGTGAGGAGCGTCATATTTTAGAAATAAGAAAAGCTAAAGAGACACCTAACAAATATCCTAGAAAAGCAGGTACACCGAATAAAAAACCATTATTATAGTGTAATTTTGTGATGAAATAAAAGTATTATAAAAGTAGCTAAATATCATTTTATACCTAATGATGTTAGCTGCTTTTTAATTTGTATACGCTTTACATAATAAAATAAAGAAAAAATAGATAAATTTTCAAAAAATTCTTTACTTTTGTTTGATTTTATATTATTATATTTATTATATTCATTAAAAACAAACAAAGGAGGATGTATATGACAAAATCAGTAAGGGATTTTCTTAATATTATTTTAAACGGTACAGCTTTAGGAGTTGTTGCAGGATTAATTCCAAATGCAGTTCTAAGTACATTATTTAAATATTTAGGAACATTATTTGCACCTGGATTATTCACTACATTAACTCAAGCGATGTATTTATTACAATTTGCAATTCCAGTTTTAGTAGGAGTTATTGTAGGGCAAAGTTTAAAATTCAAACCATTAGAGTCAGCAGTATTAGGAGCGACAGTCTTAGCAGCAAGTGGATCTTTAACTTTTAATGCACAAGCAAAAGCATGGACTGGGGTTCCAATGGGAGATTTATTTAACGTCATTTTAATTACAATTATTGGAGCTTTAGCAATTAACCTTGTTAAAGATAAATTCGGAGCTGTTACAATTATTTTCTTACCAATCACTGGAGGATTAGTAGCAGCGTTAGGATTAGTAACATTACCATATACTAAGAGTTTAACTAAACTTTTAGCATCGATCATTTTTGAATTTACAACATTACAACCAGTGTTAATGTGTATTTTAATAACGATGACATTTTCGTTCTTAATCGTTACACCTGTATCAACAGTTGCGATGGGATTAATACTATTTTCTAATGAAAACTATGTGGGGGCAGGAGCTGCAACATTAGGATTAGTTTCAGCAGCAGCGGTACTAGCTATCGGTACTTATAGAGCGAAAAGTAAAGGTGCTAGTGTGGCTATTATCTTAGGTGCAATCAAACTTATGATGCCAAACTGTGCACGTAAACCACAGTTACTATTAACAATTTTAACAACAGCAGCAATCACAGGACTTTCAGGATATTTCCTAAAAATTCTTGGGACACACGAGAGTGCAGGATTTGGTATTATCGGTTTAATCGGACCTTCTAAATCATACGCAATGAATAATGGTAACTTATTACCAGTGTTATTGGCATTCTTCGTAATTCCATTTACAGTTGCATTTTTAGCAGATAGATTTTATTCTGATGTATTGAAATTATATAAGAAAGATGCATATAAACCAGAAAATCTATAATTTATAGTATATAAAAAATAACTTAACAAATTCGTTTTTTAAGAGATGTTTTTGTTAGGTTATTTTAATTATTTATATTGATTTGATAACACATTGACAAAGTTATTTTATAGTTATAAAATTAAGGTAGAATACGCTTTAAGGAGATTAATTATGAAAATATTATTTGCAGGAGCAGGAGCTCTTGGTTCAAGATTTGGGTATATGTTATTTAAAAATAATGAAGATGTAACATTTGTAGATTCTTGGGAGGAACATGTAAGAAATATTACTAATAATGGATTAAAAGTTATAATTGATGAGGTGGATTTAGGTAATTATTATATACCGACATATCATCCTGATCAAGTTAGAGGAAAATATGATGTAGTTTTTGTTGCAACTAAATCTATGCAATTAAGAGCTATGCTAGAAAAAGTTAAACATTTATTTCACGATGATACTAAAATCATTTGTATTTTAAATGGTTTAGGTCATGTTGAGACTTTAAAAGATTATATAAAAGAAGAGAACATTCTTATTGGTGTAACAGTGTGGACTAGTGGACTAGGAGGTCCTGGTGTATTAAATGCTCATGGAACGGGAAAAATAGAGTTAAAACAAGTTAAAGAGATTAACTTAGATGAAACTTTGAAACTTGTAGATAGATTAAATGATGCGGGATTAAATATTAAATATTCGGCAGATACATATCAATCAATATGGCATAAAGCTGGTTTAAACTGTGTGTTAAATACTTTTTGCACACTTATTGATTGTAATATTAATCAGTATGGAAGCTATGATAAGAATTTAGAATTAACAAGAGCGGTTTTAAATGAAATTACAGCTGTAGGTAAAGCTGAAGGGATTGATATTAATCAAGATGTAATTGAAAATAATATAAAAAATTGTTTTCCTTTAGAGACTGCTGGAGCACATTATCCATCATTATATCAAGACATGAAGAATGGTCGTTTGACGGAAATAGATTATCTTAATGGAGAAATTTCAAGACTTGGAAAAATTCATAATATTCCTACACCAGTGTGTGATGTCATTACATTAATGATTCATTCTAAGGAATTTATTAATAATAATAAATAATATTAGCAATATAAAAGGGATACTAAAAGGCTCTAAGTAAAGAATTATCAATGTTTCACTTGTATTTTTCTGTTAAAAAAGGTATAATAGTTCGTATGTTCAGTTGACTATTTTTAAAATAGGAGGAAAAGATATGTCATTAGAAATTAATAATGAATATGGTCATGTTTCTATTAGTGATGATGTAATCGCATCAGTTGCAGGTGGTGCAGCTGTAAGTTGTTACGGAATTATAGGAATGGCTAGTAAAAATCAAGTTAAGGATGGAATTACAGAAATTTTACGTAAAGAAAATTACGCAAAAGGAATAGTAGTAAAAAAAGATGAAGAAAAACTTGTAATTGATTTATATATTATAGTTATGTATGGAACAAAAATTTCAGAAATAGCTAACAATGTTCAATCTTCAGTAAAATATCAAATTGAAAAAACTTTAGGTGTCAAAGTTGATGAAATCAACATTTATATTCAAGGCATCAAGGTAAATAAATAGGAGGAAAGATAGTGGAGAAAATTAACGGACTCGTTTTAGCTGAAATGATTGATTTAGGATCAAAAAATTTAGCTAAAAATGCAGAAAAAATAAACTCATTAAATGTTTTCCCTGTACCAGATGGTGATACAGGAACAAATATGAACCTTTCAATGTCATCAGGTGCTAAAGAAACAGCTGCAAATGTTGTAGAAAACATCGGTGAATTAGGTAAGTCTTTTTCTAAAGGATTATTAATGGGAGCACGTGGAAACTCAGGTGTTATCCTTTCTCAACTATTTAGAGGAATGTCTCAGCACATAGCTGATAAAAAAGAAGTTAATGCTAAAGAGTTTGCAGTTGCTATTCAAAATGGTGTGAGTATTGCTTATAAAGCGATTATTAAACCAGTAGAAGGAACTATTTTAACAGTAGCTCGTGAAGCAGCGGAAGCTGGACTTAAAGCAGCTGAAAATACTACATCAGTAGTAGAAGTAATGGAAGCAATCTATGTTGAAGCTCAAGCTTCACTAAAAAGAACTCCGGATTTATTACCAATTCTAAAAGAAGTTGGTGTAGTAGACTCAGGAGGTCAAGGGCTTGTTTGTGTATATCAAGGTTTCGTAGCTGCACTTAAAGGTGAAAAAATTGAAGGATTAGAATCTGTAGAGACTAATGTTGTTGATATGCAGTTTGAAGATGATCACGATATGGACTTTATGTCTCCAGAAGATATCGTGTATGGATTCTGTACAGAATTTACTGTTCGTCTTGATAAAGAGAAAAAAGATTTCAACGAAGATAAATTCCGTGAAGATATGAGTAAATTTGGAGATTCTCTTCTAGTTATTTCTGATAGTGAGTATGTAAAAATTCACGTTCACACAGAAACTCCAGGAGATGTATTCAATTATGGTCAACAATATGGAGAACTTATCAAGATTAAATCTGATAATATGAGAGAACAGCACCGTGAAGTTCTAAGAAAACAAGAAGCTAAACAAGCGACTACTCCAAAAGAACTAAAAGAACAAGCAATGATTTCTATCTCTATGGGAGCTGGATTAAGTAAAGTATTAACTTCTATGGGAGTTGATTATATCGTGGAAGGTGGACAAACTATGAATCCATCAACTGAAGATATAATGAAAGCAATTAAAGAAGTTAACGCTAAGAACATTTTTATCTTCCCTAATAATAAAAATATCCAACTTGCAGCAAAACAAGCTGCTGAGTTAGCTGAGGAAAATGTTTTTGTTATTGAAAGTAAAACAGCGCCTCAAGGTTTAGCTGCGGTTATGGTGTTTAATCCTCAAGCTTCAGCTGATGAAAACTTCGCTAATATGCAAGAAGTATTATCAACAGTAAGTACTCTGGAAGTAACACATGCTGTTCGTGATACTAATATCGAAGGTGTTGAAATTAAAAAAGATGAATTCATGGGAATTAAAGATGGAAAAATAGTGGTTTCTAACTTATCTCTGAATACAGTATTAGAAGAATTATTAGAAAAATCTATTGATGAAGATAAAGAAATTGTAACTCTTTACTTAGGTGAAGAAAGTACAGAAGAATATACTGATTTCTTAGAACAATTAATAGAAGAAAAATACCCTGACGTAGAAGTAGAACTTATAGAATCAGGACAACCGGTATATCCATACATTATCGGAGTTGAATAATAATTTAAATTTTTTAAAAAAGTAGCATTAGTCTAAAATAGATTAATGCTACTTTAAAGTTGGTAGATTAAAATACTTATATATTAATTATAAGTCATTAAGAAATAGATAACGATTTGAAAGGAGAAAAAATGGTTGATATAATTATTGCATTATTATTAGCTGCGGGAGCATATTTAGGATACAAACGTGGATTAATCATGCAAATATTCTATTTAGGAACAATAGTGATTGGTTATGCAGTATCTATGTTATTTAGTTCAAGATTAGCGTATTTGTTTACGAGTATGATCCCGATTCCAACAGATGTTACGGAAGGGCTTGAGGGAATATATAAAGGTCTTAATATTCCAACAGCATATTATCGTATAGTATCATTTATCGTATTATTTATTGTTATTCGATTAATAATACAAATTTTAGCTCAAACATTGGGCGTTATTAGAAAATTACCATTAATAAAAACGACTGATAGATATCTTGGTGCTATACTAGGATTCGTGGAGATTTACTTGATTGTGTTTGTAGTACTTTACCTTGTAACGGTATTGCCTGCTCCAGATTGGAAGATAGCGATATTTAAAGATTCTACATTACCAGATTATATAATTCAAAATACACCAGTATTATCAAAGCAGTTTATTAGTTTATTCTTTAATAAATAAAATTAGATTCGGGGTTCCTGAGGTGCTCCGAATTTTTTCTATTATGTGAGTAAGAAGTCGATTTTAATCAAAAGAAATTGTTTAATACTTTTATTTAGTGTATAATAGTTTGTGTTATAAAAAGATAAAGCATGTAAATATAGATTGAAGGAGTGAGATTAGATTGAATAAAATTACTCAAAAGAAAATTAATTTAGACTTAGTATTAAAAGATGTAGAAAAATACTGTTTTTCAGAGCTATCATTTGAAAAAATAAAAAATTTAGAGTATATTACAAATTTTGATAAATTAGTCGAAGTACATAAGGAGAATGAAGAGGGATATGATCTTCTTAGAAAATACCCAAACGAATTCAAATTAAAAATATTTGATTATAATTCTAGTGTTAAAAAGGCAAAAATTGATAGTGTACTGTCAGAAAAGGAACTTTTTTATATATTAAGAAATATTATAACTTATGATAGATTCTCAAGAAGATTTGAAAATATAAAATTACACGAACATTCTAATTATCCAAGTTTAACAAAATATGTTGTTAAATTAGATGATTTTAGCGATTTGGAAAGATATTTAGATAGAATAATAGATGAAGATGGATATATAAGACCAGATGCATCACTTGAATTAAAAAATATAAAAGTAAATATTTCTAAGTTGAAAAATAAGAGTGATCAGATACTAAAAAATATTCTTCGTTCAAATGTAAAAAAATTAACAGAAGCAATTGTAACAAAGAGGAATGATCGTGATGTAATTTTAGTAAAACCCGAATATAAAAATGACTTTGGCGGGATAATACATGATGAGAGTGCCTCAGGAAATACATTTTACGTTGAACCAAAAGAAAATGTAGAGATTAATAATGAAATAGGAATTCTAAAACGTAAGGAAAAAGAAGAAATTCTTAGAATACTAAAAGAAGCATCTGAAGTAATTAAAGAAAAAGCAGATGAACTTATAAATTCTCTTTGGAACTTTTCTCAAATAGAGTTTATATTTTCAAAAATGAATTTTTGTGCTAGAAATGGCTTTAATAAACAAAACATAGTAAATTCACAAGAGCTTAATCTAAAGAAAGCATATAATCCTTTAATTGATAAAGACGTAGTTGTGAAAAATGATGTTATTCTAGATAATAAAGGAAATTCACTAATAATTACTGGTCCTAATACTGGTGGTAAGACTGTAATTTTAAAGACAGTTGGATTATGTGTGTACTTATCACATCTAGGATTTTATATTCCAGCATTAGAGGAATCAACAGTCGGATTTTTTGAAGATGTATTTGTAGATGTAGGTGATGAACAGTCTATTGAAAATAACTTATCTACTTTTTCTTCTCATATGACTAATATTATTAATATACTAAATAAAACGAATAACAAGAGTTTGATACTTCTAGATGAGTTGTGTTCAGGAACAGATCCTAGTGAGGGGGCAGTACTTTCTATTGCATTACTAGAAAAATTCAAAAAAATGAATGCAACTATATTATGTACAACTCACTATCCAGAAATCAAAAATTATTGTTTTGAGTCTGAGTATTATAAAAATTCTTCAATGGAATTTGATTTTGAAAAATTAAAACCAACCTATAGATTTATTATTGGGTTACCAGGGAAGTCTAACGCGATTAATATATCAGCTAAACTAGGTTTAGAACAATCAATTATAGATGAAGCAATTTCATTATTGGAAGTAAATACAAAAGAAAATAATCTATTTATTGATAAACTTTCTGAAAGTATCAGAGAATATGATTATAAATTAGAGTATATAAATAAAACACTAGATGAGATAGATGATGTAAAACAAACTCTAGATACCAATCTACAAAAATATGAAGAGTATAGAGAAAGTTTATATAATGATTTAAGTGTAGAACTTAATAGAGAGATTGAAGAGAAGAAAGCAGAAATGATTGAGATTTATAAAGAGTTTAAAGATAGTTCTTCGTTAAAACAGCATGAAGTTAATGAATTGCTGCATACTATGGATAGAAGTAAAAATAATATTAAATTTCATAAAAAACTACAAAACCAACCTAAGTTTGACAATAGTGAAATTAGAGTTGGAGATGATGTATTAGTATTAGGTTATAATCAAAGAGCGACAGTTTTAGAAATTTCAGGAAATACGTTACAGATAAAAATGGGTGCTATGAAACTAAATATTAAGAAAAAAGAAGTTAGAAAAATAGACAGTGAACCTGAAGTGACTACTAGATACGTGAGCACAAGTAGTGTTAGCAGCAAAAAAGTAGGTATTGATATTAATGTAATAGGATTAAATACAGAAGAAGCTATAAGGGAAATAGAAGATTATATGGATAAAGTAATACTTCAAGGATATGACACATTTACTATAATACATGGTTTAGGTTCAGGTATACTTCGTAAAAATATAGGTGAATATCTAAAAAATAATAGATATGTAGCTAGCTATAGAACCGGAGGTCAAAACGAAGGTGGTATGGGAGCTACTGTAGTCGAGATGAAATAGAAAGGTTAAGTTGGATTAAATTCCAACCTAACCTTATTTTTTATATATCCAATATCTTAATGTAGTTCTAGTTTCTTCTATTATTTCATTTTCTAAAATACCACCGCATGATTCTATAGTGCGTTTTGAGGCAATATTCTTTTTATCACAGGTAATTAAGATTTTCTCTAGGCCAAGTGAAAATAAAAAATCTGCTGTATAAGATAACATCGCTTTAGCATATCCTTTTCTTCGCTGTGACTTTCTAACACTATAGCCTATATGGCCACCGAAGTTTAATAAGTAGTCATTCAGTTTATGCCTTGCGTTAATAATACCAATGATTTTATCATTATCTAAAGCGAAAAATGTATGAGCAGTGACAAAACCAGGAGTTACTGATTCTTTATATTTAGTATCTTCTGTAAATTGTACCCATTCAGGGACAGATAAATCAGTTATATTTGCTGCACCATGAATGATTTCATTATTAAGAACAAATTCTTCTTTGTAATCTGATATTTGTTCAAAAGTAACATCTTTAGGTTCTTTAAAATAAATCATAAATAATCCTCCTTGAAGTGTTTAATTATATAATATCACAATAAAATTTGATTATAAATAGCAAATAGAAAGAAATATTGAAATAAAAATGAAAAAATATGAAAATTAATGTTGACAAGTAATAAAGTTGATGATAGAATAGTAAAAGTCTTCTCAAGAAGAAGACGAACAATATAAGATTTCTAATAATTAAAAGTTAAGAAAATATAAAAAACTTCTTGACAAAATAAAAAAGAAATGATAAACTTATAAACGTCTTGAAACAAGACAACGCTTATTATTTCAACGAAGTAAACGGTTAACAAGTTCAAAAAAATATAAAAAACTTCTTGACAAACATTCGAAGAAATGATAAAATAATTAAAGTCTTCTAATGAAGACGAAAAAACATTTTTAAAAAAAGTTCTAAAAAAGACTTGACAAAGAAATTTAAAAATGTTAAAATATAAAAGTTGTTAATCACAACGATTTGAACATTGAAAACTAAACGAATTAAGTCAACGTTAATTCCAAAAAAGGACAGTTTTAAAAAGAAACTATAAAACTTTTTAATGAGCTAATCAAGCTAACAAATTTATTTGGAGAGTTTGATCCTGGCTCAGGACGAACGCTGGCGGCGTGCCTAATACATGCAAGTCGAGCGAAGTTTTTCTGGTGCTTGCACTAGAAAAACTTAGCGGCGAACGGGTGAGTAACACGTAAAGAACCTGCCTCATAGACTGGGACAACTATTGGAAACGATAGCTAATACCGGATAACAGCATTAACTGCATGGTTGATGTTTAAAAGTTGGTTTTGCTAACACTATGAGATGGCTTTGCGGTGCATTAGCTAGTTGGTGGGGTAAAGGCCTACCAAGGCGACGATGCATAGCCGACCTGAGAGGGTGATCGGCCACACTGGGACTGAGACACGGCCCAGACTCCTACGGGAGGCAGCAGTAGGGAATCTTCCGCAATGGGCGAAAGCCTGACGGAGCAACGCCGCGTGAGTGAAGAAGGATTTCGGTTCGTAAAGCTCTGTTGTTAGGGAAGAATGATTGTGTAGTAACTATACACAGTAGAGACGGTACCTAACCAGAAAGCCACGGCTAACTACGTGCCAGCAGCCGCGGTAATACGTAGGTGGCAAGCGTTGTCCGGAATTATTGGGCGTAAAGCGCGCGCAGGTGGTTTAATAAGTCTGATGTGAAAGCCCACGGCTCAACCGTGGAGGGTCATTGGAAACTGTTAAACTTGAGTGCAGGAGAGAAAAGTGGAATTCCTAGTGTAGCGGTGAAATGCGTAGAGATTAGGAGGAACACCAGTGGCGAAGGCGGCTTTTTGGCCTGTAACTGACACTGAGGCGCGAAAGCGTGGGGAGCAAACAGGATTAGATACCCTGGTAGTCCACGCCGTAAACGATGAGTGCTAAGTGTTGGTCTCATAAGAGATCAGTGCTGCAGCTAACGCATTAAGCACTCCGCCTGGGGAGTACGACCGCAAGGTTGAAACTCAAAGGAATTGACGGGGACCCGCACAAGCGGTGGAGCATGTGGTTTAATTCGAAGCAACGCGAAGAACCTTACCAAGTCTTGACATACTGTGAGGACACAAGAGATTGTGTTGTTCTGACCTTTGGTTAGACACAGATACAGGTGGTGCATGGTTGTCGTCAGCTCGTGTCGTGAGATGTTGGGTTAAGTCCCGCAACGAGCGCAACCCTTATATCTAGTTGCCAGCAGTAAGATGGGGACTCTAGATAGACTGCCAGTGATAAACTGGAGGAAGGTGGGGATGACGTCAAATCATCATGCCCCTTATGACTTGGGCTACACACGTGCTACAATGGATAGGAACAAAGAGAAGCGAGCTCGCGAGAGTAAGCAAACCTCACAAAACTATTCTCAGTTCGGATTGTAGTCTGCAACTCGACTACATGAAGCTGGAATCGCTAGTAATCGCGAATCAGAATGTCGCGGTGAATACGTTCCCGGGTCTTGTACACACCGCCCGTCACACCACGAGAGTTTGTAACACCCGAAGACGGTGGCCTAACCTTTTAGGAGGGAGCCGGTCACGGTGGGACAGATGATTGGGGTGAAGTCGTAACAAGGTAGCCGTATCGGAAGGTGCGGCTGGATCACCTCCTTTCTAAGGATAAGGAATACGTTGATAATTCGTTTAGTTTTGAGTGTTCAAAGAATACTCAAGCACAATGAAAACTGAATATATATATTAGATCAAAAATAATTTTCTATAAATTAAAAACAGATTTACAAAACCGAGAAAAAAGTAAGTAAGTTGTAAAACTTATTCACAAAGAGTTCAAGGAAAAGAACGAAGCGTAAAAGCTACACACGATTAAGTAGTAAAGGGCGCACGGAGGATGCCTTGGCACTAGGAGCCGATGAAGGACGTGACAAACGACGAAATGCTACGGGGAGCTGTAAGTAAGCAAAGAGCCGTAGATATCCGAATGGGGGAACCCACCGTTTTTAAAAGGGCGGTACGCGAAAGCGAGGTAACGCAGGGAACTGAAACATCTAAGTACCTGTAGGAAGAGAAAGAAAAATCGATTTCCTTAGTAGTGGCGAGCGAAAAGGAAGGAGCCCAAACCAATGTGCTTGCATATTGGGGTTGTAGGACTCTCAACAAATCGTATGACGAAGTATAGTAGAACAAGCTGGAAAGTTAGACCGTAGAAGGTAAAAGTCCTGTATACGAAATGCTAAGTTGGCGAGAGAGAGCACCTGAGTACGGCGGAACACGAGGAATTCCGTCGGAATCTACCAGGACCATCTGGTAAGGCTAAATACTACCTAGTGACCGATAGTGAACCAGTACCGTGAGGGAAAGGTGAAAAGAACCCCGGGAGGGGAGTGAAAGAGAACCTGAAACCGTGTGCTTACAAGTAGTCAGAGCCCTTTCGGGGGTGATGGCGTGCCTTTTGTAGAATGAACCGGCGAGTTACTTTATCATGCGAGGTTAAGTGGAAGACATGGAGCCGAAGCGAAAGCGAGTCTTAATAGGGCGAAATAGTATGATGGAGTAGACCCGAAACCAAGTGATCTACCCATGGCCAGGTTGAAGTTTAGGTAACACTGAATGGAGGACCGAACCAGGACACGTTGAAAAGTGTTTGGATGAGCTGTGGGTAGCGGAGAAATTCCAATCGAACTTGGAAATAGCTGGTTCTCTCCGAAATAGCTTTAGGGCTAGCCTCGTTGTGAGTTTACTGGAGGTAGAGCACTGTTTGGACTAGGGGCCCATCCCGGGTTACCGAATTCAGACAAACTCCGAATGCCAGATAAATATCAACGGGAGTCAGACTGCGGGTGATAAGGTTCGTAGTCGAAAGGGAAACAGCCCAGACCGCCAGCTAAGGTCCCAAATTGTATGTTAAGTGGAAAAGGATGTGATGATGCACAGACAACCAGGATGTTGGCTTAGAAGCAGCCACCATTTAAAGAGTGCGTAATAGCTCACTGGTCGAGTGACATCGCGCCGAAAATGTACCGGGGCTAAACATACAACCGAAGCTGCGGATATAACTAATGTTATATGGTAGGAGAGCGTTCTAACATCATAGAAGCTGAGCTGTAAGGCGAGGTGGAGAGGTTAGAAGTGAGAATGCCGGTGTGAGTAGCGAAAGATAGGTGAGAATCCTATCCACCGAATGACTAAGGTTTCCAGAGGAAGGCTCGTCCGCTCTGGGTAAGTCGGGACCTAAGGTGAAGCCGAATGGTGAAGCCGATGGACAACAGGTAGAAATTCCTGTACCACCAAATATCGTTTGAGAGAAGTGGGGACAGAGGAGGCTAATTGATCGTCCTGATGGAATAGGACGTCTAAGCACAAAGGTTGAGTAGTAGGAAAATCCGCTGCTTGTAAGACTGAAGTGTGATGGGGAGCGAAATATAGTAGCGAAGTCAATGAAGCCAAACTCTCAAGAAAAGCCGCTATCGAGATAAGAGGTGCCCGTACCGCAAACCGACACAGGTAGTTGGGAAGAGAATTCTAAGGTGAGCGAGAGAACCATCGTTAAGGAACTCGGCAAAATGACCCCGTAACTTCGGGAGAAGGGGTGCCTACGAGAGTAGGCCGCAGTGAATAGGCCCAAGCGACTGTTTAACAAAAACACAGGTCTCTGCAAAACCGTAAGGTGAAGTATAGGGGCTGACGCCTGCCCGGTGCTGGAAGGTTAAGAGGAGTGCTTAGCGTAAGCGAAGGTATGAATTGAAGCCCCAGTAAACGGCGGCCGTAACTATAACGGTCCTAAGGTAGCGAAATTCCTTGTCGGGTAAGTTCCGACCCGCACGAAAGGCGTAACGATTTGGGCACTGTCTCAACGATGGACTCGGTGAAATCATAGTACCTGTGAAGATGCAGGTTACCCGCGACAGGACGGAAAGACCCCATGGAGCTTTACTGTAGCTTGATATTGAATTTTGATGCAGTATGTACAGGATAGGTAGGAGCCTAAGAATCATGCACGCCAGTGTATGAGGAGGCGTTGTTGGGATACTACCCTTGCTGTATTGAAATTCTAACCCTCGGCATAGAAAACCGGGAGACAGTGTCAGGTGGGCAGTTTGACTGGGGCGGTCGCCTCCCAAAGAGTAACGGAGGCGTTCAAAGGTTCCCTCAGAATGGTTGGAAATCATTTGCAGAGTGTAAAGGCACAAGGGAGCTTGACTGTGAGACTTACAAGTCGAGCAGGTGCGAAAGCAGGACTTAGTGATCCGGTGGTTCCGCATGGAAGGGCCATCGCTCAACGGATAAAAGCTACCCTGGGGATAACAGGCTTATCTCCCCCAAGAGTCCACATCGACGGGGAGGTTTGGCACCTCGATGTCGGCTCATCGCATCCTGGGGCTGTAGTCGGTCCCAAGGGTTGGGCTGTTCGCCCATTAAAGCGGTACGCGAGCTGGGTTCAGAACGTCGTGAGACAGTTCGGTCCCTATCCGTCGTGGGCGTAGGAAATTTGAGAGGAGCTGTCCTTAGTACGAGAGGACCGGGATGGACGTATCAATGGTGTACCAGTTGTCACGCCAGTGGCATAGCTGGGTAGCTAAATACGGAAGGGATAAGAGCTGAAAGCATCTAAGCATGAAGCCCCCCTCGAGATGAGATTTCCCACGGATATTAAGACCCCTTGAAGACGACAAGGAGAATAGGTTAGGAGTGTAAGCACGGTAACGTGTTCAGCTGACTAATACTAATAGGTCGAGGACTTAATCAAGTGAAAGTTCTTTGAAAGTAACTGTTGACAAAAAGAAAAAAGATGATATAATATGTATATGAAGTTTTCGTCTGGTGGCGATAGCGAAGAGGACACACCTGTACCCATACCGAACACAGAAGTTAAGCTCTTTAGCGTCGAATGTAGTTGGGCTTACGCCCTGTGAGACTAGAACGTTGCCAGGCAACAGTGAGGGCCTTCCTTTTGGAAGGTTCTTTTTTTATTTTAATTTCATATATTTTGATTTTCTTTCAAAAATAGAGTATCATAGTATAGTAATATATAATTGGAGGTTTGAGCATGTTTTATTTAGAAGATGAAAAAACATTAGTACTTACTAGTGAGAATAAAAAAGACATATTGAACGCATTAAAATTGATTAATAAAATTTCAGATAATAAAAGTATTAAAGTTGCATACATAAAAATTTTAGAGAAAGTTCTAGTATTTAATAAAGCAATAGAAACATATTATCATTCACAAAAGCCTGGATATAATGAAGTTTATCAGGAGAGATTAGACAACCTTGATAATAGTGCAGATGAATTTAGACGTATTAAAGCTGATTTAAAACCTAACTTTGATGAAATAATTGTTGATGAAGATTCAGTAAAAGAATTCAATACAATTTTATCTAGAATTGAAAGTAGAACTTCTATTCTTTTTGAAGATGAAAAAGAGTATAGTTTCAATAATTATCTAGTAACTTTAATCAATAATAAGAAACTTGATGAATTTATATGGTTAAATACATTGTATAATATTTACAAAGATGGTAAGAGTTTAAATGATATAGTTCAAGATTATCAAAAATTAAGTGATGTTGAATACTCAGATCTTTATAAGATTTATCTTTTTGTAACTGATTATAATATTAATAAATTGTTATTAAAAAATGAATCTCAAATCATTAATAATGAGTATCTAGAAGATTTCGAATCATTCTTTAATTATATGTATGAATTAATAGATGATTTGAGAACTTTTGTGGCTAAAAATGATAAAAAAAATATACTTAGTTTTTCAACAAAAATTGAAAGTTATACTAATATAAATACACCAACTAAAGAGGAATTTCTAGAATGTGTGTACAAAGTATTTAATTTCTTAAGAGCACTTTATGAAAATGATAATGCAAAATTGCTTTTATCTAATATATATCCAATTTTAGTAAAATCTTTCTTTGCACCATTGAGAAACGATGATAAGATTAAATATGATTATAATCAAGATTTCATCTATGCTTTAGAATATACGCAAATAATTATAGAAGTAATGGATGAAAAACATGAGTAATATTTTTTCTGTTAAGGATTTTTATTGTGTTTATAATGACTATGATATTTCAGAATACTCTAAAGAGTTAAACTTACTATATCTACCATTATTAGGTAATGATGCTATAAGTTTATATAATTTTTTAGGGAGTAAAATGCTTAGTGATAAAAATCTTTCAAAGAATTATTTACACTACGATATATTAGATAATTTAGCTTTATCTAATCATAAGTTCATTGTCGCAAGAAAGAAATTGGAAGCAATTGGTCTACTTCAAACTTTTTATATTGATAACAACGGAGTAGGTCAATTTGTTTATAAGATTAAGCAAGCTTTAAATTTTTCTCAATTCTTCGGAACACCTGTTTTGGCTCAATTATTAGAAAACACTATAGGTACTGTTGAATATAAGGAATTAAGTAATTATTATTCCCTAGATAAAGTAAGTTTTAGAAGTTTTGAAGAAATAACTTCTAAGTTTTCAGATGTCTTTCATTTAGAAAACTTAAATGATTTTGGTTTTGATTATTTGGAAAATAAAGTTACTTCTGGTCCTAATTTTGATGAGTATTATTTTGATTTCGATAAATTAAATTATTATTTAGCAAATAGTTATCTAACTGAAGTTATCTCAAATGATGAAGTAAAGAACAAGATTTTAGGTTTGGCACATATTTATAAAATGGATTCTCAAGATATGGCAAAAGCTATAGAAAAATCTGTTGAAATTACTAATGGAGCAAGTGAAATTAATCTTAAAGTATTAACAGATTACATTGTTCAATTAAATGTTAATGTAAGAAAACAAGAAGTACCGACATTAGAACGTATGGTAAATAAAAATCTAACTAATATTGAGGAAGAGAAACTTACTGAGGAAGAATTGTTCATTAAAGAAGTAGATAATACAAACTTTATCACATTCCTTAATAAACAAAAAGGTATAGTAGTTTCTAATATTGACGCAAAGAATATCGGTGAATTACAAAGTAAGTATAATTTTCCTACAGGAGTTTTAAATATTTTATTAGAATATTCTATTAATCAGACAGGAAATAATTCTATACCTCATATCAATTATATTGATAAGATAGCTAGTTCTTGGAGTGCACAAAAACTTTTAGGTGCAAAGGATGCAATTGATTTTGTTAGAAATAATAGAAATTATAAGAAAAATATCGATACATCAAATAAAAAGACTTCTAAGCAACAAAAGAATTATGTGAATAATAAGAAAGGAAATTATGCACCGTTTCCTGAGTATCTTCAAAATCGTCAAAGTAATTTTAACGTTTCTAAGAAAAAAGAGGATCGTGTTGTTACTAAAGAAGATGAAGATGCATACAATAAGATGATGCAAGAATTAAATAATAAGAGGGATATGTAGTGAAAAAATTATCAAATATAGTTGCTAGCAATACTCAAGATTCGTTTAAGAGATTTATATCGGAAAAAGTTCTTAATGATCCTGAAATTGTTAAGTTTATTCGTGACAATAATTTTACCAAAATAGATATAGAAAATAATATTGAAAAGTTTTATCAATTTTATATTTCGAAAGATAAACTACTTAATATAGAGCATAAACCTAGGTTAGTTTTTAGTAATGAAGAAGTTAGTATTTTATACGAAGAGACTGAAGAGTACAAGCAAAAAGTAGCAAGTATGAAGACCTCTAATAAGGTGAAGACAGAGTTTATACCAAAAAGAGTTTTGACATACACTTTTGAAAATCTATCTAGGAATAGAGAAAAGGGTATGTTAGCGACAGAAATTATTAAAATTTGCAGAAGTATATTAAATGGTCAATCTTCTAGAGGTGTTTATGTATATGGACCAACGGGTACTGGTAAAACGTATTTAATGGGTTCTATATACAACTATTTTAAACAAAATGAAAAAGAACCAACTATTTTATATTATCCAGAATTTATTAGAAAGATAAAATCTAAAATAAGTGATAATAGTTATGATTTATATATAGATCTAGTTAGAGATGAAGAGATACTTATAATTGATGATATTGGTGCTGAAAATATTACTGAATTCATTCGTGATGAAGTATTAGGCCCAATTATTAATCATAGAGAAGCTGAAAAACTACCGACATTCTTCTCATCTAATCTAAGTATAGATGATTTAGCTGAGTTATTATCGAATGGTAGAACAACAGTAGATAGAACAAAGGCGTTAAGAATAGTAGAAAGAATACATTCTTTATGTTCATCACACTTTCTTGATGGTGAAAACGAAAGAGAATATTATAATTAAAATAAACCAAGTATTTATAAATTTTTATGTTTATAAATACTTGGTTATTTTTTTGGTAAAAAATTCAAAAAAATTCATTTTTTTTTCGAAAATAGTGGAAAAAAGTGGGGAAATGTGGTAAATTATAAAAGTAAGGTGGTGAGAAGTAGTGTTTATTGGTCAATATAATAATAAAATGGATGCCAAAGGAAGGCTTAGTATTCCAATAAAATTCAGAGATGAACTAGGTGAAAAATTTATTATTACAAGAGGTCTAGACTCTTGTTTATTTGGCTATTCACTACAAGAGTGGCAAAAGGTGGAAAGTAAGATAAAATCACTGCCTATTACTAAGAAAAATGCTCGTACTTTCCAACGTTTCTTCTTTTCCGGAGCCACTGAAGTTGAAATAGATAAACAAGGAAGAATTAATATTCCAAACGCATTAATAGAACATGCTTTTTTAGATAAAGATTGTGTTGTTAATGGTTTGTCAAATAGGATAGAGATTTGGGATAAAAATCGTTGGGAAGATTTACTTGTTGAAAGTGAAGCTAGCGTAGAAGAAATAGCAGAAGAATTAGAAGATTTTGATTTTTAGGATGGATGAAAATGTTTAAACATTATAGTGTATTATTAAATGAAGCTGTAGAAGGCTTAAATATAATAGAAGATGGTATATATGTCGATTGTACCTTAGGTGGAGCAGGACATAGTTTAGAAATTTTAAAACAATTAAAAAATGGAAAACTATATGCTTTTGATCAAGACAATATAGCTTTAGAAAATGCCAAAAATAAATTAGCTGAATACAGTGATAAAGTTGTCTTTATTAAATCGAATTTTGTTAATTTAAAAGAAAAGTTAGCTGAACATGGTGTTCATGAGGTTGATGGGGTTTTATATGATTTAGGAGTATCATCACCGCAATTAGATACACCAGAAAGAGGTTTTAGTTACAACTATGATACTAAGTTAGATATGAGAATGGATACTGATGCAAAAATCAGTGCTTATGAAGTTGTTAATGAATATAGTTATCATGATTTAGTTAAAATATTTTACCGCTATGGAGAAGAGAATTTTTCGAAACAAATAGCAAGAAATATTGAGAAAAAACGTGAACAAAAACCTATTGAAACTACTTTTGAATTAGTAGAAATAATTAAAGAATCCATCCCAGCTGCTAAAAGAAGAACTGGAGGACATCCAGCTAAAAGAGTATTTCAAGCTATTCGTATTGCAGTGAACAATGAATTATCGGTATTTGAAGATTCACTTGAACAAGCAATTGATATCGTTAAAGTGGGAGGAAGAATTTCTGTTATTACTTTCCACTCTTTAGAAGATAGAATTTGTAAACAAATATTCAATTCATACGCTAAGGCAAAAGATATTCCAAAAAATCTACCAATTATGCCTGAAGAAAGTTTATCTAAATTAAAAGTAATTACGAGAAAACCTATATATCCTAGTGATATCGAATTAGAAGAGAATAATAGATCAAGAAGTGCCAAACTAAGGGTGGCAGAAGTACAGACAAAATAGAGGGGAGGAAAGATTTATGGCTACACTAAAGGTATATAGTAGAGAATATGGAGTACGAAAAGTACAAGAAAAAGTGAAATTTAATTTTTTAGAAAAAACTGCTTATGGAGTTTTTGTAGGAGTTATTTTACTTGCTAACGTAGTTATGTTAAACTATAAGGGAGAGATTTATTCACTACGAAGTGCTCAACAAAAAAATGATATTGTTATATCTGAAAAACAAAAAAATAATAACGAACAAAAAGTTATGATAAACAATCTGTCATCTTACGAAAGAGTTAAAAAAATTGCTGAGACAGTAGGAATGAAGACTCAAAAAGATAGTATAAAGGTAGTGAGATAATTGATAAAACTTTTTAAGAAAATATTAACTTTAAAGTTTTTGGAAGATAGAAAAAGTTTAGAAAGAAAAGATTATATCTCTCGAGAAAGAACAAAAATTGTATTTTTTTTAATTTTTGTTTTTTTCTTTGTATGGATATTAATATTAAATATTGGACAAATGATGCTAATAGGGACTGTCAGGGGTCATAATTTAACAGAATTAGCAGATAAAAAATATAAAATTGACAGTAGTTTGCAACCAAATCGAGGAAAAATCTTCGATAGAAATGGGAATATATTAGCAGACAATATTGAATCTTATAAGATAGTTGCAGTAGTTTCTGATAAAGCAACTGAGGATGACACAAATCCTCGTCATGTTATTGATGTCGATAAAACTGCAGATGAATTATCTAAATTTATCAAATTAGATAAAAGTAAGATAAAGGAAATACTTAATAAAAAAGGTGTTTATCAAGTAGAGTTTGGAACAGCTGGTAAGGATATAAGTGTAGAAGATAAGAAAAAAATAGAAGAGTTAAAACTTCCTGGAATTGAGTTTATAGCAACAACAAAAAGATATTATCCTAATGGAAGTATGTTAGGGAACTTTTTAGGATTCGCACAAAATTCACCTGATAGTGATTTGATTACTGGTCGATTAGGGGTTGAAAAGACATTTGATTATTATTTAAGAGGAAAAGAAGGGCATATTACTTATGCCAAAGATGCTTGGGGTAAAGTAGTCTCTAACATACCAAAAGTAGAAATCAAACCTGTTGATGGAGCAGATATCTATTTAACGATTGATAAAAATATTCAAGGATTTATTGATAATACATTAAAAGATATCCATGACAAATATGAACCAGAAAGTGCCTTTGCAATAGCAATTAGCCCAAAAACGGGGGAAATATTAGGATTAGGACAAACTCCAGCCTTCAATCCTAATACTCAAGAAAATCTTTCAAGCGCTTGGTCGAATATTTTTTATAATTCAGCCTATGAACCTGGTTCTACTTTAAAAACTTTTACTATGTCACTAATGGTTGAAAATAATATTTATAAACCAGAAGGCTACTATAGATCTGGCTCATACAAAGTGGAAGATGCTACTATTTTTGACTGGAATAAAACAGGATGGGGTACAATAACTCAGCGTCATGGATTCCAACAATCATCTAATACATTGATGTTAACACTTTTAAATGAATTAGGAACTGAAAAACTAAAAAGCGGTTTAGAAAGTTTTGGATTTGGTAGAAGTACGAATTCACTTTATGGAAATGAAGCAACAGGAGATTTAGTATTTAATAATAAAGTATCTGCTTCGACTACCGTATTTGGTCAAGGTAGTACAGTTACAGCAATGCAAATGGTTCAAGCAGAGACGGCAATTTTAAATGATGGTCAAATGCTAGCACCGTATTTCTTACAACGAGTTCATGATAAAACATTGGATAAAGATGTTAATATCGGAAAGAAAACAATAGTTGGAAATCCAATATCAAAACAAACTGCGGATATAATGAAAGAAGAACTATACGGGGTAGTTAATGGTACTTGGGCCCAAGGTGGTAAGAGATATGCTATAGATAACTACAGTATATCAGGAAAAACTGGAACTGCAGAGGTAGTAGATCCTAAGACAGGGACATATTATAAGAGTCCATTTAAAGTAATGCACTCATTTATCGGATATGCACCTAGTGAAGATCCACAGGTAATCTTATATGTAGGGATTAAATTACCAACGAAACAGTTAGTAGCTAGTAGTGCATACGGAGCCTCTGAGATTTTTAAACCAATTATGGAAAATACATTAAATTATTTAAATGTGAAAAAATCTAATGATAACGACACTATAAAAAGTTATCAAATGGAGAATGTTGTAGGTGAGAGCGTTAATTCAACAGTACTAAAATTACAACAAAAAACAAAAAATATTATAACGATCGGTTCTGGTAATAATATAATTGGACAATATCCTTCGGCTGATAATGTAATTAAACAAGATGAAAGAGTATTTCTATTAGTTTCGGATAATAATATAGTATTACCTAATTTCATAGGATGGTCTAAGATTGATGTCATAAATTATGCTAAATTAGCCGGCTTAGATATTGAAACTGAAGGGAATGGATTTGCAAAACAACAATCAATTCCTGCGCAGAGATTTATAAAAAAAGGGGACAAGATAAAAATAAAATTTAGTTAGGAGAACGAAATGAGTAATTCAGATACAGTATTTGCTATATCGTTATTATTGGTAGCATTTTTTCTGACAGTGCTAATGCTACCAAGATTAATCAAATATTTACATGTTCTAAAATTTGGACAAGCAATTAGAGAAGAAGGCCCACAAAGTCATATGCATAAAAAAGGTACTCCAACAATGGGAGGAATATCTTTTATAGTTTCAATAGTAATTTCACTTATTGTTGCAATGATCTTGGATAGTGGAAACATTCAATATTATATTTTATTTATTTATACAACTATCTCATTTTCAATTATTGGTTATATAGATGATATGCTTATCGTAGTTAAGAAGAAAAATGATGGACTTGCTCCAAGAAAAAAATTAATGTTACAAATACTATTTTCTGTAATATTTTATATCTTAGTTACATTTATTTATAAAGATATAAATTATATACATATCCCAGAATTAGATTATAATCTTAATATTTCTTACTTATATCTGATCTTCTTAGTATTTTGGCAAACAGGATTTTCTAATGCGGTTAATTTAACTGATGGATTAGACGGTCTAGCAACAAGTGTTACAATTATTACCACTAGTACATTTGCTTTATTAGCATATAAGGAAAATAATTTTCCTGTATTAGTTTTCTGTCTAACTATAGTTGGAGCACTTTTAGGATTTTTATTATTTAATAAAAATCCGGCAAAAATCTTTATGGGGGATACTGGATCTTTAGCTTTAGGAGGAATTTTAGCCGCGATTTCAGTAATCTTGCATAAAGAAATAGCATTCTTATTTATAGGTTTAGTATATATACTTGAGACTTTATCTGTAATAATTCAGGTGGCTTACTTCAAAAAAACAGGAAAAAGAATTTTCAAAATGTCACCTTTACATCATCATTTCGAATTATCAGGGTATGGTGAAGTAAAAACTGTTTATATTTTTGTAATAATAGCTGTGATATCATCTGCTATAGGTTACTTTATAGGGGTTATTTAAAATGATTAATTTAAAAGATAAAAAAATATTAGTGTTAGGATTTGCAAGAAGCGGTTATTCAACTGCAAAAATCTTAAACAAACTTGGATATGATGTTACTTTAAATGCATATGATGATTTAAGTACTGATGAAAAAGCAGCTGAGTTGAGGGAATTAGGCATTAAAGTAATTGATGGGGGTCATCCATTAGAACTTTTAGAAAATATTGACTTAATAGTAAAAAATCCAGGAATTAAATATCAAATAGAATTTTTACAAAAAGCAATTGACAAGAAAATTGATATTATAACTGAGATTGAGTTAGCAAATACATTGTTTAACATTGATATGATAGCTATTACTGGAACAAATGGTAAAACAACTACTACACAGATGACTTTCGATATTCTGAAAGCATCAAAAAAAGATGTATTTTTAGCTGGTAATATTGGATATCCTTCAATTGAAATTGCATACAACCATCCAAATTCATTATTAGTTACTGAAGTTTCATCATTTCAATTACAAGGAACAAAATATTTCAAACCATCGATAGCTGTAATTACTAATCTTGGTGTAGGGCATTTAGATTATCATGGTAGTGTTGAAAATTATCGAGATGCTAAAAGAAATGTTTATAAAAATCAAGATAAAAATGACATCTTAATTTTGAATATTAATGAAAAAGATAAATTTGATATAGAAAGAATAAATTCTAAAGTGCTATTCTATGATACAAAAGAAAATATAGAAGCAGATATCTATGTAAGAGATAATATGGTTATTTTTGAGGGTGTGGAATTATTTGATATAACTAAACTCTCACTTCCAGGTATGCATAATGTGGAAAATGCAATTAATGCTGCTGTAATATCATTTATAAAAGGTGCTGGTAAAGAATCGATTCAAAATGTTCTTTATGCTTTTAGTGGAGTAAAACACAGATTACAGTTTGTAGGAGAACATAAAGGAGTAAAATTCTATAATGATTCAAAAGCTACAAATCCAGTTGCAACAACTAGAGCACTATCAGGATTTGAAAAAAATATAATACTTGTTTGTGGTGGACAAGATAGAGGAATAGATTTCAAAGAATTAATTCCATATCTACCAAGAGTAAAATCTATGGTAGTAGTAGGTGAAAGTAAAGAGATATTATATAACTTAGCTATTGATAATAATGTTGATTGTCATAAAGCAATTAAAATTGATGATGCTACTATTCTAGCAAATTCACTTGCAGAGAATGGTGATACAATATTATTATCACCAGCATGTGCATCGTGGGATCAATATAAGTGTTTTGAAGATCGTGGAGATGAGTTTATAGCAACATTTAAGAAGATTATTCAAGAGGATTAAAAAACTATGAACAAGAAGAATAGGAAGTTACTTGAAAAAATGAACAAAGATAATCGTCGTAGTTCATTAGAAAAAATTAAAAGAAAAAAAAGACGTGAAGTATTTTACATAGTAACTTTATTTTTAATTGTAGTAGGAGTATTTGTACTTTTATTTAGTAGCTATTTAAAATTAAAAACAATAGAAGTTGAAGGTAACAATCAGATTACTAAAGAAGAAATACTTGAGGCTGGTAACATTAACAATGATCTTCGAACATGGTCAATAAAAGATGATGAAATTCAAAATAATATAAAATCAAGATTTGATATATTTAAATCAGTAACAGTAAAATCTAAATTGCCTTCCTCTATAAAAGTGCAGGTAGAAGAGTATAGTTTCATTGCACAAAATAAAAAAGAAGATGGTAGTTTAGAGATAATAATGGAAAATGGGAAACCATATTCTGGAAAAATTAGAAACAATTATAATTTACCTATCATAGAAAATTTCAATGATGATAGTAATAAACTTGAAGAAGTTTACAAAAATTTGAATAAACTTAAACAAGAAGTAAGATTACAAATATCTGAAATAATTAATGATGAAAATGATAGAGTAATTATTTATATGAAAGATGGTCAAAAAGTTAAAGCATTAAGAGCTAGCTTTGCAGATAAGTTGAATTACTATGAAGAAATATCTAAATATATTGAAGATAAAAATAATACTACTTTAAATTTAATAAACGGTGCATATCTTGAAACACCAAAAACAGAAAAAGTTAGAAATGATAGTATTAAGAAACTACTATCAAGACAGGGATTAAATGATGATGAGAAATCAAATAAAGATAATGAAAGAGTAGAAAAAGAAGAAAAAGTACAACAAAGTAATAAATCTGAAAATTCTACTACAAATAATCAAAGTAATTCTTCTAACAAGAACAATAATAGCAAACAACAATCAACACGTAATAAGAAAAATCAATAGTTAAAAAAGCATCCTAAATTTTGTATTTCGGATGCTTTTTTTATTGAAAAATTGTATAAAAGAAAAAAACTTATTCGTTATATTACAAATTGAAAATATTTTAATAAAATTTAATTTTTTTTGATGTTTTTCATATTTTTTTTTCTAATTTTATGTTATAATTTAGTATGTGTAAATAAAATATGTGTGTATTTACAATTTTATTATAATAACAAAGTTTAAAGGAAGGAGTGTTTGACTTGAGTTCACAATTGTATACTTCAATAGATCTAGGATCATCTAGTATAAAAGTGATAATAGCAGATGTAGTATATGAAAAATTGAATATACTCGGTGTTGGTGTTGTAAAAACAACATCTATTAAACGAGGGAACATTATTGATGTAGAATCTGCCTCTAGAGATATTCAAAAAGCAATAGATATTGCGAAAAGTGAAGCTAATAAGGACATAAGATCATTATATGTAGCAGTTCCAAGTATACACACTCATATTAAAAAAAGTGTAGCGGAAATTAAATTTGATACAAAACACGATATTGATGGTAGAGATATCGAAGAAGTAATTGAAGAAGCAAAAATACTACCATTACCACGAGAAAGAGAAGTGGTACAAGTAATTCCAGATTACTATCGTCTTGATGATATTGAAAATATTAGAAAACCAAAAGGAATGACTGTTCATAATTCATTTGAAGTAACAGGGAATAGAGTTTTAACATCTAAAACTCATCTTCACACAATATATAAAAGTATTGAAAACTTAAGATTAGATTGTAACGAAACATTTTGTACATCTCATTCATTAGGTGAATTACTATTAAATGACGAAGAAAAAGATTATGGGTCAGTGATTATTGATATTGGAGCAGGACTTACGACTGTGAGTTATTTTGAAGATGGTATTCTTCAATTATCACAATCAATCGAGTTAGCTGGTGAAGATATTACACGTACAATATCAGATGTTTTAAATGTCCCATTAAAACGTGCAGAAGAGATAAAAGTTACTCAAGGGCATGCTTTTTATGACTTAGCATCACCACAAGTAATTATTGACTTAGATAATTTAGAACCAGATGAAGAACCATATACACAAAAAGAACTAGCGGATTATATTGAAGAAATTGTAGAAGAGATTATTTTACGTTCATTCGATGTATTAAGAAAAGCTGGTATAAATAGAGTTAAAGGTAACGTAGTGTTAACAGGTGGAACAACACTTATGCCTGGTGTTCTTGACTTGGCAAAAGATATGCTAAGAAAAATGAATGTAAGAATTGGTTCACCAAAAATCATAGGAGCTAATTCACCAGAATTATCTGTTGTTGTAGGTACATTAACAAGTAGTTACAAAATTGAATCATTGTTTGGATATCAAGTAACTGATGAAGTGCCAACAATAAAAAATACAAATTCAACATTTGAAAATGTTTCTGCAGTAGAAGAAATTACTGTAAATAACTCAAAAGTTGAAGCACCAGTGATAAGTGAAACTCATGAAGATGTTCATGAAGAAGAAACTTATTATGAAGAAGAGAAAAAAGAAGAAGATAAAAACTTTTTCGACAAAATAACTAAAATGTATAATTCGTTTTTTGAATAACAATCAGGAGGAAATAAAGAATGTTTGAAGAATTTGATCAATCAGCAGTAATTAAAGTAGTAGGTGTTGGTGGCGGTGGTGGTAACGCCGTTGACCGAATGGTAGAAAGTGGAATTCAAAACGTTGAGTTTATCGCAGTTAATACAGATGCTCAAGCTTTAAAACGCTCTAAAGCAGACGTTAGAATTCAAATCGGAGAAAAATTAACTAAAGGTCTTGGAGCAGGTGCTAACCCAGAAGTTGGGCGCAAAGCTGCTGAAGAAACTAAAGATAAAATTGAAGAAGCATTAGCAGGTGCGGATATGGTATTCGTAACTTCTGGTATGGGAGGAGGAACTGGTACAGGTGCAGCTCCAATCGTAGCAGGTATTGCTAAAGAATTAGGTGCATTAACAGTAGGTGTTGTTACTCGTCCATTCAACTTTGAAGGTAAAAAACGTCAAGTACAATCAACTGCAGGAATTAACTCACTTAAAGGTGCAGTAGATACACTTATCGTTATCCCTAATGATAGATTATTAGACATCGTAGATAAATCTACTCCAATGATGCAAGCTTTCGTTGAAGCTGATAACGTGTTACGTCAAGGGGTTCAAGGTATCTCTGATTTAATTAACGTATCAGGTACAGTTAACCTTGACTTTGCAGATGTTAAAGCAATTATGGCTGATCAAGGTTCTGCATTAATGGGTATCGGGGTAGCTTCAGGTGAAAATAGAGCTATCGAAGCAGCTAAAAAAGCTATTTCATCTCCATTACTTGAAACATCAATCGTTGGAGCTAAAGGTGTTCTATTAAACATCACTGGTGGTCCATCATTAAGTTTATTTGAAGCTCAAGCTGCTGCAAGTATCGTTCAAGAAGCTAGTGATGATGAAGTAAATATGATTTTCGGTACAGTGTTTAACGAAGAGTTAGAAAAAACTGACGAAATCGTCGTTACAGTAATTGCTACTGGATTTGAAGAAGATGGAGTGAGTGTTGAAAGAGATATCTTAGCACAACGTCCTGCTCAACCAGAAGCTAGCTCATTCACAAGTGGTTACGGTAAAAACGAAGTAGAACAAGAAATGTACCCACGTCCAAGAAGAAGAACAAGAAGAGAAATCTAATATGATATGAAAGAAAATCGGATAAATTTCTGATTTTCTTTTTTTTTATGTTTCATCCTAAGAATAAATATTTTATAATATTTAATTAAAACATCCTGATAAAAAATTTTATCAGGATGTTTTCACAGTTTATTCAATTAAAATAAATTTTATATTAAATTTGATTACATGTTTTAATGTGTTGTATATAAATGATTTATTAAGTGAAGTATTACAAAATTTTAGTAAACTATGTTCATCAAAATCAGCATATAAATAATATGTAATATCACAAGATTTTATTTTAGGTTCTTCGTTGTATCCTTTAACACCGATTAGAGAAAGTGGATTTTTTAAATTAAGATGTATTTTTCCTTCAAGTTCTTCAATATCAATATTATGTTGTTTGCTTTGTGATACAATATTATGGGAAATTCCACCTAAGATAGAAGCAGCAAAATAATTAATACTGCTTGCATAATCAGCATTAATATCAAAACTAATTTCACTAGATATATTTATAATATCATTATTAGTGTACATCTTAAATATATTATTTGATAAAATTCCTCTAAAAGTTAAATCATAATTTTTAGATTCGTATAGATTATTCATATAGTTTCCTCAATATGATTTTAGTTTCATTTAGCCGAGATAATTTTTTATTTATTATATCCATAGTGCTAACGGGTCTATTAGCGAAGGTTGCAAAACCACAGTCAGGATTTAACCAGATTCTTTCTTTTGGAATAAATTTTAAAACTTCTTTAACTCTAGTAAGAATATCTTCTAATGGCTCAATAGTATCAGTTCTAGGGTTCATAACACCAAGACCAAGTATACAATTTTCTCTAATTATCTTACTACTAAATAAAGATGAAATTTCTCCAGCTCGAGGTGTTGAGAATTCTAGTGTTAAAATATTAGGCAAAGCTTCTTCAAATAATGGTAAGAGTGGAGTATAAGGACCGGTAAGAAGTATGCTTTCATCCCGACTCCAATTTCCACGACATACATGAAGTGCTGCTAATATACCTTTTTCTTTAGCATAGGAGATGATAGATTTTATCAATTTTGTAGCAAATTTTAATTCTTCAGTAGGATCTTTTTTTTCAGAAAGTGCTGCGCACATGAAAGATCTTGTTTTTCCCTCAGAAAATACTACTTCAGTTAATACAGGTTCGTCAAATTGGACTACATCAACTCCTATCTCGACTAAAGCATCAATTTCTTGTTTTAAAACTTTTATTACATCTTCTCCAAGGGTATCCTTACTTTCATAGTATTTTTTTGAAAGAGCAGGTAACCACATAGAACGAGTTATTAAATATGGACCTGGCAATGTAGCTTTAATTTTTTTTGATGTTAATTTTTTTAATTCAATCATTTCATCTGCTACAAGAGGTTTATTATATTCAATTTTACCAGTACAAATTGCATTTTTGATACTAATAGCAGGTACATCTAATATTTCTAATATTTGTTCAAAGCCTTGTTTATCCTCAATGTAGTCAAACATATCAGCCATACTCATCATAGTAACACCGTTAAGTTTTTCAGCTATAAATGAAACGTAATTATCTCGGTTTAATTCACCATTAGTTATAATATCAATATTATTATTTTCTTGTAGATTTATTACGTATTTTGTTTCTTCATCTAAAATTTCTTTGTATAAAGAAATATCAAGATTACCTTTATTTAATTTTCTCTTCGCAGTTAATAATTTTTTACTTCTAGGCATACTACCTAGAAGAGAAATTGAGAAAGATGAAATAGTCATAATTATTCTCCATGGAACTTGTTAAAAAAGTTTAAATACTCATTTGCTTCAGTAAGTTGTTTAAATCCAGATGTACGACCTGAAATCCATTCTTTTAATCCTTCCATATCCATCATCTCTTTGTGAGATGGGTTATTATAGTCCATTTTATGTAATACTTCTATGAATTTTTCGAATATAGTTACTTCTAATTCAGGATGCCCAGAGAATATACAATGATCAAAGAAATCAGTTTTTGAGAGAATATTAACTTGATTTTCATCTAAAGTTCCATCAGATATCCAAGCTTTGTAGTTTAAATCTAACATCCATGTAGCATCAACCTCATCATTTTTTAAAGCAATAGCAGAATCGAGTTCTCCACCAACATGATCTCCATGAAGACCAACTCCAATATCAAAACGTTTTTCTATATAATCTTTTTCAAATTCTAATCCATTTTTGTGAAGATGATTGATTGGAATTAATCTTGCTTGTGGTGAATCGATAGCACCAAATCCAATTGTTTTACCTTTTAAATCGTTAATTGATTCAATATTTTTGTTCGATTTTACTACTAAATAAGAACTGCGATCACGGTCGGTATCACGCATAGAGCCATTAAGAGAAGTCCCATTAGTACGTAGATAAGTATCTAACCAAGCTAATGGTGAATTCCATGCAACATCAATTTCTCGAGATAAAAGACCGTCTACTTGCGTTTTATAGTCTTTATAATAAACGGGTTCAATAGGAAAGTTTTCATCCTCAAAGAATTTTGCAATAATTCCCCAAATTACAGTTACTTTTGGATCATAGATTACAGCTCCAACTTTTAATTTTGACATAATATTATTCCTCTTTTCTTATTTGTAATTTTTAAATAAAGGGAGTGACTCAAAAATCGTGATTTCGTAGAAATCGATTTTGTCGAGTCACCCCGCAAAGTTTATTAAATATCTAAAAAGCTTGTATAAAGTGAATTTAGATATTAATAAACCACTTCGTCTATAAGTATTCTTATAAACTTTTTTTAAAATCTAAGACTTTTGGGTTAATCCCTAAAAAATTTGATTTCATTGGTAATTATTATGGTAATTGTTGCCCAGTAATTGCTTTTCCTAACCAAATTGTAAGTACGTCAACACTCGGTGCCATAATATGACTTGCGAAAGCATCTCGTAAGTAACGTTCCATATTTCTAACACGGTTATAAGCTTTACCACCACCAACACGCATACCAAGACGAGCTAATTCAATAGCAGCTTCACTAGCGAAAATTCTAGCTGATAAAATTTTTGCTAACATATTAATTTCTTTAGCTATGAAACTACGAGCTGCTTCATTTGTTCCTAAAACAGCAGCATTTGTTTGACTGTAAATTTTTGCTAGATGAATTTGAACAGTTTCAATCTCACTTAATGATTTTCCATCAGGATATTTTCTGTTTGTAGTATGAGCTACTGCTTCATCTAGAATAGCTTCACACAATCCACTATAAACGGCAGCAAGACCTGTAATGAAGTATGTGGCAACAATCGTGAATACTTGATCAACTCCAGAGCCGGCTTTACCTATACGTAGTTCTTTATCTAATTCAACATCATTAATTGCCATTTGACATGAAACATTTCCACGCATACCTAAACCATGCCAAGTAGAAGGTTTGAATTCTAGACCTTTAGAATCTAATGGGAATACCCAGTTATCAATACCACCTTCAACATCAGAAGGAGTAAGTACTAAGTAGTAAGAAGCAAATTCAGCAGAAGTAACCATACTTTTTAGTCCATTAAAAACTACAGAATTATCTTTGAATTCAGTTTTAACATCAGAAATGTAGAAGTGAGTTCCAGTTCCTAATTCACTGTATGCAAGAGCCATAAATTTTTCATTTTCTACAATATCTTTACAAATTTTTGATTTAAGATTATCATCAGCATATGAAAGTACACAATTTAAAGCAACGTTGTGCATCATGTAACATAGACCAACTGTCGCACTAGATTTAGCAAATGCACGACAAGCATCTGCATGTTCTTGCATATCTTTTCCTAGTCCACCAAGTTCTCTTGGAATCATAAGTTTGAAATATCCAGCTTTACCTAATTCTCTAAAAACTTCTTCTGGAAATCTTTCTTGTTCATCAATTTCTTTAGCAATAGGATCAATATATTTTTTTGCAAATTCCCTAGCTTCGTTATAAAATGTTGTCATAATAATGCCTCCTAATATTAATAGAATAGTGCTTTCTACAAAAAATTATATAGCTAAAGTGAAAATCTGTAAATGCTTTAACTTTTGATATAATAATAATTGTAATTAAATACTTTTTTAAAAATAAATTGAATTATTGTGAAAATTGGCGATATAAACTGTAACCATTTTAACAAAAATATTATATTCTAGAATATAAAATAAAATTTCATTAAATGATATCCATTATCAATTAATTAAAGTTAATTAGAAATGTTCTCTTGAATTTTTAAAAAATAACAATAAAGTTTCAGAAAATTGTTTACAAAATATAAATATTCTAGTATAATCATTACTTATATAGTTACAATATATTATAAGAAAGGATGAAGAGAATGACAGATTCTAAAATGGAAAGAAAATTACAAGCTCGTCATATCAGTATGATTGCCATAGGTGGATGTATAGGTACAGGATTATTTATGGCAAGTGGAGCAGTTGTAAGTAAAGCAGGTTCTTATGGAGCGGTTATTACTTATGCATTGATTGGAGTTATTATCTATTTTTTAATGGCTTCTATAGGAGAATTAGCGACATTTTATCCAGTTTCTGGTTCATTTGGAGCATATGCAACACGTTTTATTGACCCAGGGGTAGGTTTTGGAGTAGGTTGGTTATTCTGGATCCTGTGGATTTTAGTAGCAAGTGTTGATATTATCACATTATCAAAGATACTACATTACTGGGAATTCTTTAGACAATTTTCAACATTTTCAATTTGTATTGTATTTTTAGTATTATTATATTTATTAAACTTAGTTAGTGTTAAAGTTTTCGGAGAAGTTGAATATTGGATAACAATAATAAAAGTAATGACTGTTGTTGCATTCTTATTAGTTGGTGCTGCAATTATTTTTGGTGCTACTGGAAATAGTGAAGCTGGTATTCATACATTCATCCAAAATGGAGAAAAAACAAGTAGTGCAGGAGCTTTAGGCTTATTTGGGGTATTATCTACAGCAGCATTCTCATTTGGAGGAACTGAGGTAGTAGCTGTTACAGCTGGTGAATCTCCAAATCCAAAAGAAACAATGCCAAAAGCAGTAAAACAAGTGTTCTGGAGAATTTTAATATTCTACATAGCTACTATGATAATTATATCTTCAATAGTTTCAGCAAATGATCCAAGATTATTAGATACAAACAATGTAACGGCTTCACCATTTACGATTGTTTTCCAAAATATTGGATTAGAAATAGCGGCAGTAATTATGAATGCCGTAATCTTAACATCAGTATTATCAGCTGCAAACTCAGGTATGTATGTCTCAAGTAGACAATTATTCTCATTAAGTTCACATGATTACGGACCAAAATTATTTAAGAAGTTAAATAGTAATTCAATTCCTGTATTTGCTTTAACAGTATCTGCATTATTTATGGTTCTTTGTTTCATATTTGAAAAACTTAATCCAAGTGGATACTACATGTTATTATCAATGGTAGGAATTATAGTAATGATTATTTGGATGGTATCGCTAGTTTCGCAAATTCGTTTACGTAAAGCGATTGCGAAACAAGGGAAAAAAGCCGAAGAAGTATTACCATATACATCAAAAACAGGAGTTGTAGGTTCTTACATTGCATTACTATCATTTGCTACAATAATTTTACTTCAATTAGTTTCAGATTATGCAACTGGTGGTTTTGTAAAAATGTCGTATAACCTAGTTTGTCCAGCAATTGGTGTACTAATGTATTTAACATTTAAAGTAGTAACAAAACGAAAATTTGTAAAACTTGAGGAAATGGATATTCATCCATATAAAGAAAAATAATATTAATATTTACTCTCTCTATCTGAGGATTAATCTCTGATAGAGAGAGTAATTTTTATATGTTATATTTTTTATTGATTCGTAAAATGTGGTAAATGGTTACGGTTTATGATAAAATTGTACATAAGAAACTTAATGGAGTTGATATTTTGAATATAGGAATTACAGGTAGTATTGCATGTGGAAAAAGTACAGTATCAAATTATCTAAAGGATAAAGGATATACTATTATTGATGCTGATAAATTAGGTCATATTGCACTAACTAGTGATGAAGTGAGAGAAAAACTTGAGAAAAGTTTTGGTTTAAGGATTATTGAGAATAATGAGATAAGCCGTGAAAAATTAGGGAAATTAGTCTTTGGTAATGAGGAGAATTTAAAAATACTTAATAGTATTGTGCATCCTTATATAAGAAGACAAATTTTACAATTACAAGAAAAACATAGCGACGAACGATTAGTTTTTTTAGATATAGCACTCTTGTTTGAAGCTGGATTTGAAGATTTAGTTGAAAAGATAATAGTGGTTCATATAAATGAAAAAGAACAGTTAACAAGATTGATGAATCGAAATTCACTTTCTTCCGAAGCAGCTATGAATAGAATAAAAAGCCAAATGAGCTCAGAAGATAAATCAAAGCTGGGTGACTATGTAATAAATAATAGCAACACAAAAGAAGAAACATATAGACAAATAGATTTGATATTAGATGAGTTAGAGAGAGGAGTCATAAAAAATGACGAATGTATTAGAAATTAGTAATTTAGGTGGAGGATATAATAGAAGAAAAATAATAGATAATGTTGATATCCAAATACCAAAGGGAAGCATAACAGCATTAATAGGTCTTAATGGTGCTGGTAAGAGTACAACAATTAAACATATTTTAGGTTTACTTAGACCTATGGAAGGTGAAATAAAAGTTAATGGAATAACAATTACTGGAAATAATGAAAAATATAGAAAAAGTATCAGTTATATACCAGAATCACCCGTTTTATATGAAGAACTTACCTTAGAAGAACATATTAATCTTACAGCAATGGCTTATGGATTGAATTTGGAAGAAACATGGAAAAGAGCTGAAAAATTATTAGAATTATTCAAATTGAAAGATAAGAAAAAGTTCTTCCCTGTTCATTTTTCAAAAGGTATGAAACAAAAAGTTATGATAATTTGTGCCTTTCTAGTAGAACCAAATCTATACATAATTGATGAACCTTTTTTAGGATTAGATCCTATTGCAATAAATGATTTAATTAACTTGATGTGTGAAAGAAGGGATGCTGGAGCAAGTATTTTAATGTCTACGCATATTCTTGCAACAGCAGAAAAATATTGTGATAACTTTGTAATAATTCACGAAGGAAAAATTTTAGCAAATGGTAATTTAGAACAATTAAGAGCCGAATTTAATATGGCAGGTGCGTCTTTAGATGAAATATATTTATCATTAACAGTGCGAGGAAATAATGAGTAATATAGAAAATATTTTTTCTGACAGACGAAAGAAAGAGCAAGAGTTAAAGTTAACCTATAGTAAGTACATTTTTAATTCGCACCTTATAATGTTTCTTATTATAGTTTTAGGAGCAGCACTTATAAATTATTCGAAATGGATAGCTATTGCAAGTAAAGTAGAATTATATTCAGTTTACATAGCAGCAACACTTGCTTTTAGTTATTATTTAGTAAGTTCTAAAATAAAAACACATATTAAAGAAGCGGATGCGGTATTTTTATTACCTTTAGAAAAATACTATCGAAAAGTAGGAATGAAAACTGTAACAAATAGCACAGTAATTCATATAATAGCTAGTGTGATATTTTATTTTGCTACCAAACCAATTACTAATCTTATCGGTAATATAGATAGACTAAGTATTTGTATGTTATTAATAGTATTAATTTGGAACAATTTATTAAAATACTTCCAAGTCATTCACTATAGAGAGATAATCTGGGGTAAATTATTACTGTTCATAGTAATCTTTATTCAGTTGTTAGTAGTGTTTTTCGATGATATAGCTATTCGTATTATTTACTTAATAGGTATAATTGTACTAGCAGTGTTTACATACTATATTATGAAAAATGCAGGAAATAACCTAAATACTAAGGATCAAGAAAAATATGTTGTGAATTGGAATCAAGCAGCAGATTATGACAAACATCGTATGGAAAGCTATTTAAAGTTTGTAAATATGTTTGTTGATGTTCCGTTAAGTGGTGTAAAAGTTGCTAGAAGAAAGTATTTTGATATACTATTACCAAAATTAACAAAAGATAATTTCAAAAAAGAAAATAGTTTTAAATATTATTACTATAGAGTATTTTTAAGACAAGAAAATACAGTCTATCTAGCGTTAAGATTAGTGCTCTTAGCCGCTCTAGTTATTTTTAGTTTTAAAAATACATATGTTAGTGGTTTAGCAATAATTTCATACAGTTATTTAACAATAATTCAGCTAGTTCCATTGTACAAGCAAATGAGTAATAATATTTGGCATAGTATTTTACCAGTAAGTGAAGATATTAAAATAAAAAGATATAAACAATTATTAACTAGTGTCATGATAGTAACTACATTATTATTAGCGGTAGTATCTATATTATTATCTAGTTTTAGCACAATGAACATCTTAGTAATAATTGGTTCAGTAGTTATAGCTAATATAATATCTAAAATATTTATTGGAAAAGTGAAGTAGAAGGATAGATTATGAAAAATATAGCAATAATAGGAGGAGACTTATCAGGAGTAAGTTGTGCTTACTTTCTTGATAAACTCTCAGGAGTAAACTCAAAAAAGTTTAATATTGATCTAATCGAGAGAGATTTAGAATTTGCAAATGATAGATTCGGAAAGTTTCAGCTTGGACAAGAGATTTATGATAATGGATGGCACAATTCTATTAGTGAACAAGGAGTTTTGTTTTATTTAATGATAGAATTAGGTTTACATAGATATTTAATAAAGAGTGGAGCAACAAAAAAGGTATTTTTTACAAAAGAGGGAATAAAGTATTTACCAGAAAAAATGTTATATGGTCTTCCACTTGATAAAAGAGAATTGTTAATGTCTGATTTATTTACTTTTAAAGAAAAGTTATCTATTTTATATAATATGTATAATACTTTAGAAGATGAGGATATTAAAGAGTTAACAGTTGAAGAGTTTTTTAGAGCTATAGTTAATGAAAAAATCTATGTTAAGCTAATAGAACCACTATTGACAAGTTACTATGCTAGTGATATTTCTAAACAAAGTATGGTAAGTTTGATGCCAGAATTATCATTTTTAACGATTCAAAAAGAAGATATCAACAAAGTACTTGAAGAGATGTATGATAGAAATGTAATTGATAATATTACTGTAGGAGCAGAATATCGTTTGAAATTCACATTGAAATCATTTATAGAAACTCTAGAATCAAATTTTTCAGACAAAGTATTTCTAGAACTAAATAGAAAAGTCGAAAAAATCGAAAAAAGAGGGGATAAATATTTAGTTCATTCAAATGGTAGTATTTACTACTATGACTATATAATACTAACATTGAATCAAAAAAATTTCCTACCGTGGTTTAATGATGACGATAAAATAATTGAATTTTATTCTGACATGAAATATGTTTCTAATATAGTTGTTACGCTTATTTATAAGAGAGATGATTTACACATAAATCGTGAAATTGGAGAAATAATTTTTCCGAAAAATGAAAGTGAATATGTTACAAAGCTAGAATACGTAAGTAATAAATGGATTGATATAAAAATGAGCGGAATTCAAATAGTAAGAGCATATATTAGTAGAGAAGAAGCAGTAAAAAAACTTATAGAAAAAAGTGATAGTGAAATTAAAGAAATTGTTGAAAAAGAAATAATTATAGTTCATGGTGTAGTAGGAAATGTGAATAAGTACTATGTTAGTAAAGTAAAAGATAACTACCGTTTTTGTTGTAAAAATTATAATAAAAACATTAATGAATTCAATGAATATATGAAAAAAGAATATTCAAATGTTTTTATTATAGGTAAATCAAAAAAAGGAACAACTTTAGAAAATACAGTATTAGAAGCTAAAGAAATAGCAAAAGAGATATTAGAAAGAATATAAAGAAAGGCCGTACAAAGTACGAGGTAAAATTAGATGAAATTTAATACTAATAAATTAGAGGGTGTAATTGTAACACCAATATTCGAAGATGAAAATTATAATAATGGACTTTTAGAATATACAAAAGGGAAAAAATTATTTAAAGGAAAACTTAATGAAATATTTGTAAATTTACCATATAATGGAGAAAAAGAAATATTAATAGGTTTAGGGAAACGTGATGAATTAAAAGAAGATCAAGTGCGTGAGGTATTTTTTAAACTAGTTAAAGTATTAGCAAAAAATAAAGAATTTGAAGTTCAAGTTACTTTACCAAAAGTAGAAAATATACATACTGAAAAGTTAGTGAATGCAGCTGTAGAAGGAGCTTTACATGCAACATATAAATTTGATAAGTATAAATCTGATAGAAAAGACTTCCCAGAAATTACTATTAATTTAACTACAGAAGAACAGTTAGAAAATATAGAAGAAGTAGTTAGTGAAGCATGTGATATTATTGGTGGTGTATTTTTTGCTCGTGACTTAGTTAACGAAAGAGCAGAATATCTATACCCAGAAACACTTGCTAATATTGCCAGTAAGGAATTAACAGCTTTAGGCGTTGAAGTTGAAGTTTATGATGAAAAACAATGTGAAGAATTAGGGTTAAAAGGATTGTTAGCTGTAGGTCGTGCATCTGATAGAAAACCAAGATTTATCGTTATGAAGTATTTAAATAACCCAGAAGAAAGTGAAGTAGTTGGTTTAGTAGGAAAAGGTGTAACTTATGACACAGGTGGTTATTCAATTAAACAAACAGCTAATAGTATGGATATTATGCACTGTGACATGGGTGGAGCAGGGACAGTAATTGGAACAATGAAGCTAATTGCTACTAGAAAATTAAAAACAAATGTTATTGCTATTGTAGGAGCTTGTGAAAATATGATTTCAGGTGGATCATATAAACCAGGTGATGTTATTTCTACTCTATCAGGAAAAACAGTAGAAGTAGCAAATACAGATGCTGAAGGGCGTATTACTCTTGCTGATTCAGTATATTATGCAACTGAAAAACTTAAAGTAAATAAAGTTATAGATTTAGCAACACTTACTGGTGCATGTTTAGTTGCGTTAGCAGAATTCTACACAGGAGCAGTAACGAACAACCAAGAATTTTATAACGAACTAAATAAAGCTGCGAAAGAAGCTGGAGAAAGAGTATGGCAAATGCCAGCTGATGATAGCTTCAGAGAATTAAATAAATCTTCTGTAGCTGATGTTAAAAACACAGGTGGAAGACTTGGAGGAACAATAACTGCAGGATTATTCATAGAAAACTTCGTAGCGAATAATGTTCCATGGATTCACTTAGATATAGCGGGAACAGCATATTTATCAAAAGCGGAAAAATACCTTCCAAAAGGTGCTACAGGAGTACATGTTAAAACACTGTATAACTTATTAAATAAATAAGATATTAAAAGTTCAAGGGTATAACATATTATATTCTTGAGCTTTTTTATATAATATTGTGAATTTGTTGGTAATTATATTAAGATTTTGTAAATAATTCGCAAATGTAAAAAGAGATATTTCAACAGTAATTGACATTGATAATTATTATTGATAAAATAAATATAAGTAGAAAAGTAAGGAGGGTACAATGATAAAGTTAAATCCATTAACGCTGGTAATATTAAACATTTTATTTCCAGTAGTTATCTTTTTAGGGAAAGGTATAATTTATGAAACTATTTGTCTATTGATTGCAATTGTAGTTTTATCTATATACAAACGCTATTTACAAATATTAAAATTTATAATTTGGTATATATCTTTTTCAATACTAGCATATTCAATATCAATTAGTAATATAATTTGGATTGCAGATTTATTTGGAACATTAGTTTACATTATCCTCAGAATGACACCGGTTATGATGATTGCTTATATTTTAGTAAAAGACATAAAAAGTAATGAATTATTATCTGCATTTGAACAAATTCATTTACCCAAAAAAATTATGTTAAGTATTACAGTAGCTTTAAGATTTTTCCCAACATATAAATTGGAAATTAGAATGATTAGAGAGTCATTAAAGATGAGAAATATTAATTTAAAAATTACAGAACCTCTAAAATTTTTAGAGTATTGGCTAGTTCCAGTTTTAATGAGGATGAATCTTATTGCCGAAGAAATGACAGCAACAGCTATGACAAAAGGGGTAGAGTCACCAATGAGAAGGACATCATTTTATAATGTGAGAATGAGAATAATTGATTATATTTTCTTAATTATTGTCTTTATAATTTTTGTATTTCTATTAATAGGGGGCATTAAATAATGTTAGAATTTAGAAATGTGTCTTTTACTTATAAGAATTCAGAAGAGAAGGTGTTAAATAATGTGAGTTTTAAAATTAATGAGGGTGAGTGTGTTTTATTAACAGGAATATCTGGAAGTGGGAAGTCAACTATTGTTCATTTAATGAATGGGCTTATACCAGCATTATATGAAGGAGAATTAACTGGGAAAATATATTATAATAACACTTCTTTAGAAAGTATAAAAACATATGATATAGCAAAAGATATTGGTTATGTTAGCCAAGATCCAAGAGGACATTTTTTTACTACAAACACAACGAGTGAACTTGTATTTGCTATGGAAAATTTTGGAATTTCTCTAGATGAAATGAAAAAAAGGTATAATGCAGTTGTTGAATTATTAGAACTGGAAGAAATTGTTGATAAGAATATTTTGTATATTTCTAGTGGGGAGCGTCAAAAAATAGCGATTGGGTGTAGTTTAACATTAATACCGAGAGTAATAATATTAGATGAACCATCATCTAACTTAGATTTTCGCATGACAAAGAAATTAACAATATTAATTGAAAAACTGAAAAATAAAGGTTATACAATAATTATTGCAGAGCATAGAATACATTATATTCAAAAATTAATAGATAAGGTTTTAATTGTAAATAAAGGTATGATTAAGGAAATAACAGTTGATGATTTGAAAATCACCACTGATTTTCCTTTAAGAACTCTAGATGTATTTAATTTACAGCTAGAAAATATTAGCTCAAAAAATAATGACTTACTACTGCAGATTGATAATGTAAGTTATGGAGATATATTAATGCAAATTTCAACACCTATAAATAAAGGTGATGTGATCGGTTTGATTGGAAGAAATGGTGCAGGGAAAACAACATTATTAAGGATGCTTACCAATATAATAAATCCAACTAAAGGAAAAATTTTAGGAAATGTTAAACCCTTTTTAGTGATGCAAGATATGGATTATCAATTTTTTACAGAATCAGTTTTAAGTGAAATACGTTTTGGAAACGAAGGAGTTGAGGATGATAAAATTAATAATCTATTAGAAGAATTGGGATTAAATAAATTTAAAGATAAAATTCCTTTTGAATTGTCAGGAGGGCAAAAACAAAGGTTACTCATTTCTATAGCTGCAATATCTAATGTAAATTTATTGATGTTTGATGAACCAACAAGTGGTCTAGATTATATAAATATGGAAAAGGTTAGTAGTGTGTTAAAAAATATATCCAAAAAAAATGCTCTAATAATAGCTACACATGATATAGAGTTTTTATATAAAACATGCAATAGAATAATATACTTAGATAATAAGACGATAAAAAAAGATTTTTATTTAGATAATGAAAGTAAATCAGAAGTTCAGAATATTTTTATAAATATGGAGGGATAAAAAATGAAATTAAAAACAAAAGATTATATTTTTTTAGGAATGGCAACAGTATTGTCATTAGTAGTTTACATGATAGCAATGGTTATCTCAAGCTTCTTGGGTGCATTTGGTCATAGCATATCACCTGGGATATGGGGGTTATTAGCAGGAATAATCTTTGTATATATATGCTATAATTACAAAAAGTTTGGTATATTTACTGTTTTTATAATTATACATATGATTATATTTTCAATAATGGGAGGAGCGTATTTACCATGGTGGATCTCTTCGATTACTGGTGCCTTTTTAGCAGATTTTGTATTAAAAACATTTGGTTATAATAATGTTATTTCTCAATGTGCAGCATTAAGTTTGATAAACATAGGAAGTGCATGTGGCGCATGGATACCGATAATATTTTTTGCTGATTCATACAGAAGTGATTGGATAGCAAGAGGTCAATCAGCTGAAGCAATGGATACCTCAATAAAATATGGTTCAGGACCATGGTTAATCTTAGGTATAGTATGTATAATAACGTTAAGTTGTATAGGAGTATTGATTGCAAGAAAAATTTTGAAAAAATATCAAAAATAATAATTTTTCACTTGACAAGAAAATACTAAAGGTGTAAAATAATTAACAATAAAACAAAACCTTAGAAAAGAATAGTAATTTGGTAAAAAATTTTTAGCGAGCTAACGTTGATGTGAGGTTAGTAATTTTTCTAGATGAACGCACTTTTTAGGCAATTATTAAATAATTGGTAACTCTGCCTTAAAGAGATTGAGTGGGTATATTAAATACCAAGAAAAGTGGCAACGCGGAAATGATTTCGTCTTTTTATAGTTTCTTAGGAAATTATAAAAAGACTTTTTTATTTATCTTCGTACCATAATACTGACCATGGACTGTATTTTCTTAGTATTCGTATACCAAAAAGAGTGGCACCGCGAAAATTCGTCTCTTTGTAGCTAGATAACTGGCTACAAAGAGATTTTTTATTTATAATTAGTTCTTTTCTAAAAAATATAATATAATAAAGAAAAAGGAGACAAGACAATGAAAAAATTATTATTATTCATTACATCAATCATAACAGTCGTAACATTAACAGCATGCTCAAGCAGCAGTACAAAAAATAAATTACAAGAAGTTAAAGAAAAAAATAAAATAGTACTAGGAGTATCACCTGACTATCCACCATATGAATTTCTAACAACAGAAAATGGAAATAAAAAAGTAGTAGGTGCTGATATTTACTTAGCAGAACAAGTTTCTAAAAAATTAGGTGTTCAAGTTGAAATTCAACAAATGGCTTTCGATTCATTAATCGCTGCTTTAAATGCAAACAAAGTTGATATGGTAATTTCAGGTGTTAACCCAACCGAGGAAAGAAAAAAAGCAGTTGATTTCTCAGAAGTTTACTACACAAGTAAAGGTATTTTCGTGGTAAATAAAGACAGTGAAGAAATAAAATCTGTAGCTGATCTTAAAAACAAAAAAATCGGTGTTCAAAAAGGTTCAACATATGAAACATATGCTAAAGAACAATTAAAAATGGATGATAAAAATATCCAAGCTTTAACTGATGTACCAAGTTTACTTCAAGATCTTAAAAACAAAAAAATTGATGCAGTATTAATTCCAGATGATGTAGCGAAAATCGCAATGAATAAATATACAGATATCAAAATTAGTACATTTACTGCAGATAACGATCCTGAAGCAACAGGTATGGCAATAGCATTCAAAAAAGGAAAAAATGATAGTAATAAAGAATTATTAGAACAAGTAAATGCAGTAATTAAAGAAATTCAAGATCAAAAAGCATTTGAAAAAGAACTTGATAAATATGCTAAAATTGCTGCACAAAGCGAATAAGAGAGAGGTATAAAATAGAATGTTTGATTTTCTTCCAAATTATTACATAACGTATTTAGAAGCTACGGTAACAACTTTAAAAATTTCACTTATAGCTTTACTAGTAGGATTAATACTTGGTATTGTAATATGTTTAGCAAAAATTAGTACGTTTAAAGTACTTAATATAATAGCAGCAATTTATGTAGAAGTTATTAGAAATACTCCAATTTTAGTGCAAATTATGATTATCTACTTTGCATTACCGGAAATTGGGATTTCATTTACACCATTTATGTCAGCGATAATTGCTCTTTCAATTAACTCAGGAGCATATGTTAGTGAAATATTCCGTTCTGGAATCTTAGCAATTGATAAAGGTCAAATGGAAGCAGGTCGTTCATTAGGACTTAGTTATTTCCAAACTATGAAATTAATTATTTTGCCACAGGCTTTAAAAAATAGTTTACCAGCCTTAGGTAATGAGTTTATTTCATTAGTAAAAGAATCTTCAATAGTTTACTTTGTAGGGGTAGCGGATATCATGTTTACAGCAAACACTGTAAAAAATGCAACTTATCAAACATTTGGACCGTACTTAGTAGCTGCTGCAATATATTTTATTATTACATCAATATTATCATTATTAGTAAAACGTTTAGAGAAAAAATTAACGAAGTAGGTGAAAAAATTGTTATTACAAATAAAAGATTTACATAAAAAATTCGGAAAATTAGAAGTATTAAAAGGTGTAAATATCAACGTTGAAAAAGGGGAGAAAATTGTAATTCTAGGTTCAAGTGGGAGTGGAAAAAGTACAGCATTACGTTGTGTAAACTTATTAGAAACTCCAACGAGTGGACAAATTTTATACGATGGTGAAGATATCACTAAACAAAATATTAATAAATATAGAAAAAAAGTAGGAATGGTATTCCAAAACTTTAACCTATTCCCAAATATGAGTGTACTTGAAAACATTACACTTGCTCCAAAAACATTCGGTGATGACACTGCTGAAAATATTGAGAAAAAAGCAATTGAGTTATTAAAAAGAGTTGGTTTAGAAGATAAAAAAGATGTTTATCCAAATAGCCTTTCGGGTGGACAAAAACAACGTGTTGCAATTGCACGTGCCTTAGCTAACTCACCAGAAGTGTTACTATTTGATGAACCAACAAGTGCGTTAGATCCAGAAATGGTAAAAGAAGTACTTGATGTTATTAAGGAGTTATCAGAAGAAGGATTAACTATGTTAATAGTTACTCATGAGATGAACTTCGCAAAAGAAGTTGCTGATAAAGTAATATTTATGGATGGAGGAGTAGTTTTAGAAGAAGGAACTCCATCAGAAATATTTGATAATCCAAAAGAAGAAAGAACGAAAGAATTCTTCTCGAAAATATTATAATATAGAAAATATCACTAAGAGATTAAGAGTATTTCTTAGTGATATTTTTATATGTTAAATTAGAAAAGGTTAGTATTCAACTCTATGATAACGTTTTATTTTATGTTAACTCTATGATATAATACCTATATATAGTTATTCTAAATTATTAAGGATAATTATTTTAAAGGAGGAGAAATTATGACTGTGTTAGAAAGTTTTGCAAGCTGGAGCTTAATTCCTATATTCCTTATATTTTTTAATGTAAAAGTACCGGGGGAAAACATTTTAAAATATGTACAGTATCATTAATATTTGTAATTTTTCTGAGATTTTTCTTTTTAGATTATCAAGATTTCCCAATTACAAAGATGATATATCTATTTTTAATGCTATATACCCTACAGTTATTATTAGAATGGGATAAATTATTGAAATTAATGGGAGTTATACCTGAAAATGAAGAATAAAAAAATAGTTCTTTAAACAAAATGCTGTTTCTTTAAGTATTATGTTTAAAGAATTTTATTTATTTAAACTCGAATCATTAATAGATTTAAAAAAGTTAATGTTCGTATTTATTTAAATATATTTATGTAAACAAATTGATTTTATGTTTTAGAAATATTTATTCCGTTAATTAAAACGATTAAAATATAAAATTAACTATAGAATATGAACTTTATATCAAAAAAACTCTTGACTTTTATTTTTAAAACATATATTATTATTTATGTGCTTCGGCATTAATAAAAACTAAGGAGAATTTTCTAAATATGTTAGAACGTCTTTTTAAATTAAGAGAAAATAATACGAATGCTAGAACAGAAGTTGTATCTGGTTTAATAACATTTTTCTCTATGAGTTATATTTTAGTAGTAAATCCAGCTGTTTTATCAGCAGCAGGTATTCCATTAGATAGAGTATTTACAGCTACTATCATTGCAATTTTAGTAGGTACTCTGATTATGGCATTAGCAGCGAACTATCCTATAGTAGTAGCACCAGGTATGGGAATAAACTCATATTTTGCAACATTAGCAGCTACATCAGGATATAATTATAAAACATTATTAGCAACATGTTTTATGGGAGCTGTAATTTTTGTAATTTTATCAGCAACTAAGTTTCGTGAGAGTTTAATTGATTCTATTCCGAATAATTTAAAATACGGTATTTCAGCTGCGATTGGTCTATTTATCGCGTTTTTAGGACTGAAAAACTCAGCTTTAATTGTTGCAAATCCACATACAATCCTTTCACTAGGTGATTTAAAAAATCCAGTGGCTTACATGACAATTTTAGGTATCTTTATTATTTTAGTGCTTTTAGCTCTAGAGATTAAAGGAGCAATATTTATTGGTATGGCAATTATTGCTATTATTTCTTACTTTACAGGAATGTTAAAAGTAGAAAAAGTGTTTGGTATTCCTCACATGGATTTAAGCCTTCTATATAATCCAGCTACTGAAAGTATTAATGCTTTACAATTAGGATTATATGGAATAGTATTTACATTCCTAATGGTTACACTATTTGATACTACAGGAACAATGGTAGCAGTAACTACTCAAGCAGGATTAGTAAAAAATGGAAGAATGGAAAGAGCAAAAGAAGCATTATTAGCTGATTCATTCGCGACATTAGCTGCATCGTTATTTGGTAGTACACCAACATCAGCTTATATTGAATCATCAGCAGGGGTAGCAAATGGAGGTCGTACAGGTCTTACTGCATTATCTACTAGTTTCTTTGTAGTAATATCAATTTTCTTATTCCCGCTTGCAAGTAGTTTAGCAGCAGTTCCAGCGATTACTTCTCCAGCGTTAATTATCATTGGATCATTTATGATGGAAAGTATTGCGAAGATAGAATGGAATGATATAACAGAAGCATTCCCAGCATTTGTTACAATTATTGGTATTCCTTTAACTGGATCTATTAATGATGGTATCGCATTTGGATTTATATTCTATGTAGTATTAAAACTATCTAAAAAACAATGGAAAGATATTCACCCATTAATGTATCTTTTTGCAGTATTATTTGTTATCCAACTTCTTTGGTTACATATATAATAAAAAAACGGATTTGAAATTTAATTTCAAATCCGTTTTCAAATTTATACGCATTATTATCTGAAAACGCTATATTATTATTTAAAAAGTATTTGCCTTTTTTAAAAAGGTATAGTATTATAATAATACTATTATAAATTAAGAAAGGAGAATATTTTATATGAAAAAAGGTTTATTAACCGGATTGTTATTATTTGGTATCTTTTTTGGTGCTGGAAACTTAATCTTTCCACCAACACTTGGAGTAAGTGCAGGAGGAAACTTTTGGCCAGCAATTTTAGGATTTGTTGTATCTGGAGTAGGTATCGCTATCGTTACACTTATCGTAGGTGCACTTAATCCGAATGGTTATGGAGTAGAAATGGATGAAAAAATTTCTCCACTATTCTCAACAACATACTTAGTTTTACTTTATTTATCAATTGGACCTCTTTTTGCGATTCCAAGAACAGCAGCTACTGCATTTGATATTGGAGTAGCGCCAGTTGTAGCTGAAAGTAAGTTACCATGGTTATTAATTTTTACGGTAATTTATTTCTTATGTGCGTTTTTATTAGCAGTAAACCCAACTAAGATTTTAAATAGTGTAGGGAAAGTTTTAACACCTATCTTTGCTTTATTAATTGTAGTTTTAGTAATTCTTGGTGTATCTAAATTTAATTCAACAGGAGAAGCAGCTAAAACATATGCAACTAGTGGATTAGCATTCGGTACTGGATTTATCGAAGGTTATAATACTCTTGACGCTCTAGCTTCAGTAGCGTTCTGTATCATTGCGATGAGTGCATTAAAACAATTAGGATTTAAAGATAAAAAAGAATTTTTATCTAGTGTATGGATCGCTGGTATTGCAACAGGAATTGGATTTAGTATTCTATATGTTGGACTTGGATTATTAGGTAATAGATTTGCAGTACCTGCAGAAGTATTAGCTAATGCTAAAGTTAACAAAGGGGCATACGTGCTATCTGAATCAGCTCGTTTAATTTTTGGAACATACGGAAGTGTCTTCTTAGGAATTATGGTAATTCTTACATGTTTCACTACAACAGTAGGATTAATCGTTGCGACTTCAGAATTCTTTAACGAAAAATTTCCACAACTTTCATACAAAGTTTATGCTGTTATTTTCACAATTGTAGGTTTTGCAATTGCAAATGTAGGATTACAAAGTGTTATTCAATTCTCAGTACCAATGCTATTATTCTTATACCCAATTACAATAGCTTTAGTATTAATCGTTATTGTTAACAAATACGTTGCACTATCAAAATTAGGAATGCAACTAACTATGGCAATAGTGACATTAATCTCTATTGTTTCTGTAATTGGAAGTCAATTAAAAGTTGCTTCATTCAGTAACTTAATCGCAAAACTGCCTTTAGCAGCACAAAGTTTAGAGTGGTTAGTACCTGCATTAATTTGTTTAGTAATTGCAGCGGTATTACCAAATAGACAAAAAGGTAAAGTTTACGACTTTAGTGAACTGTAATTTTATGAATATTAAAAGCATTAGCTCGAAATCAAGAGCTAATGCTTTATTTTTATATAAGTTTGTTTACTTCTTCTAGTAAGAACATCTTCACATTTAATGATGAAGTGAATTTCTCAAGATTAATAATTTTATTTTTATTAATATTATCCGATACTTTATAAGCACGGATAAGTTGATTTTTTGGTGTATTTTCTGCTGAAATAAACTCGACTATATCAGATTTATATCCAAATGCTTCTAGAACTTCACTTCGTACTGAATCAGTAAGAAGTGTAGAGAATTTTTCTTTAATAATTCCATGTTTTAGCATGAATGGAAGGAAATCAGAGTTAAGTTGTCCTTTAACTTCCTTTTGACAACATGGTACAGCGAAGAATACTTTCGCCTTCCAACCCAAAGCTTTTAGTATAGCTATATCAGTTGCAGTATTACATGCATGCAGACTAATAACCATATCTATCTCATCTTTATTTTCGTAATCAATAACATCACCGTAAATGAAACTAAGATTTTTGAAATTAAGTTTCTCAGCGATATTATTACAGTGTTCAATGACCTCTTTCTTTAGATCTATTCCAATGATTTTAACATTCATTTTTAAAACTTCAGTTAAATAGTAATAGGTAGAAAAAGTTAAGTAACTCTTACCACTACCAAAATCTAAGATTGTGATCTGTTTATTAGAATCTAATTGAGTAGTAGCTTGTTTAATAAATTCAAGGTATTTGTTTATTTGTTTAAATTTATTGTATTTACTTTTAACAACTTTACCATCTTTATTTTGTATACCTAGTTCGATTAAAAAGTCATATTTTTGTTTTTCATCTAGGAAGTATTCTTTTTTCTTATTGTGATCGAATGAGACAGCTTTTGCAGTCGTTTTATTTCTATTCACACTAACTTTGAACTTTTTAGATACTTTAATATTTATATTTTCATCAACAGTAACTATATTTATGTCTTTTGCTAATTCGAAAAGTCCAATAATGACTTTTTCGATACTTTCAGAATCAGTGGTAACAAGGTTCGTATGTTTTATTATTCTTTTATAACGATATTCTAATTGTAGATTAATACAGTTTTTAATATTAACTAATTTACCAATGACTTTATCAAGTTCTAATTCTTTATTGCGAATATTTGAAAAAGTGATTTTATTAATATTGTTATTAGCTATATGACCTAATATTTCGGAAATAATTTCGTGTTCCATTGTTGCTCCTTAAAGTTTCTTTAATAATGATTTCTTATATATATTACACTAGATTTTATTAATTATCAACATAACTGAAATATAAAGTCAATTGTCGACAGAAATTCGTTAAATAATAAAGAAAAAAGATTATCAATATTACTAGTGAAAATAAAATAATTACCGTTGTTGGTTGAGTATTACTAGTATGCGTGGTATAATTTAGTAGTTAGAAAATAAGAAAAAGGTAGATAGTATGAATATTTTAGATATTATTGATAATATAAAAATAAAAACTATTTATGGAAAATTACCAGATAGTGTTAACAGCATTTCTCAAGATTCACGAAAAATTGGAAAAGGGGATGTATTTGTCGCTATTAAAGGTTATACTGTAGATGGTCACAACTTTATAGAAAAAGTTATTGAACAAGGGGCGGCTTTAGTAATAGCTAGTCGTTATGAAAATTATAATGTAGAAAATTGTGCTGTTCTTGTTGTTAGAGAGCATGAAATTGAAAAAATTGCTAGTATGATAGCTAAAAAGATTAATGAAGGTGCTGATATTCACACAGTTGCAGTAACAGGAACAAACGGTAAGACGAGTATTTCTACATTAGTTCATAATATGCTACGAAATCTAGGAGAAAGTAGTGCTTATATTGGAACTAATGGTTTTGGTAAAAATGATGATGAACCGATTTATTTTGGTAATACAACTCCTGATGTAGTAACATTACATAATCAAATCGGAGAGTTACGCCATGAAAATATCAAGAATCTTGCATTCGAAGCATCATCGCATGCAATGGCTTTAGGGCGTATTTATAATGTAGATATCGACGTAGCAATATTTACGAACTTAACACACGAACACCTAGATTTTCATGGGGATATGCAAACTTATGCCTATGATAAGAGTTTACTATTCTCAACATTAGGAAATAACCTATCAGAAGCGAAGTTTGGTGTGTTGAACAAAGATGATAGTTATTATAAAATTATTTCTAAATGCTTATATCAACAAGAAATTAATTATTCTATCAAAGATGAAACTGCTGATTTTTATGCATATAATATTAAACAATTTAAAGAAGATAAAATCTATAAAACAAGTTTCACACTAAAATCTCCAGAAGGTACTTTTGAATGTACTACTAATTATATCGGAGACTTTATGGTAAGTAATGTTCTTGCTGCACTTAGTGCTGTTTGGGTAAAAGGATATAGTGTAGAGCAATTAGTTAATATATTACCGAAACTAGGAGCTTTATACGGTCGTATGGAAATTTTAGGTGATGATTTACCGATAGATATAATTAGTGACTTTGCTCACACTCCAGATGGATATGAAAAATTATTAGAAGCAACTCGTGAAATAAGAAAAGGAAAACGTACCCTTCTGGTAACAGGAATGGGTGGTGGACGAGATATTTCAAAAGGACCATTAATTGGAGAAATTATCTCAGAAGCGGATTATGTTGTTATTACTACAGATAGCCCACGCGATGAAGATGTAGAAGTTCTTATGGGGTCAATTGAAAAAGGTATGACTCATAAAAATTATGAAAAAGTATGGTTCAGAACAGATGCGGTTAAACGTATAATTGAATTATCAAAACCGGGAGACGTAGTAATCTTAGCCTCAAAAGGGCGTGAAGATTATGAGATTCTTCAAGGTGGTAAAAAAGTTTGGCATTCAGATCCAATCGTTGCTGTAGAAGAAGCGAAAAAGAAATTTAATATAAAATAAAAAATTGAAAGGAAAATAACGTGGTAGAAAAAATTAGAGAACAAGTAGAAAAAAGAAGAACGTTTGCCATTATCTCTCACCCCGATGCTGGTAAAACTACATTAACAGAAAAATTACTTTTATTCGGTGGAGCAATTCGTGAAGCAGGGACGGTAAAAGGTAAGAAAACAGGAAAATATGCAAAAAGTGACTGGATGGATATAGAGAAGCAACGTGGTATCTCTGTAACATCTTCAGTAATGCAACTTGACTATGATAACAAAATTATCAATATCCTAGATACTCCAGGTCACGAAGATTTCTCAGAAGATACATATCGTACACTTATGGCTGTTGACAGTGCAGTGATGGTAATCGATGGAGCAAAAGGTATTGAAGCACAGACATTAAAACTTTTTAAAGTTTGTCGTATGCGTGGAATTCCAATTTTCACATTCATCAACAAAGTTGACCGTGAAATTAAAGATCCACTAGAATTATTAGCTGAGATTGAAGATAAATTAGAAATTGAAACATATCCGATGAACCTGCCAGTAGGTATGGGACAAAACTTCTTCGGAATTATGGATAGAAAAAATCATTTTATCGAACCATTCAATGAAGATAGTGATTTTGTAGAGTTAGATGAAGAGTATAATATCGTTGATGATAATCCACTTGCTCAAGATACTATGTATCAAAAATGTGTAGAAGATATGATTCTTATTACTGAAGCGGGTGTTGATTATGATTATGAAAAACAACTAAAAGGAGAACAAACTCCAGTATTCTTCGGATCAGCATTATCATCATTTGGAGTGGAAAGTTTCTTAAACTACTATGTAGATAATGCACCAACACCAAAAGGTCGTCGTGGAGTAAATGAAGAAGATATTCAACCAACAGGAGAAGACTTCTCAGGATTCATCTTTAAAATCCAAGCAAATATGGACCCTAAACACCGTGATAGAATCGCATTCTTACGTGTATGTTCAGGTGAGTTTAATCGTGGTATGGATGTAAACTTAGCAAGAACAGGGAAAAAATTAAAAATTTCACGTTCAACTAATTTCATGGCAGATGATAAAGCTACAGTTGATGTAGCTTATGCGGGAGATATTATTGGTCTTTACGATAGCGGTAACTATCAAATCGGAGACACACTATATCAAAATAAAAAAGTTGAATTTGAAGCACTTCCTTCATTTACACCAGAAATTTTCGTAAAAGTTTCAGCTAAAAACGTACTGAAACAAAAACACTTCCACAAAGGTGTAGAGCAACTAGTACAAGAAGGAGCTATTCAATATTATAAAACATTACATACGAATCAAATTATCTTAGGAGCAGTAGGTCAACTACAATTTGAAGTGTTTGAACACCGTATGAAAAATGAATACAACACAGAAGTAATAATGGAACGTATCGGACAAAAAACTACTCGTTGGATTGAAAATGAAGATTCAATCAATGAGAACATGTCAAGTTCAAGAAGTATTTTAGTTAAAGACTTATATGATAACTACGTATTCTTATTCGAAAATGACTTCGCGATGAACTGGTTCAGCGATAAATACCCAGAAGTTAAGCTTTTCAGTAAACTGTAGGTTAAATAAAATAAGTTGTGTATAAATTAGAAATTTCAAATTTATTTAAAACTAGTTAATTTTATTGACAGTTAAAAGATTAATTGATATACTGAGAATATAAAGAAGGTGTCTCACTGCCTATATACCAAAGGTGAAAGTTTAAAGACAGAAGAGAGGTTGAAAAACCTCTCTTTTTAGCATTTAGTCAAAGAAAAATGGTATAAAATTGAATTACTAAAAAATTCATAAGTCAATTCTAACTTGAATTAGAAATTAACATGTAAAAATTTGAAAAAAACTGATTATAGGTATATAATTAAGTGTTGGCAAAATTTTAATATAAAGAGGATAGCATGAAAAATTTAATAAAGAAAATGCTGGATCTTTACAAAGAACCTAAATACAAGAGTATAGTGAATTACATATTCTTTGGAGTTTGTACGACACTTGTAAATGTAGGTACATATTTTATTTTGTATTACTATGGGATGGAAGTTAGACCAGCAAATTTAATATCTATAACATTATCTATTTTATTCGCATATTTTGTTAATGCTAAATACGTATTTAACTCTAAGGCTGCTGGATTTAAGAAAGTTCTTTATGAACTTACAAAATTTTTCACAGCTAGATTATCTACACTTGTTATAGAAGTATTCGGAGTAGAATTATTCATTTACTTAGGAATGAATGCATATTTAAGTAAATTTATTATTCAATTCGTAGTACTTGTTGCTAATTATGTAATTAGTAAATTTTTAGTTTTCACAAAGGAGAAAAATAACTAATGAAATGGTTTATTACTGATATGGATGGAACGTTCTTGAATGATAAAAAAGAAGTTGCACCTAATGCGAAAGATGTGATTGTCAAACTGCAAGATAAAGGAAGTAAATTCATAATTGCCACAGGAAGACCTGATATTGCTGTAAAACATTATTATCACAACTTAGGGATGAACGATGTAGTTATTTCTAACAATGGAAGTTTAATTAGAAATCTATTAACGGGTGAAATAGTATATCAAAAAAGCTTTAAAACGGAAGAAATAGAAAAAATATACAGTATGTTTAAAGAATTAAACGATGATGAGATAGAATTTCATGTTTATACGTTAAACTATATATACTGTACACATTTATCATTTAGCATGGCACGTATGAAACGTATAGAAGCGGATATGCCTGAGGAATTAAAAACACCTATGTATATTCACGAAGACATCATTGGGGAACTTAAGAAAAACAATGAAGATTGCCAAAAAATTATGATGATTGCGAAAGATCATGATAAAGTGGTGAATTTCTATAACAAGGTTAGTGAAGTGTTAGAAGTTGATGGAACATTTTCAGCGACTAATTTCTTTGATATCATGCCGAAAGGATGTAACAAAGGTACTGCAATTGAAAAATTAGCCGAGTATTACAAATCTCCAATCGAAGATTGTGTGGTATTTGGTGATAATTTTAATGACAAAGAAATGTTCGATGTAGCAGGATGGAGCGTTTGTCCAAATAATGCAAAAGATGAGATTCAAAATATGTGCGATGAAGTTATCGGAAATAATAATGATTTTTCTGTCATTAAATATGTAGAGGATTATTATAAAAAAATTAAATAAATACTTGATAAGTTAGCGAAAATTTGATAAATTAGAAGGTAGCGTATTAATTACCTATATAGCGATTTACATATAAATAATTTTATATTTGATTACTATAAATTGTACAATGAAAAATAAAATAAAGGAGAACTTTCATGAGAGGAAGAAAAAATGAGAAGAAAAAGTTCAGTAGAATACTTGCCTTCTTGTCATTAGTAGTTATTATCCTTACTTCAATAGGGTTAACTTCAAAATCTAATGCAGAAAAAGTAAATCTTGGACTGGATCTTCAAGGAGGATTTGAGGTGCTATACCAAGTAGAACCTCTTAAAGAAGGTCAAACTATAGATGAAGCGGCTGTAAAAGCAACTGCGGACACTATTAGTAGACGTATTAACATTCTTGGGGTAAGTGAGCCGGTTATTACTGTTGAATCAGGAAATAGAATTCGTGTTGAGCTTGCAGGTGTAAAAGATCAAGAATCAGCTCGTAAAGTATTATCAACACAAGCGAACCTTACTATTCGTGATATTGAAGATAAAGTTCTTTTAGATGGATCTGATTTACAAGAAAATGGAGCTTCTCAAGGATTTGATCAAAACAATAAGCCAGATGTTAACTTGAAGTTAAAAGATGCTGATAAATTCGGTAATATTACTTCAGAAATCAGTAAACGTGGTCAAGGGAAAAACTTAATGGTTATTTGGATGGATTTCAATGAAGGAGACTCATTCAAAGCTGAAGCTGCTAAAGAGAAACCTAAATATGTTTCTGCACCACAAGTAGCACAAACTATTAACTCTAAAGATGTTCAAATCACTGGTAACTTTACTGTAAAAGAAGCTAAAGAAATGGCAGCTTTATTAAACTCAGGTGCTTTACCAGTTAAATTAACAGAAATTTACTCTAACTCAGTAGGTGCTCAATTCGGTGCCGATGCGCTAAATCAAACAGTATATGCAGGGGCTATCGCATTAGCTATTATCTGTTTATTCATGTTAGTTATTTATCGTGTACCTGGATTTGTAGCGAGTGTGATGATGGTTGCATACGTGTATATCACAGTAGTGTTCTTCAACATGATTTCAGGGGTGCTAACACTTCCTGGTATCGCAGCCTTAATTCTTGGGGTTGGTATGGCGGTCGATGCCAATATTATCATGTATGAAAGAATTAAAGAAGAAGTACGTGCTGGATATCCATTGAAAAAAGCATACTTAGACGGTGCTAAACAATCATTATGGACAATCTTTGACTCGCAATTTACGACAGTTATCGCTGCAGTAGTACTATTCATCTTTGGTACAAGTAGTGTTAAAGGTTTCGCGACAATGTTATTACTATCAATTCTTGTCAGCTTTATAACTGCGGTATTTGGTACTAGATTATTACTAAGTTTATTAGTAAACTCTAACATCTTTAATAATCACCCAGGGTACTTCGGTGTAAGTAAGAAGAGTATTCATGAAACTAAGTTTGGTATTAACTCACTTAACTTAAGTACAAAATTTGAATGGTTAAGCTTTACTAAGCACATGAAGAAATTCTTCGCTTTAAGTATTGCAATTATGATTGCAGGATCTATTTCTCTAGGAATGAATAAACTTAACCTAGGAATTGACTTCTCTAGTGGTACTCGTATAGACGTAGCTGCTAACACTGAATTATCAGTAGATAAAGTTCAAGAAGATTTAAACAATCTAAAAGTAAAAGATGAAAAAATAGTTTTATCACCAGATAAAAAACAAGCGACAATTCACTCTAAAGAGAGTTTTGGACAAGAAAAATCAATCGAAATAAAAGAATACTTTGCTAAAAAATATGAAAAAGATGCTAACCTAAGTGTTGTATCTCCAGTAATAGGTAAAGAATTAGCTAAAAACGCATTATTCGCATTAATGTATGCATCAATAGGTATCATTATCTATGTAGCATTTAGATTCGAATGGCGTATGGGACTTACAAGTGTTATCGCCTTACTACACGACGTATGTATAATTATCTTCATAACAAGTTTATTAAGACTAGAAGTAGATATTACATTCATCGCAGCGGTATTAACGATTGTAGGTTACTCAATCAACGATACTATCGTTACATTTGACCGTATTCGTGAACATATGCATCATGAAAAAGTATTGAAATCAAAAGAACAAATTTATAAACTTGTAGACGTATCTTTAAGACAAACGTTAACTCGTTCTATCAATACGGTATTAACAGTTATAATTACGGTAGTAGTTATGTTATTACTAGGAAGTAGTTCAATTTATACGTTTAACGTAGCATTACTTATCGGATTAGTCTTTGGTTTATATTCATCACTATTTATCGCAGCTCAATTATGGGCAGTATTAAAAGTACGTGAGTTAAACAAAAAAGGAAAAATCGAAATAAGTGTACGTCAATCTCCAAAAGAGAGAAAAGAAAACGATAAAGTTTTAGTATAGAAATTTTAGACTCAAAATTAAGGAAACTTAGTTTTGGGTCTTATTTTTTTTTTTTTTTAGTTTCATAATTATTTCATATTAAGTTTGTATACTAATTATAGAAAGTAATAGTGTTGGTTACTTTCTAAGGTTGATAAAAATTGTTTTTTCCTATCAGAATAAAATTAAATATTAAGCAAAGACTAATTGATGAAAATTAAATAATAACGAAACAAAGCAGGATATACAATATCCTTTCAACCTGGTTTTCTTAAAGAGAGAGATTTTAGAAATTATAGAATACTCTCTCTCTTTCTTTATTTTTTTGAGACAGATAATATTTAAAATTTAAAAATTAACATTAAAATAATGAGTATGAATGTAAATATAATGCTGAAAATTTGATTATAATTATTTAGTAGAAAAATCAATATATTACATTAGGTAAATAAATTAGTACTAATGTATTTGGTTTTATATTTCATATACAATTCATATTTATTTCATATTGATAGTGTATGCTTGTTTGTGAAATGAAAATAAAATCATTTTACCGTATATATTTTTCATGTATATAGAATATTTTAAAGAGAAAGTAACAGTAGTTAAACCTACATGTTTTCTTTCTCATTTTGTAGTTAAGGAGGTATCTAATGATTAAATAACAACTGTTTGTTATTATAAATATAAAAGATAAATTAAGTAGTTTAATAGAGGAGTAAATAAAGTAGCTGATTAGATAGGGGAAACATAAAAATTAGGAGGTATTTTAATTGAGTAGAATACGAAATATACTACTAACAAGCTTAGTATGTATTTTTACACTAACATTTCTAGTAGCGAATAAATCATTTGCTGTAGAGAACACAGGATCACAAGGTGAGTATAAATATGAAATTTATGATAATGGAAGTACACTTGAAGGAGGTAGCCACAAATTAGAGATAGCTGAACTAGGGGGAACAGGGAGAGTTTATCAAGGGTATTGTTTTCAATTAACGAAACATTTTCCACCAACAAAGCTATCATCAAAGAAATTATATAAAAAGTTACAGAGTAGTGATGAAGAAACGTTAAAACAATATGCATCGAAATATGAACACAATAAACCAGAATTAACAAATTTGAGAAAACAAATAGCTAAAGTAGTAACTGAAGGATACCCAATTAATAAAAATGGTTATTTAAATGAATTGTCAGAACAAGAAAAAATTGAAGTTACACAAGATGCGGTGTGGTATTTTACAGAAGCAACTGCTCCAGTAGATAAAAATTATTCTGGAAAAAATGCAATTGCTATGAAAACTGCATACTTAAAATTAATTGATAATAAAGATTTAGATAAGTATACAAATACTAAATTTAATATATTTGTACCACAAGATGAGAGTTATCAAGCTGTAATTAGCGTAGAGCCAGTAGTAGAAAATATTCCAGCGACACCTTTAAAACCAATTTTAAAAAAAAATATTAGTGCAAAGAAAATTTGGATAGATGCACCAGATGAGAAACCTATTATATATTTAAAGTTATTTAGACATATAGAGGATGGAACTGAAGAAGCTGTAAATGAAGCGGAGTTAAAAAAAGTTGATAGTAAAAAGGATAAAGAGACAACAGTTATATGGGAAATGTTACCTGCAACTAACTCAAAGGGAGAGAAATTTATATATTCAGTAAAAGAAGTAGATGAGACCGGAGAATCATTACAATTAAAAGATTATGTAAAAAAAGAAAATGAATTAACTGTTACAAATACTTATATAAAACCATCAATTAATTATAATAATGTAGAGATATCAACAGGAGGAGATTTTATTGAATTTATTGAAGATACAGCAACTGAACATATTACTGGAGAAAATCCAAAGAAACAAGAAGAGGGAGAAGATAGTAGAACGATAGAAGAAACAACAGAGAATAATTATGTTGAATTTGGTGAAGATACAGCAACTGAATATATTACTGGAGAAAATCTAAAGAAACAAGAAGAGGGAGAAGATAGTAGAACGATAGAAGAAACAACAGAGAATAATTATGTTGAATTTGGTGAAGATACTATGCCAAAAGAAGAGAGTGGATCAAATAGATCAAATGTTGTGGAAGAAATAGAAGAGCATAACTTATTTGAGTTTACTGAAAATACTAATACAGAGAAAATAGGAGGAGAAAATACAGGGAATCAAATAGAAATAGAAGAGTCTCCTCAAACGAAAGAATTTACAGGTCAAAATAAACATAAGAAATATAATAATTTAAAAGAAAAGTCAAAAGAAAATTCGAAAGAAACTATAAAAGAAAAGGGATCCTTGCCTAATACTGGAAGTGAGACGTCTACATATAAATGTGCTATAGCTATTATAATTGTTTTAGTTAGTTTATTAGTTTTCAGAAAAAATATTACGAGAAATATTTTTAGAAAGTAAAACATAAAATATTATAGAATAATTAACATTTAGATGATTTAATGAAATATTTATTGGATAAATGACTTGTAGTTTAATTCATGTTATTATATATATGGAACTGATTATTAGAATATTAAGTATCTGACTATACATTATATACAAGATTAATTTACTTTTTTAACGTACATTTATTTATAAAATGAGACTTTATGTTATGTCTATAAAAACTATTGAATGGAGAATTTAAATGAATATACTAATTGTAGATGATGAAAAAATAATATTAGAAGGTATATCAGAGTATTTAGGTACCCAAGGATATCATATTTTTAAAGCTGAAGATGGAGAAAAAGCGTTACGTGTTTTTCGAGATAATTCAGTAGACCTTGTGATACTAGATATAATGTTACCAGGAAAAACAGGTTTTGAAGTTTTAGGAGAAATAAGAAAAACAAGTAATGTACCAATTATATTATTAAGTGCATTGAATGATGAACAAACACAATTATCAGGCTTTGCATTAACTGCGGATGATTATGTTATCAAGCCATTTTCATTGCCTTTGTTAGCCAGTAGAATCAAAGTATTATTAAATAGACATTACGGTGAACATGAAATTTGGACATATAAAGATGCGATTATTGATTTTTCTAGTTATACAGCAACTTTCGAAGGGAATTCGGTAGATGTGAAACCTAAAGAAATTGATATACTGAAATTACTTTTGCGAAATCAAAACCGAGTCTTAAGTAGAGGACAGATAATAGAACAGTTGTGGAATAGTCTGGAAGAGCCTCCATTAGACAGGGTAATAGATGTATATGTTAAAAATTTAAGAAAGAAATTAGGTCTTGACTGTATAGTCACAGTAAAAAATGTGGGGTATAAATTAATTTGACAATGAAAAATTTTAAGATTTTACCCAAAACATTTATTTACACAGTTAGTATTTTAGGGAGTGTTGTTGTTTTAGCTCATTTAATTTTTTATCTAATCTTTCCTAATGTTTATATTGAACAACAGAAAGAAGAAGTTAGAAAAAGTGCTGATATACTAGTTAGAAGTCTAGAAGGAAAAGAAATTAGTGTTATAAGAGATGAGTTAATCGCATATTCAAAAAATATAAATGTAGCTGCACATCTGAGAAGAGATATAGAGAATGGAACTTTTAGTTTAACACATGACTTAGATATAAAAGAAGATACGTTTGACAATCATCTTTTAATTGAAGAAAGAGAACTAACAACAAAAGATGGAGAACATGTTTATGTTCAAGTGGTTTTAAATAAAGATATAAAAACTAGATTTATAAAAATGATGAATTTAACAATTCCAGTAATAGCCTGTATAACATTAATTTTTTCAATTATATTCTCGTATTTTTACTCAAAGAGAATTGTAAGTCCATTATTACATATCTCCAGAGTAACAAAGAAAATGGAGCAAATGGATAAGAGTGTTAGATTTAATACATGTTATGGAGATGAATTTGGCGATGTTTGTAGACAGATTGATAATCTTTATGAAAAGTTAATAAGTGTAATAGATGATTTAGAAAGAAAAAATGAAAATATATGTAGAATGCAAAAACAGAAAGTAAGCTTTTTAAGAGGTGCATCACATGAATTAAAAACACCGTTAACTAGTTTAAGAATAATGTCTGAAAATATGCTATTTAATATTGGTAGATATAAAGATCATGAGAAGTACCTGAAAAAAAGTATAGTTGTAATCGATAATATGGATTCGCTGCTGAAGGAAGTCCTAGATTCTTCGAAATTTCAAGAATGGACAGAAAATAAAAATACAATACAGATGTCATCATTCATAAGAAATATTCTAGGGAAATATGAAGAACTATATTTAAGTAAAAATATAAAATTAACTTATGAGATAATAGATGATTTTAAAGTAGATATGAATAAAAAAGCCTTGGATAAAGTAATTTGTAATATAATTAGTAATGCTATTAAGTATTCATATTTTGAAGGTAAAGTGAATATTTATCTTAGTAATAATAGTCTAATAGTAGATAATACGTGTCAACCACTAACTTCTAAAGAACTTAGTAATCTTTTTAAAATTTTCTTTCACTCGAATACAATAGAAAGTAATAAGAATAGAGGTTCAGGATTAGGGTTGTATATAGTGAAAAATATTTTAGATAGTTATAATTATACATATAGTTTAGAACCAATCGATGAAGGGATGAGATTTAGTATTAATTTTAATGAATGTAAAAAAGAAAATTAGATCATAAAATGAGTTATATAGATAGTCTTTAATACAAAAAGTAAATATTACTTTTAAAAATAAAGTGTCGAAGAGAGAACGAGATTTTTTTAAAATCTTGATATCATCTTCGATGCTTTTTTGTTAATTCAAAAATTAATAAGAAATGAAATTATACGTATTTTTTCATATTGGTTTAATATTAATTGAATATAATGTGATTATTAAGATTAAAGGAGATAAAATATGTTAAAACAATTTAATAAAACAAATCAATATTCAATAAGAAAATATAGTGTTGGAGTATTCAGTGTAGCAGTTGCTTCGATAATGTTTATGGGAGGAACTGTGCAAGCTAGTGACTCTAATACAAAAGAAGAAAATAAAGAAACTACTGAATCAGTTATACAAGGAAGAGTTGTACCACCAACAATAAAAAATATGGAACAAACTTCAGAAAATACTAAAAAAGAAAAAGGGGTGAATAATAATGAAGGGGAAAGTTCCGAGATAAGAAAAGCGATAAAGTCAATTAAAGAAAGAGTTGATTCAGTTCAAACTTCGAAGGATGTGGTAAATTCCAAAAATGCAGATACCCCTGTTAATAAAAGCACTTTCCATGAGGTGACAAAAAACAATGAGGATATGAATAATGCAATAAGAAATGATAATCAAGAAAAAGATCATGTAAAACCAAGAGTAAGAAGAGAAATATCAACTAATGAGAACTTTGATGATAAAAAACGAGAAAGTATAATTACTGATTTTATTGAAAATGCAAGAGATAGAGTAGAACATGGAAGTAAAATTTATACATTAGAAGAAAAAAACTTTACTATTACAAGGTTTTGGTGAATTGAAAGAGGATCTTATTGAGAGTATCCCCAAGATGTCAGAAAGAAACGAAAAAGATTTTGCGAGTAAGATAATAGATGAGATAAGTAGGGAAGAAGAATATACTTTAGGGAATAATTTAGATAGATTCGAAATTTTAAATAATTTAAGAGAAGAATATCAAAAAAAATTATCTGAGATAGATAAAAATTTAGAAACTGTTGAAGATAGCGAAAAAATTAAAAGGAAAAAAGAGTTAAAAAAACAATATGAAATTGGGTTAAACAAGATAAAAGACCAGAATTTCCCTGCAAAGTTAGAACTTAAAAAACTATTAGATGATTATGTAATTAATTTGAATAAGGCTGCTTCAGGTGAAAAAATTGAAGAGCTTGATAAAAATATACCAAAGCTAAATAATAAAAATAAGAATTCAATTACAGTTAAAGTAGTAGATGAAAATGAAAAACCTGTTACAGATTATACAGTTGAATTGAAAAATACAGTTAGTCAGAAAATTGAAAATAAGAAAACCGATTCAAAGGGAGAAGTTATCTTCAATAATTTAGAGGAAAAAGTTGAGTATAATGTTATAGTAAGAGGTAAAAAAAGTGTTGATGGTACATCGCTGTCTGCAGGTGAAAGTGATGTAATTTCTGTAAAACGTTCTGATTTAATTTCTTCATCAAAACGAGATGAATTCCCTAATAGAAGTGAAGATGCTAATAGTGAAAGCGAGATTATTGAAAATAATACGAGAGATGGGAAATTATTAGAAAAAGATAAGAGAGCTGCTATAGCAGGACAAGAGATAAAAGAAGTTCAAGAAATTGCCAAAAAAGGTGGTAAGATTTATACAAAAGAGGATAAAGAAAAACTTCTAACTTTATTTGAAAAATTATATGAAGAACTTAAGAAAGAAATAGATACACCTAAGGATTTAGGAGAATTTAGAGAGGAAGTTTTAGATAAAATAGAAAACACCTTAAAAAATAAATTAGGAGTACCATATAGATATAAAGCAATTGAAGAATTAATAGAAAAAGTAGGAGATTATGCTGATAAACTTAGATTAAAAGAAGATAGCTTTAGTAGGGAGAAGGTTAGAAATCTAGATAAGAAATATGAAGAAGCTAGAGAAGCATTAGTGAAAGATGAATTTCCTGAGAATAAAAAAATTGATGAGTTGAAAAATAAATATTTAAATGAATTAAAAGAAATCTATGAGAAGAACCATAATGAACTACTTGTAGATGAAAAAGCATCTGGAATTCTAGGTACAGTTACTTGGAGAGTATATAAAGATGGAACATTAGAGTTTTCACCAACAGATGGTAAAGAAGGAGAATTCGATAATGGGAAAGATCATATCAAGTGGGCACATACTGAAAATGTAAATGAACAGTTATCTTCATATGGAAAAGATATTAGAAAGTATAAAGATAAAGTAAAAAAAGTTGTATTTAAAGGTAAAGTTAAAGCGAATGGAACTTTACAAAGTATGTTCTATGGTTATGATAAATTAGAAAAAATTGACTTCACTAATTTTGATACTACAAATGCAACTGGTATGAAGTCAATGTTACAAGGTACAGCATTAAAGAGAGTTGATTTAAGTAAATTTAATACATCAAATGTTCAAGATTTAAGTTACATGTTTCACAAGATGGAAAAACTGGAAGAAATTGTATTTGGAGATAACTTCAATACTTCAAAGGTAGTTGATTTTTCAAATATGTTTGATGGAGCAACAAAAATTAAAGGACTAAACTTGCTATCGTTCGATACGAGAAACGCAGGGGAATCTACACCAACGTTAACACCTAAAGAAGATTTATTTAAAAATACACCAAGTTTAACAACAGTAGCTGTTGGAGAAAAATATAGTATTCCAATGGAGGATTTTTATACTGTAACATTCTATTTTGGAAGTGAGAACAAAACTAAAGTTACATTAAAAGTAAGAAAAAATAGAAAAATAGCTGATGGATTTATTCCAACACCATCTAAAGAGGGTTATCAGTTTGCAGGATGGAGTGAAGATGTCTCTAAAGAAATTGTTAAAGATATGGAACTTACTCCAAGATGGAGGGAAGTGAAAAAAGAGAAACCTAATAAAGGTAATAATGCAAATATACCTCAGCGTAATCAACCAGAAGAGAATAAGCCAACTCCGCAAGCCGTACCAGGAAAAGAAAAACAACCAGAGATAAATAAAGAAAATCCACAAGTGAAACCAGAAATGGAAAAACAAAGTGAAACAAAAACTTCAGGTAAAGAAAAAGAATCTACTCCGAAATTATCAGAAAAAATAGGAGAAAAAAATACAGATAAATCAAAAGAATCATCGAAACAAAATGATAATAATAAAGTACAACCAGAAGAGAATAAGCCAACTCCGCAAGCCGTACCAGGAAAAGAAAAACAACCAGAGATAAATAAAGAAAATCCACAAGTGAAACCAGAAATGGAAAAACAAAGTGAAACAAAAACTCCAGGTAAAGAAAAAGAATCTACTCCGAAATTACCAGAAAAAATAGGAGAAAAAAATACAGATAAATCAAAAGAATCATCGAAACAAAATGAAAATAATAAAGTACAACCAGAAGAGAATAAGCCAACTCCGCAAGCCGTACCAGGAGAAGAAAAACAACCAGAGATAAATAGAGAAAATCCACAAGTGAAACCAGAAATGGAAAAACAAAGTGAAACAAAAACTCCAGGTAAAGAAAAAGAATCTACTCCGAAATTACCAGAAAAAATGGGAGAAAAAAATACAGATAAATCAAAAGAATCAGACGGACAAAGTGATAATAATGCGCAGTCAAAAACAAATACTTTCGACAAGACGAAAAATGGTTTAGATTATGATAAACAAATAAAAGAAGTGGATAAACAAAAAGAAAAATCTAAGTTAATTGAAAATATTAAAACTCAAGATAACAATAAAACTATGTTTAAATTAAAAGCATTGTCGGGAGACGATAAAATAACAGTAGAATTTGATAAAGTTATAAATGCTAATGAAATATTATTTAATGAAATAAAAGATCACAAATTAATAAATAATATCAAAGAAAAATTAAATGTAAATTATGTAAGAATTTTTGATATAGATTTATTAGAAAAAGGTAAAGTAAATAAAATTACAGATAATAGAACTGTTAGAGTTGCACTCGCAGGAGAAAATATGAAAAATATTGGAGTTTATCATATTAAAAATAATGGAGAATTAGAAAAGATTCAATCTAAGGAAGAAAATGGTGAATTAGTATTTAAAACAAATCATTTTAGCAAGTTTGCATTTGTAAATAAAGTCAAAGGAATTACGGATATAATTAATAATAATAATTCGTCAAATCAGATAGAAATTCAAGAACAAAAAATGTCTAAAGATAATATTATACAAAAGAATCAACACAGCAAAGGAGAAATAAGAAGAGTAAATCATAATATTGAAAAATTACCGAATACAGGAAAAGAAGAAAAAGGATTAGCAGCATTAGGAGCGTTTATAGTAATGGCTTTAACATTTATTCTATTTAAAAGAAAAGAATAGTATGTGATTATGTTGTAATAACAAAGTAAAAATGAGAAATATGAGATATAATAAAAATAATTGTTATAATGAGAGTCTGTTCTATATGTCAGACTGTTTAATGAGATATTTAAGTAGATATTTATTCTTGTAAATAAACTAGCTCAAAACATTAAAATTTATTGAGTCTATTTCCCGATTATTTAAAAAAACGGTAAAAATAATAGTCTTCTCATAAGATTTGATAGATGAAGAAAATAGGTAATGAAATCTAGGTAGCATTTTGCTACTTAGATTTTTTTTGCTCTTTGTCAAGTTCGGGGCATAGAGAAAAATAGGAAATAAGATCTAGGCAGCATTTTGCTGCTTAGATTAATGGCTTTAGCTAGTTGAGGAGGCAAAGTCTCCGAAACAAAAAATCACCCGCTATGCGGGTGCGATATAAAAGTTAAACAATTGAAAAATCATCCTTTCTTGATAAAATAAGAGTAGTTCAAGCTCTAAAATAAAGAAAGGATGATTTTAATTATGGCAAATAAACATAATAGTTTATCGCATACAAAGTGGTTATGTAAATACCATATTGTATTTACCCCTAAGTATAGATGAAAAATAGAATTTAATCAATACAAACGAGATATAGTAGATATAATAAAAAGGTTATGTAAGTATAAAGGAGTGGAAATAATAGAAGGACATATAATGCCAGATCATATACATTTGCTGTTATTAATACCACCGAAATATAGTGTATCAAGTTTTCTGGGGTATTTGAAAGGAAAAAGTTCACTGATGATATTTGATATGCATGCAAACTTGAAATATAAGTATGGGAATAGAAAATTTTGTGCAGAAGGATACTATGTAAGTACTGTAGGTTTGATTGAAAGTACAATAAGAAAATATATCAGAGAACAAGAAACGCATGACATTTCAATAGATAAATTGACAACAAAAGAATATACAAATCCATTTGGAAATAAGAAAAAGTAGATAAACCCGTTTAACGGGTAGCGGGCGTCAAAATACAATAGGGCTTGAACGAATGTGAAAGCCAGCGCCTTGAGGTGCGTGTTAGTAACAAAGGGTTATACCCGAAGAGAAAACCACCCCTTTTCAGGGGTGGTCATTATTTAGTTATATTAAAATAATTATTTTAAAAAAATAAATGTAAAAAATAATATAATTTGCAAATAAAAATTTAAATCGAGTATGAATATAATTTTATCTTAGAGATGGCTTAAGTAATTTAATAGTTAGTTATAAATTTATAAACTGAGGTCAGAAGAAAGTTAGAAATGCCATAAGTGAATAAAATAAATATAAAAAGCTTAAAAATAGTATTGAATCGAAGAATTAAAAAAATTAACGAATTTTTAAAATTAATTTAACAAATAAAATTGTATTAATTGATTTTTGTGTGCAAATAATTTTCTGTGATACAAATATCAAATGAGTAATATAAATATAATTGTGAATTAATTTGAATTGAATTTGATAAAGTTTTTATTCCTTTAATTATTGATAAATATATTATCGTATAGTATAATTAACTTTAGTGGAGGTTTTAATTTTAAAAGTTACTAAATTTATATGAAAAGAATTATAAAATATTTAATTATACAAATAAATTTGTAACGATATAATTTCTTTGATTTATAACTATAGATTTAAAGGAGGATTAATATGTATAGTAAAAATAATAAAAAAATGAATGAACAAAAACAACTTGAAAAAGTTAATCAATACGGGATTAAAAAATTCAATGTTGGAACAGCTTCAGTATTAGTGGCAGCTGGATTTGCATTCTTAGGAGGGGGTAACGCTTTAGCGAGTAACGATACTGTGGTAAACAATGCTAATGAATCAGCAACGACACCAGCTGCAACGACAACAGCTAAAGAAGAAACACCTGCACCAACAGTAGCAAAAGCAAACAGAGCTAACCTAAGTGCTGCAATCGCGCGTGTCCAAAATGCAATTGCAAAAGCAACTGTAACAGAAAAAACAGCTTCAGCAATTGAAGAAGGAAAAGCAGAATTAGCTAATGCTCAAGCTTTAGAAGCAAGTGAAACAGCTACACAAGGTGAAGTTGATAAAGCGACAGTAGCATTAAAAAATAGAGCTTTCGTATTAGAAAGTATGCCGAAAGCTAAAGCAGAACCTAAAGAAACTTCAGAAGCTAAGCCTAAGGCAGAAGTTAAAGAAGAAAAAGTAAATAAAAACCAAGATCTAAGAAATGGGAAGGCTATACCAGGTAAAGGGGAAAGTGGATTTAGGACAACACCTACTGGTGTAGGAGAAAAAGCTGCAGAAGGTCCTACTAGTAATAATAAAAGAGGGGTGGGAGCTAACCCAGTAGATAACGTTATATCAAGTTTGAAAAATCAATTCGGAGATATTGATTTTAATACACCAGATGTTGTGAAAAAATCTACAACAGTCGAAAACCAATATTCGAGAAATAATGCTGCTATTCCGAACCCAGCACCAGAGAAATTAGGAAAAATTACTTATAATTGGAAAGAAAAAAGAATTGAAAATGAAATTGATGGATGGAAAATAGAAGGAACAAATAATTATGTAACAGCTATTAAACCTGAAGCTCCAACAGAAGTTGCGGCTGATAGACCTGCTGGATTTGAACCCAAACCATCTAAAGTTTACGATAATAATGGAAGTATAGAGAGACAGTATAACGATACTCCTACTCCAAACAATCCTTTAGCGCCTAATAAAGCAAATCAAAACTATGCAAATGGTGTTAACTACTCAAGTGTACCTGGTGTTCCTTTAAATAATGCAGAACATTCTGCTGTCGGTAAAGGCTATTATATTCAGTTGAATAAAAAAGGTACACAAATTTCAAAAGAATTTAATGTTAATCCGAATTCTAGATTATACCTTAGTGCATTAACGGGTGGAGCATATGGGAATATGGGGACTGCTGGTACTGGTGAAAAAGTAGAAATCACAGTTACAGATGCAGATACGGGTGAAGTTTTAAGAACAGTAACAGATGCGAATAATAATAGTGAAACAACACACGTTTCAACTCCTTATGGAGATGGAGGAAATGGTAATGGTTTTGGGTTCTGGAGAACCATTATTAATACTCCAAATACTACTAAAAAAATTAAAATAACGATTAAAGCATTAGAAGATGGTCCGGCATTTAAAAAGACTTATCCTGTAAATGGTAAAACAGAAATTGAAGATGGATATTTTGTAGGAGGAGTTAACTTGACTGTTGGTGCAGCTTTAGAAATGACAACAGATGTTATCCGTAATAAATCAACTTCTTCATATGGTCAAGATGTATTGTATAAAGATAAAGAGTCTGGTCAATTAAGAGTAACTGTGAAAAATGTAGGAGGGTTACCAACTTATGGTGCTTATGAATATACTGTAAAAATTCCTGAGGGTGTTGAATTAAAAGATTCTGTAAAAAAAGCAAATGAATGGAATTGGCCTGGTCCTTACCAAGTGGTATCATATGATGAAACAACTAGAACACTTAGATTGAAATTCAATGCGGGGGATTCTGATCCTGCCAAAAATGGAACTCGAACATTCGGTATTGATTTCACAACAGCGAAAAACTTTAAAGGGACTGCTACTTTTAAAGTAACTGCAGAAATTAAAGAAGGATTTACAGATTTACAAGGAAACAGAGTATTAGAAAATACAGGCGTTGTAAATCCAAATAGTCCATATAGAAATACATTTAATGCACTTGGAAATACAGATAATCCAGATTATTACTACAATAAAACAATTTATATTGATACTGTTAAACCTGTTGCTCCTACAGTAGAACCAGTCCATACAGATAGTATTATTGGCGAAAAAACTGATAAAAATCAAGTTAAAGAGTTGCTAGTTTCTGTTCCTACGGAAAAACAAACAAACTTAACAGATGAAACTAGAGAAAAACAAGATATTGCTGAAAACGATAGAAATAACGGAACGAACCGTGATGCGAACACTGAGGTAGAGAATATTAAAGAAGCTATTGGTGGATTAACTTCATTAAAAGTTACTTTACCGAATAGTAAAACACCAATTACTCTAACGAAGAAAGCAGATGGTTGGTATAATGGTGCAACAAAAGTTGAAGTACGTGATGGTAAATTAGTTGTTCCAGTTCCAGCAGGCACAGATTTGACGGAAGCGAATGAGACAACAAATCCGGACAAACGTATCAAAGTCACTGTGCTTGATAAAGCAGGTAACGAATCAGATCCAGCTTATGCTAATGTTCTAAACGAAGCTCCAACAGTAGCAGTTGAGAAAAGAGATTTATATGTTTATAAAACAAAAGAAGCTGATAAATGGAACAATGCTAAAGTTTTAGAAAAAGCTAAACCATCAGCAACTGACTTAGAAGATGATCGTGATGGAGTTGAGTCTACTAAACCAACAATCGCAGTAAGTAATGCAGGTAACTTAGATACAACTACAGTTGGAGATTATACTGTAAAAGTTCAATCAACTGATAGTGAAGGTAAGAAATCAACAGAAGTCGATGTAACGGTTCACGTATTAGATTTAATTAAAGTAGATCCAACAGTAACAACAGACCCAACAAATCCAAGCACAACAGCTCCAGTATCTCCAAAAACAGCAGATACACCTGTAAAAGAAGGAGACGAAAATCTTGGTAAATATCCAGCAGGAGTTACTCGAGAAGACTTAGTTAAAGAAGTTACACGTACAATTAAGTATCTAAAAGAAGAAGATGCAAACAAAGATGATGCAACTCCTCTATACGCTGAAAAAGTACAAAAAGTAACGTATAAACGTACAGCAACGGTTAACCCAGAAACAAAAGAGGTAACTTACTCTGATTGGGAAGTTTACAATGAAGCTGATAAATTAACAGATGCTAAAGCAGATGGTACTAATGGTAAGTATAATTCAGCTGAATCTCGAGTTATAAATAATTATTTATTAGTAGATAATGCGGATAAACTTGTACCAGAAAAAGATGCTCCTAAGCCAACACAAAATGGAACAGTATCTTCTGAAGTGAAGAAAGTTCTTTATAAGGAGATTGGTTCGTTTGTTCCTGAGTACCCAGCAGGTAAGAAACCACAAGGAGCACCAGAAAAAATAAATTATCCAAATCATCCAACAGATCCAACAAAACCAGGGGACTTTAGTACTGTAACAATTCCTTATGTACCAGGATATACTCCAGTATATAACGGACAAGAATTAACACCGAAAAATCCAAACGATCCAACACAAGGATACAATGTTCCAGAAGGATTTACACCAGCTGATAATTTTGGAACATCACCAATTACGTATACTCCGTCAACTCAGAAAGCTAAAGTAGTCATTGAGAAGAAAGTAGATGGAGGAGCTAATGAGGTTGTTTCTACCTTTGATTTAACTGGTAAATCTGGTTCAGAATTACCAGCAAGTACGGATGTTGATAACAAAATCAAAGAACTTAAAAACCAAGGTTATGAAGTAGAAAGTGATGAATATCATACTCAAGATAATCACTATCCAACATTTGATGACAAGGAAGATGTTAACCCAACAGATGGTTCATCAGCACCTTCTCAAACATTTAAAATTGTTGTAAAACCTAGAATTGTTGAAGTTTCTTCGTCAACACCTCATGAAAAAGATAGTCCAGTAGATCCAAATGGAGAAAATCCAGATCTTAAATGGCCAGATGGATTAAAAGAGTCTGATTTGAATACAACTGCTAAACGTGTGATTTCTTATGTGAAGAAAGATTCTGATACAGCTCCTGAAGTAAAAGCTAAGGATGATACTGTTCAAACGGTGCCATTCACAAGAAAAGCGAGCGTTAATCTTGTTACTAAAGAAGTAACTTATACAGATTGGGAAAGTCCAAATAAAACATGGGATAAAGTTGGGGTAGATGTTCTACCTGGATATATTGCAGATAAAAAAGAAATTCCAGCGAAAGAAGCAGTAACTCCTGTAAAAGATACAAAAGTAATTCCTGATGAAACTGATAAAGTTACTTATACGAAGATTGGAAGCTGGATTCCAGTTGATCCAACAACTGGTAAGGATGGAGAACCAATTCCATTCCCTAATGATCCAAACGATCCAACGAAAACAGGAGAAATTACGCAAATTATTCCTCATAAAGATGGATATACTCCGAAAGATGGAAATGGAACACCATTAGAACCAGTAAATCCTGCAAATCCAGAACAAGGATATAAACCACCGAAAATTACAGATCCAAAAGCAAATATCAAGATTACCTATGATAAAGATGATCAAAAAGCAAAAGTTAAATTTGTTTCAGTAGATGAGAAAGGTGTTGAAACACCATTAGATGCGAAATATAATATTGATGATCTTACTGGTAAATCAGGAGATAAAATTCCAGAAGAAAAAGTTCAAGCACGTGTTGATGTTTTGAAATCTATGGGATATGATATTGTAGATAATCCATTTGATCAGGATCCAACGTTTGATACTAGGAAAGAAACAGATCAAGAGTTTACAATTAAAGTTAAACCAAAAGTTTCAACTGCAAAACCTGTTTATGTAGTAGAAGGAGATAAACCATCTTCAGAAAAATTAAAAGATGCTGTTACTACTAAAGGAAATGAGAAAACAGTAGATGAAACTAAACTTCCTGAAACAACTGGAAAAGTTGGAGATGATACATTGACAGCTCCAGTAACAGTAACATACGGTTCAGGGGTTAATAAACGTGAAGAAATAGTACCAGTACCAGTAACAGTATTACCAAAAGTTAAACCAGAAGGTGTAGTAGTACTGAAAAATAGCGATAAAACTAAATTAGAAAAAGCTATTAAAGAAGAAGCAGAAAAAGCAGCTAAAAATCTTAAAGGGTTACCAGAAGGTGTAACAGTTACAGTAACAAATGTTGAAACAAACACTGTACCTGGAACAGAAAATGCAGGAAAACAAACACCAGCTAAAGTACAAGTTAAATACACAGATAAAGATGGAAATGAAATTACAAAAGTGATTGAAGTACCAGTAAATGTTGTAGAAGCTTTACCTAAACCAATCGAAACACCAGTTACAAAAACACCATTAACACCAGAGGATTACACTAAAGGAATTAAGATTCCAGAAGGTGGAAAAGTAACAAACGTTGAAAATCTACCAGACTTAACAACACCAGGTAAGAAAGATCCGGTTAAAGTAACAGTAACATTACCAAATGGTAAAACAATTACAGTAGAAGTACCGGTAACAGTGACACCAGTTAAGGAAATCGAAACACCAGTAACTAAGACACCATTAACACCGGAAGACTATACTAAAGGAATTACAATACCAGAAGGTGGAAAAGTAACGAATGTAGAAAACATTCCAGACTTAACAACACCAGGTAAGAAAGATCCGGTTAAAGTAACAGTAGAATTACCAAATGGTAAAACAATTACAGTAGAAGTACCAGTAAATGTAACACCAGTTAAGGAAATCGAAACACCAGTAACTAAGACACCATTAACACCGGAAGACTATACTAAAGGAATTACAATACCAGAAGGTGGAAAAGTAACGAATGTAGAAAACATCCCAGACTTAACAACACCAGGTAAGAAAGATCCGGTTAAAGTAACAGTAGAATTACCAAATGGTAAAACAATTACAGTAGAAGTACCAGTAAATGTAACACCAGTTAAGAAAATCGAAACACCAGTAACTAAGACACCATTAACACCAGAGGATTACACTAAAGGAATTAAGATTCCAGAAGGTGGAAAAGTAACGAATGTAGAAAACATCCCAGACTTAACAACACCAGGCAAGAAAGATCCAGTTAAAGTAACAGTAGAATTACCGAATGGAAAAGTAGTTACAGTAGAAGTACCGATAACAGTGACACCAGTTAAGGAAATCGAAACACCAGTAACTAAGACACCATTAACACCAGAGGATTACACTAAAGGAATTAAGATTCCAGAAGGTGGAAAAGTAACGAATGTAGAAAACATTCCAGACTTAACAACACCAGGTAAGAAAGATCCAGTTAAAGTAACAGTAGAATTACCGAATGGAAAAGTAGTTACAGTAGAAGTACCGATAACAGTGACACCAGTTAAGGAAATCGAAACACCAGTAACTAAGACACCATTAACACCAGAGGATTACACTAAAGGAATTAAGATTCCAGAAGGTGGAAAAGTAACGAATGTAGAAAACATTCCAGACTTAACAACACCAGGTAAGAAAGATCCAGTTAAAGTAACAGTAGAATTACCGAATGGAAAAGTAGTTACAGTAGAAGTACCGATAACAGTGACACCAGTTAAGGAAATCGAAATACCAGTAACTAAGACACCATTAACACCAGAGGATTACACTAAAGGAATTAAGATTCCAGAAGGTGGAAAAGTAACGAATGTAGAAAACATCCCAGACTTAACAACACCAGGTAAGAAGAATCCGGTTAAAGTAACAGTAGAATTACCAAATGGTAAAACAATTACAGTAGAAGTACCAGTAAATGTAACACCAGTTAAGGATATCGTTAAAAATATTGGAGATCCAATAACTAATGAAGACGTTGAGAAAAACGTTAAGATTCCAGAAGGTGGAAAAATTGTTTCTATCGGAGATAAACCAGGAACAGATACACCAGGTGTTAAACCAGTGGTTCCAGTAGTAATTGAATTACCAAATGGAAAACAAATTACAGTAGAAGTACCAGTAATTGTAAAACCTAAAGTTACTCCAGTAGTAGTAAAAGTAGGAACTCCAGTAACTGAAGAAGATGTTAAGAAACATGTAGACCTTCCAGAAGGATGGAAAGTTACTAAAGTTGGAGAAATTCCAACAACTGCAACACCAGGTGCTAAACCATCTGTAACTGTAGAAGTAGAATTACCTGATGGACGTAAAGTTACAGTAGAAGTACCAGTAACAGTAACACCTAAACATGTTGAACCATCAACACCAGCTGGACCAACAACTCCAGAACAACCACAAGGTGAAAATGGTAATAAACCACAACCTGAAACACCAGCTAAACCAGAAAAACCTTCTGAAAATACAAAACCAGAAGTACCGAAAGCTCCAGTAGCTAAAGCAGGTGAAAAAGTATTACCTAATACAGGTATCGCAGATAACAACTCTGCATTAGCAGGTTTAGGATTAGCAATCTTAGGATTAGCAACGGCTGCAAGAAGACGCAAACAAAAATAAAAAAACTATTCTTAAAGTAATTTTACTTTGAAGTAGTAAATGAAGAAGCACTCTTGATGAAAATCAGGAGTGCTTTTTTGAAGGATCATACTGAAAAAAATAGTATCTTTGTTAAGGTTGAGGAATGGAAAAACTCCAACCCTGGGTTTTAATTTTAGAAACTTGAACATATCTATAGTATATTTATGTTTCATTCGATAAAATAATATTATTAAATTTGAGAGGTGTAAAATGTTAAAAAATATATTAGATAATGTTTTATCTTCAGGAAGTAATGGATCTGATGACAAAATTAAAGAATTATTAAATAGTATTATCGGTAGTAATCAAGTTCCATCTTTTGTTGGTGATATCTTAAATAAGGCACTTGAACAATTAAATCAAGGTCAAGGTGCAGGATTAGTGTCTCCAATGATAAATAAAGCACTGGAATCATATTCTAAAGACAATGCACTAACTCCAGATATGAATGAATTATTTAAACTTACAAGTAGCAATGGAATTAGTTATATTGCAGGTAATATTATAAATACATTAATAAAAAAATAGTATATAAAAAATAAGAAGCCAAAATTTATGGCTTCTTTTTGTATATAATTAGCATAACCTATGCTAGCAAGTCTCTCCACCTCAAGATGAACCAGCTCCTGCTGTACACCCGTAACAATGCATACCTGTAACAATTCTACGTACACCTGTATGATTATCTACAAGCTGACTCACATGGTTGATTTCTCCTGAGATTTTTAGTTTTTCAATATAATTAAAATCGCAATCATATAAAGACCCATCCGGACCAACAGAAATCATATTTCTACACATTAGACCTGGTAGTGTTGCAGGATTATATGCTTTATATAGTTTATTCATATAACCTTCGTAAAGATCTTCCCTATGAAGAAATTCAGAGAATCTACCGATAGGATTATTTGTTATTGCGAATAAGTTGTTAAAGACAATCTCAAAATTATCATATAGTTTTTTCTTATAAGTTTTTTCTAGTGCTTCTTGTTTAGGAGGTAAAAATGCTCCATTTGGATTATAAACTAGGTTTAATACTAAATCTTCTTCTTTACCATAACCTAATTCATTAAGTCTTCTCAGTACCTCTATTGACTTAGGAAAAACACCTTTACCACGTTGCTTAGCTACGACTTTTTCGTTATAGTAGGGTAATGAGGCTACTACTTGAACTTTTAAGTCACGATATAATTCTGGTATATCTCTATAAGCTGGAACGTCTAGGATAATAAGATTTGTTCTTACGATTACAGTTTTGGCATACTGTGAGATTTCTTTTAAAAACCATCTAAAGTTTGGGTTCATCTCAGGAGCGCCGCCTGTAATATCCATAGTTTTATATTTACCAACCTTAAATGCTTCGATTATTTGTTCAAAAGTTTCTCGAACCATGTTATTTTTTCTTGTAGGTCCACCATCAACGTGACAATGACTACATGTAATATTACATAAACTACCTACGTTAATTTGCATAACTTCTGGAAATTCTTCGGTTAGTAAATATTGTTTTTCCTCTACTTGATCAAAAAATTTGGGTATGTTTAATTCAGTCATAATAAATTTAGTTTGTTAATTTATCTGATAGTTCTTTACTTTGAAGACCGTGCACTAGGGTAATACCAGCTTTCATTGCAGCAGCAACATGAATAGCTTCTGCGATTTGATCTTGATCGCAGCCTTCTTCAAGACATGTACTAGTGTATGCATCGATGCAATAAGGGCATGCTTCAGCATGAGCTACAGCAAGTGCAATGAGAGCTTTCTCACGTGTTGTTAATTCTCCTTCAGCCATGACATTACCGTAGTAATTCATGAAGTTTTTCCAATACTCAGGTGCATCTTCACCAAATTTTCCTTCACCAAATTCTATTAAATGTTTCTTTTTAAAATATTCCGCCATATTTATTCTCTCCTCTAAAATTTGTATATAAATTAATTATAAGTTAGTTTCCATAAATAATCAATGAAATTGAACTATATATAATGTGTAAATAAATACATAATTTTAAACTAAAAACAAGAGCTACTTAAAAATCGGAATTCCAAAGAATTTGAATTTGTCGAATTAGCTCTCAAAGCTTATTAGATATCTAAGAAGCTCATATAAAGCGAACTTAGATATAAATAAATTATATTTCTATTAGTTTTCATGTAAGCTTTTATAGTATTTAGAAGATTTTTCTTAGAACTATATAAATTAAATTACCTCACATCTTTATACATTTTAGCTAGTTCTTCGACAGGAACACCACGTCGATACATTTTTTGGAATTTTTGCATTTGCCACATTGTTTTTACTGTATGATTTTTATATCTTCTTGTTGATGATGTGATAGGGGAGTCTATAACTGTAATTTTGTAACTTCGTGCACTTAAATCTTCAGAAAGTTTGTAGTCTTCCATTAAAGGCATATCTTTATACCCACCAATTTCTTCAAATACTTGTTTTTTTATGAATATAGCTTGATCTCCAAATGCTAGGTTAGTAATACTTGCACGCATATTAGAAACTAATGAATTAACCCACATAGGAAAACTATTTGGATAAAATCGAATCTTTAGACAACCGACTTCAGTAGGGCAAGTAAGTACTTTTTCAATAACATCTTTCTGAAGAACACTATCGCAATGTACAAACCATAATATGTCTCCTTTTGCGATTTTAGCTCCATAATTCATCTGATTTGCTCGTCCTTTTTTATCTGATAAGTGGTATGAATAACCGAAATAAGAGAGTTCATCTAATATTTCTTTTGTCTTATCTGTAGAACCACCATCAATGAAAAGTACTTCGTGTTCTTTAATATTATGCAAACAATATAGATTATAAACGAAATCACGTACTGTTCTTTCTTCGTTATAAATTGGCACAATAATAGTTATCATAAATACACTCCTAAAATAATAGTTAATACAATTATACCATGTAAAAAATTTTTTCCAAATAAAATATATGTTTAAATTACTTAGTTTAACTAACGTTTCATAAAAAATATAATTCAATAAAATATATATTGACAAATAAACTGTATCTATTGTATAATCACAGTAGATACAAAAACGTTTTATTATCTAATTAAACTATTTTAATTATATTAAAACAGATTAATTAGGAGGAGTATGATGGAAATAAAAATTTCTAATTTGTCATCTGTTCCGATATATCAGCAGGTGGCGAAACAAATTAAAAGTAACATTCTAAATGGTAGCTTAAAAAATAATGATCAATTACCTTCTATTAGGAGTTTAGCTAAAGAGTTAGAGGTTGGTATAATTACAGTAAAAAAATCATATGAGGTATTGCTGCAAGAAGAACTAATATATTCAAAAGGAGCTGTTGGATATTTCGTAAATGACATTGATTTAGCTACTGTCTTAACGATAAAAAAAGAAGAGTACTCAGACGAACTGAAGAGCATAATTGATAAGGCTATTAACGATGGACTTAATATAAATGATATTAAGAATATATTTAATAGTGTAATGGAGGAGAATAGTTATGATAAAAGTTAATAATTTATTGATTAATAAAGGAACATTTCAACTAGGTCCAATTGATTTGGAGCTAGAAAAAGGGTATGTTTATGCAATTACAGGTAACAGTGGAAGTGGTAAAACATTGTTTCTTCAAGCACTTTTAGGAGGTTTATCTTCAGAGAAAAATATGATTACTTACGATAATCTAAATTTTCATGAAAATGAAGTAGACATTAAAAATCTTTACTCATATGTAGCTGATAAACCTTTATTTTCAGATTCTTTACGAGTAGATGAGGTGCTATATAAAATATATAAATTAGATGAAAGATTTAATTTGGAGAAATGTTTCGAATTTCTGAGTAAACATAAAGTATATCGTCATAAGAAAATTTATGAACTATCTCAAGGAGAGAGGAAAATATTATTATTTTCTATAGGATTTTTTACAAAAACTAAAATATTAGTATTAGACAATCCATTTTCTGGTGTTGGTTTAATAGCTAGAAAAGAAATGATAGCACTTCTTAGAGAATATATGGATGAAGATAAAACGATAATTATAGTTACCGAAGAACCATATATAATACAAAACCTGGTCGACTATATTATTGTATTTGAAAATGGTCAAGTTACTAGTAAGGAAGATGTGGTAGAATTACAAGAACGATTTGAGACTAATGATATAGAGCGAATATTACTTTCACTATTGAAAGGAGAGAATGAAAATGATTAAACAACAATATGAAACAAAATTTGGAGCAATTTGGAATTTAATATCAAGTAGAAACTATGGTATGCCATTATTTTACAAAGGATTATATATATTATATTACTTTGTTACAATAACTACTATACTAGAATTATTATTTGATAAAACATATATAATATTAGCTCTGATTAGCTCATTAATTATAGTCATAAATGGAAGAAAATATGATGATTCTGAACAACAATATATAGAATATCTTCCGATTTCAATGAAAAATAAAGTTAGATACATTTATTATACTACTTATGTAAGTTTATTCTTAGGAGGAATATTGGCTTTCATATTAGATTTCATATATAATCGAGTAAGTGTTATAGAATATATCTATGCAATACTTACTATTATAGCGTTATCTAATTTAGCTATAACACAAATGGTAAATACCAAAAAATCATTAATTTATTTCTTTATTTGGGATATATTAATATACCAATTTATTGTAAGTATAGTTAGATTTGTTTTACTGGGCGTTTATAGTGCATTTACAGGACCAAAATATGATAGTACACAATTTAATCTAGTAAAAATATTGATTTTAATTTTATTGGTAGTAGTATATCATTTTATGTGTGTTTATGTTATAAATAGCGTGAAGAAAAGCAATAAACAAAATAATAATGAAAGAATAAAGTTAGTGATCATTTTAGTATTATTATTAATTACTGGCGGATATAAATTTTATTTAGATGCTGGAAAAGAATTTTATAGTGGTGTAAAAGAAGCATCAAAAACTGGAATAGTAACAATATACGATAATTCAATGAAAAAGTAAAAAAACGTAAAATAAGAAAACAGAATATTAAAATGGACAGTACCTTTTTAAATAAGTTATAGAGGAACTGTCTATTATTTTGAAAGAAAAAAGGGGATAAAAAAAGAAGACTTGGCTAACCAAATCTTCTTTTTATTAATAATTCTTATTTGAATTCTGCAGTGTTAACGCGAACTCCAGGACCCATAGTTGTAGTTACAGCTACAGATTTGAAGTAAGTTCCTTTAGCAGCAGCTGGTTTAGCTTTAGCTAAAGCGTCTTGAACAGCGTTGAAGTTTTCAACTAAGTCTTCAGTTGAGAATGAAACTTTACCGATTGGAGTGTGAACAACACCAGCTTTTTCAGCACGGTATTCAACTTTACCAGCTTTGATTTCATTAACTGCTTTAGTAACGTCCATAGTTACAGTACCAGTTTTAGGGTTTGGCATTAATCCTTTAGGTCCTAATACACGACCGATTTTACCTACTTCTCCCATCATGTCTGGAGTAGCTACGATTACGTCAAAATCAAACCAACCTTGTTGGATTTTAGTGATGTATTCACCTTGTCCTACGTAGTCAGCTCCTGCTGCTTCAGCTTCTGCTGCTTTATCACCTTTAGCAAAAACTAAAACTTTTGCAGTTTTACCAGTTCCTTTAGGAAGAACTACTGCACCACGAACTTGTTGATCGTTTTTACGAGTGTCAACTCCTAAACGGAATGCAACTTCTACAGTTGCGTCAAATTTTACTGTACTTGTTTTTTTAGCTAATTCGATTGCTTCTACTACAGAGTATAGACTAGAAGAATCTACTAATTTAGCTGCTTCAAGATATTTTTTACCTTTTTTTGCCATTATAATTATCCTCCTATTCTCCTACTAAGATACCCATACTTCTTGCAGTACCTTCGATCATACGCATAGCTGCTTCTACAGAAGCTGCGTTTAAGTCAGCCATTTTAAGTTCAGCGATTTCTTGAACTTGAGCTTTTGAAACTGTAGCAACTTTGTCACGGTTAGGTACAGAAGATGCTTTTTCAATTTTAGCTGCTTTTTTAAGTAATACTGGTGCAGGTGGTGTTTTGGTAATGAAAGTAAATGAACGGTCTTCATATACTGAGATTACTACTGGAATGATTAATCCTGCTTGGTCTTGTGTACGAGCATTGAATTCTTTACAGAATCCCATGATGTTTACACCAGCTTGACCTAACGCTGGACCAACTGGTGGAGCTGGGTTAGCTTTACCTGCTGGTACTTGTAATTTAACAACTTTTATAACTTTTTTAGCCACGATAAAACCTCCTATATATTTTTCGTGATGTGGTCATTTGAACGACTTGAAATTTTTCGTTCTCCCACTCAATCAAGTTTTGTATTTTTACATACTTAATTATAATACCATAGCAAATATGGAAATTCAAGTATTTTATTGAGTTTTTTTAAAAAAATTCAATTTTTATAATCTAGAGCAAAAATATTTCTACTTAGTTATTGAGTAGATAGTAAAATAATACAACTAAGTCAAAATTTAATCAAGTGATTTCTATAAAATAATTAAAGAAAATTCGTGAAAGAATTAATTAAGTAATTAAGTTATAATATAGAAGAAAAAGATTATAGTAACTAGATTTTCCCTAAGTGAACTATTGACTTTTCACTATAGGTAGTGTAGAATTGTAGTTATGGTATGTGATAGATTGCCAGAGTTTAAAATTCTGACAAAAGTACAATATCATAATAAAAAATTTTTCAAAATAGAAAGAGGTTGCAAAATGATTTATGGAATAATCAGTATTGCAGCTTTACTTGTTGGACTTTTATTTGGATATATTATTTCAAAAAATTCTATTCAAAAGAGATTAGAATTATCTAAGCAAGATGCCGAACATATTATTGGTGAGGCAAGAAAAGAAGCTAGATATATAGTAGAAAAAGAAACTACAATAGCTAAAAAAGAAGCTGAAGAGATAATCAATATTGCTAATAAAGAAGCAGAATTTAAAAAACAAGATATTCAAAGACAAGAAGATAGAATCGTTCAAAAGGAATCTTCATTAGAACGTCAAACAGAACTTCTGAATAAAAAAGATGAACTGTTAAGTTCAAGAGAGATGAAATTGGAAGAAAAATCTCAGCTTCTTGAAGAGAAAAGTAGTGAGGTTAATCAACTTAAAATTCAACAAGAAACAGAGTTGCAAAGAATTGCAAACTTAACAGAAGAACAAGCTCGTGAAGAGATTATGGCCGCAGTTGAAACTGATATGGCTAAAGACATGGCAATATATATTAGAAATAAAGAACTAGAGGCGAAAAGCGTTGCAGATAAACGTGCAAAAGAACTTATTGTTCAATCGTTACAGCGTTTTGCAACAGATGTAGTTAGTGAAACTACTGTATCAGTTGTTGATCTTCCAAGTGATGATATGAAAGGTCGTATTATCGGACGTGAAGGAAGAAATATTCGTACTTTAGAAACATTGACTGGAGTAGATTTAATTATTGACGATACTCCAGAAGCAGTTATCCTTTCTGGATATGATCCTATTCGTCGTGAAATTGCAAAAACAGCGATTAAATCACTTATCGATGATGGTCGTATTCATCCTTCAAAAATTGAGGAAGCTGTTGACAAAGCACGTAAAAACATTGATCAAGTTATTAGAGATGCAGGGGAACAAGCTACATTTGATCTTGGAATCCACAACATGCACCCAGATTTAGTTAAGATCGTAGGTAAGTTAAAATATAGAACAAGTTATGGTCAAAATGGACTACAACACTCTATGGAAGTAGCGTATATCGCCGGACTTATCGCGGCTGAGTTAGACTTAGATGTTGCTACAGCTCGTCGTGCAGGTTTACTACACGATATCGGTAAAGCACTTGATCATGAAGTAGAAGGTTCACACGTTGAAATTGGTGTAGCATTAGCTCTTAAATATAAAGAGAATGCAATTGTTGTTAATGCAATTGCTTCGCACCATGGTGATACAGAACCAACAAACCCTATTTCTGTCATTGTTGCCACAGCGGATGCACTTTCTGCATCACGTCCAGGAGCTCGAAGAGAGTCATTAGAAAACTATATTAAACGTCTACAAAAACTTGAAGAAATCGCAAATGAACACAAAGGTGTTGAAAAAACATTTGCTATTCAAGCAGGTCGTGAGATTCGAGTAATCGTAAATCCTGAAGAAGTAGATGATACAAAAACTTACAAAATTGCCAAAGAAGTTAAAAATAAAATCGAAGAAACGATGCAATACCCAGGAAACATTAAAGTTAATGTTATTCGTGAGGTTAGAGCGGTTAAGCTTGCAAGATAATAAATTAAGCGATTGGAATTGTCCAATCGCTTTTTTGTATATAGATTTTGAATATTTATTTCTTTAACATCATATAAAAATTATAATTAATTTTCTTTGGTGTTAATAAGATAAATCTAAAACAATTTAAAAGAAGTTAATTTGATATTAGGTTGATATCTATTATATATACTAGTTCGAAACCTTATAATTAAAAAATAATAAATATGAATCTTTAAAAATATAAAAATGTATATCTATATTTATGTGATGAATATAGATATGTAATATAGTGAAATTTAGTCAAATAGTTAATGAAGTAGACAAAATGATATTTAGTTAATAATTTTTGATATATATTAAAATAAGAATATATAACAAGGTGCTGTTGATACTCTGTTTGTTAATAATATTTTGTTGTTGTATAATATTTATAGAATATTATAAGGAGACAAAAGTTATGTCAGAATATATACATACAAAGGCTTATTTAGAGCCTAATGAATTATATGAATACACTAGTAAAAAAGGTGTAGCTAAAGCTTCGGGAAACTTAAAGTATATGTTGAGTTTAGGTTTCTTAGGGGGGGCTTTTATCGCAGTAGGCTATCTTGCTTATTTAAAAGTTGCAGGATCTATCCCACATGAGTTTGGAGGATTAGGTGTATTATTAGGTGCAGCTGTCTTTCCAATTGGTTTGATATGTATATTAGTAGGTGGTGGAGAATTAATAACAAGTAATATGATGGCAGTTACATTAGCATTTTTTAATAAAAAAGTTAGTCTAGGAATGCTGGTGAAAAATTTTATTATTATAACCTTAGCAAATTTAGTAGGCGCTATTTTCGTAGCATATTTTTTAGGACATGTGACGGGACTTACTGAAGGGGCGACATTTGCGAAAACATTAGCTACTGCTGAGTCAAAAGTTAACGCGACACTTTGGCAAGGTCTGTTTTCAGGTGTCGGGTGTAACTGGCTAGTAGGTATGGGGGCATGGTTATCATTCTGTGCTAAAGATGTAAGTGGAAAAATAATTGGGACGTGGTTTCCAATTATGACATTCGTAGCCGTTGGGTTTCAACACGTTGTAGCCAATATGTTCGTTATCCCAGCAGCAATGTTTGGTGGCGCTAATATTACACTATTACAGTTTTTTAATAATATGTGTGTAATTTTTTTAGGGAATTTTTTAGGTGGAGCACTATTAGTTGCTGGTTTATATACAATAGCTTATAAAAATAATAATTAAAAATTATAATTTAATATAACCATTGGGAAACGTTTTATTTCTGGTGGTTATATTTTTTACTTTATATTGAAAGTAGTAATATATTTGTTTAGTTATGTTAGATAAGTTTCAACTAAGTTTATTAATTTGTACAGATTTTAATAAAATCTGTATTAAAACAGGGGTTGAAAAAATGTCGTTGTTATTGTATAATCTTTATTGTAGATATAGAAAAGGTTGTATCTATGTAATTATTATAAATTTTTTAAGGAGAGTGTTATTATGACAAACACTGTAGAATCTAAAGTATTTTTAGAGCCACAAGAAACTTACGAGTTAACTTGTAAAAAAGGTGTTGCTAAAGCGACTGCAAGCCTTAAATACATGTTAAGTTTAGGATTCTTAGGTGGTGCATTCATCGGGGTAGGTTTCTTAGCTTTACTTCGTGTATCAGGATCAATTCCTAAAGAATTCGGAGGAATTGGTGCATTATTAGGGGCATCTGTTTTCCCAATCGGACTTATTTGTATTTTAGTAGGTGGTGGAGAGTTAGTTACAGGTAATATGATGGCTGTAACTGTTGCATGGTTTAATAAGAAAATTAGTTTTAAACTATTAGCTAAAAACATGGTTGTTATTTCATTTGCAAACCTTGTAGGTTCATTAGTTATTGCTTATTTCTTAGGACATTTAACTGGTTTAACTGGTGGGGCTATTGCAGCTAAAACTATTTCAGCTGGTGAATCAAAAGTATACTTAACATTCTGGCAAGTATTCTTCTCAGCTGTAGGTTGTAACTGGTTAGTAGGTATGGCAGTATGGTTAAACTTCGCTGCTAAAGATGTAGGTAGTAAAATGTTTGGTGTATGGTTCCCAATTATGACATTCGTTGCTATTGGATTCCAACACTTGGTTGCGAACATGTTCGCAATCCCAGCTGCTATGTTTGAAGGTGCAAATATCTCTGTTTTACAATTTATCCAAAACATGGGAACAGTATTCTTAGGAAACTTTGTTGGAGCTGTTACTTTAGTTTCTGCTCTATACACATTTGCTTACAAAAAATAAGTTTATAAAAGTCGATAAAATATAATTTACATTAATAATATTAGCAAATAAATAAAAAAGATGAAGTTGGTGTTATACTATACTTCATCTTTTTATTGTATTACATATTATTTGTACTTTGGATAAATAACAACAAGATAAAAAAGATTCCAAATTGTTTAACTTGGAATCTTTTATTTTTATATTATTCTTCTACTTTAACAACCCATCCGAATTTGTCTTCAACTTTACCAAGTTGGATACCAGTTAGTAGGTTGTAGATTTTTTGAGTCCATTCTCCTGGTTTATCATCTTTGATAAGTTCTAATTTCTTAGTACCATCGAATAATTCACCAACAGGAGCGATTACTGCAGCAGTACCACATAAGAATACTTCTTCAAGTTTTCCATTGTCATATGCTTCGTAAACTTCTTCAAGAGATAATTTTCTTTCTTCTACTTTTTCACCTAATGATTTAAGTAATTCTAATACTGATGCACGAGTGATACCTGGAAGGATTGAACCGTTTAATTCAGGTGTAACGAATGTTCCATCAATTTTGAAGAAGATATTCATTGCTCCTCCTTCTTCGATGTATTTTTGTTCTACTCCATCAAGCCATAGAGATTGAGAGTAACCAAGTTCTTGAGCTTTCTTTTGACCTTTAAGAGATCCAGCATAGTTACCTGCAGTTTTAGCGAATCCAAATCCACCACGTACAGCACGTACATATTCGTGTTCTACAAAGATTTTATTAGGTTGAAGACCAGCTTTGAAGTAGCTTCCTGATGGAGATAAGATAATTATAAACTTAACTTCATGGTTAGGGTGTACTCCAAGTGCTTCTTCAGAACCATATAAGAATGGTCTAACGTATAGTGAAGTACCTTCAGATTTTGGAATCCAGTCTTTATCGATAGAGATTAATTTTTTAAGAGCTGCTAATGCGAACTCTTCATCTAATTGTGGTAAAGCTATACGGTCTGATGATTTATTTAAACGTCTAAAGTTTTGTTCTGGACGGAATAAAACAGCTTCTCCATTTGCGTTATATGCTTTCATTCCTTCGAAAACACTTTGTCCGTAGTGTAATACGTTTAATGCAGGTGATACTGGGATAGGTCCATAAGGTACGATACGTGGATCATACCAACCTTTGTCAGATGACCAATCCATAACGAACATGTGATCAGTGAATACTGAACCGAATCCTAATTTATCATCTGGTGTTTTTTCCTTTGGATTTTTAGTAAGTTCTACTCTTATATCATTTACTGTTAGTTTTGTCATAATAATATTTCTCCTTTTATAAACAATTAATTTTTTAAATATGTTAAAGTTATTATAATACTAATCAAAGTTTTTTTCAATACTTTTCTTTAAATTTTCTGAAATTTTAATCAAAATATCCGAAATTAGATGTTAAAAATTTTCTGAAAAATGCTATAAAATTATATGTAAACATTGATTGGAATTTTATTCTATATTACTAATATGAATTCTATTTTTACTAAAAATATGATACAATATTAGTAGTATTACATTAACAATGTATCTAATATAATAAGGAAGGAAGATAAATTTATGGAAATTAAAAAATCATTAGAAAATAAGTTCAACACGTCACTTGCAAACCTTACAGGTTCACCGATAAGAGAGTTTGATAGATATGCTTCTTCTATAGAAGGAATTATCAAATTAACTTTGGGAGAGCCAGATTTTGACACTGCAGAAGAAGTTAAAGAAGCTGCTAAACGCGCTTTAGATAATAATAGAACACACTATTCAGTAAATAATGGTATTGCTGAGTTACGTACAGCATGGGCTGCGAATTTAGAGAAAAGATATAACTTAAATTATAGCCCTGATGAAATTATCGTAACAATAGGGGCATCGGCTGCGATAGAACACACAATTTCTGCTGTTACTAACGAGGGAGATACTATCTTAGTAGTAACACCATACTTCTCAGCTTATGAGGGAGTTGGTATTTTAAATAAATGTAATATCAAATTTATAGATACAGTTGACAATGGGTTTAAAGTTCTTCCTAGCGATTTAGAAAAAGCTTTAGAAGAAAATAAAGATGCAAAAGCAATATTAATTAACTATCCAAATAACCCAAGTGGTGTTACATATACAAGAGAAGAAGTTAAAGCTATTGCTGATGTATTAGGAAAATATGATATTTTTGTAATTAGTGATGAAATATATGGGGATATTACATATAATTACAAACACACATCATTAGCGGAATTTATTCCGGAACAAACTGTTCTTATTAGTGGATTATCTAAATCTCATGCTATGACAGGATGGCGTGTAGGATTCATCGCAGCTCCATTAGCGATGATTAGAAAAATTGGAGTATTCCACTTATTTACAGTTTCTGGTGCAGCTACATTTATTCAAGACGCAGCGGTAGTAGCACTTAATGATGAAAATGTGGATAAATACAATAGACTTATGATTGAGACATATAGAGAAAGAAAAGATTATATGGTTCCAAAACTACGTGAATTAGGATTTGAAATTCCTGAAATCGATGGAGCGTTTTATATCTTTGCTAAAATTCCAGCTAAGTACCGTGATTTAGGTGCTATGGAGTTCTGTAAAATATTAACGAAAGAAGCTCGTGTTGGAGTTATTCCGGGAACAGCTTTTGGTAGCGCATATAATGACTTCTTTAGAATTAGTTATGCAACAAGCATCGAGAATATTAAAGAAGCAGTTGAAAGAATTTCTCAATTTATGAATAAATAATATAGTAGAAAGGTTATTCGAATGAAAGGTAAATTCATAACAGTAGAAGGTTCAGATGGTTCAGGTAAAACGAGCTTTATTAACTTTGCTACAGAGTATTTAACAAGAAAAGGTTATAAGGTTATTACAACACGTGAACCTGGAGGAACAGATTTTAGTGAGAAAGTTCGTGAACTTTTATTTGATAGTTCTAACGATATTGACGCTAAAACTGAAAGTTTGCTATTTTGTGCAAGTAGACGCGATCATATTGTAAAAAAAATACTTCCACATGTAAATGAAGGTTATATAGTTATATGCGATCGTTTTGTTGATAGTTCAGTAGCTTACCAATCTTATGGTCGTGGACTTAGTAAACAAGATATATTGGATATTAATGCATATGCTACTGATAACTTAGAACCTGATTTAACTTTATACTTTTCAGTAGACGTTGAGGTAGGTCTAGCTCGTACAAAAAATAGAGACGACAATAACCGTATGGATCAGGAAAGTTTAGACTTTTATAAAAATGTAAAACGAGGTTATGATGACCTTTCGAAAGAGAATACAGAGCGCATCAAAGTAATTGATGCAAGTGATACTTATGAAAATGTTCAAAAACAGGCACTTTCAATACTGGAAGGATTTTTAGACAATGAACTTTAGTAAAGATGAAATTGTAATAAAATCTTTAACAAATACATTAAAAACTAATAAACTATCCCATGCCTATCTAGTGATAGGCGAGGATAGTTTATATTCTGATGAGTTTATTTTAAGTTTTGTTAAAGCAATATTTTGTTTAGAAAATAAAAATAAAGAATTTTTTAGTTGCGAGAGCTGTAACAATTGTCGCAGTATAAATCACGGCAACTATGTAGATTTTTATAAATTAACTAGTGATACTTCTATAAAAAAAGATGAAATTCAAACATTGAAATCTGACTTAAGTATTAAATCATTTTATGGTAAAAAAATATATTGGATAAAAGATATCGAAAAAATGACAGAACAAGCTGCAAATAGCTTGCTTAAGTTTTTAGAAGAACCTGAAGACGATATTATTGCTATTCTTAGCTGTAAAAATATTAGTGCAGTATTACCGACTATTATTTCACGATGTCAACAGATAAAATTAGTAGGGCAGAGTGAAGATAGGGAAGTTACAGAAAATGAAGAAATAATAAAGATTGTTTCTGAATATGTAAAAAGATATAGTAGGAAGCCACATATGGCTAATATCTATGTTCTAGGCTTACTTAAAGTTAAGGAAGATATATTAGAGTTTTTTAAATATTTGAGCATTAAAACTACAAACAGTTATTCTGAATCTAGTCAACATGACATAGTGAACATAAGTAAAGTTCAAGAGAAAGTACTGCTTGCTTTAGCTGATTTAAATGCTAATGTTAATGCAACATTAGTTTTAGAAAAATTTTTATTTACAGTTTTATTGGATAAAATCAATTTAGAATTTTTATTGCGAGGTTAGTATGGAAGAGAATTTGAGAGTAGATTTAGTTTCAAAAAATTTTAAAATTTTGCAGAAGGTTGATCATTATAGTATGTCAACAGATTCTTTTTTACTTCCTTATTTTGCTAATGTACCGAGAAGTTTCAAAAAAAGTATAATTGAACTTTGTAGTGGTAATGGTGGGATTTCGATTATTCTAAGAGAAAAATCAGATGCTAAAGTTGAAATGTTAGAAATTCAAGAAGACTTAGTTGAACTTACTAAAAAAAGCATAGAACTTAATGGAATTACGAATATAGAAGTAAGAAATGGTGATGTAAAAAATGTGAAAGAATACTATAAGCCATCATCGTTTGATTATGTAATTTGTAATCCACCGTACTTTCCAGTGGAGAATATGCCGAATCAACGTGAAAAGTTAAATCATAATATTTCACGTCATGAACTTTTATGTAATTTAAGTGATATTGTAAAAGCAATAAGATATTTGGTTAAACAAAATGGTAAGTTTGCTATGGTACATCGAACATACAGGATAAGTGATATTATTTCTGAATGTGAAAAAAATGGCTTAGCTATTAAAAGAATTAGATTTGTTTATAGCAAAGAAACAAGTGATACTAGTAAAATAGTATTAATTGAAGGAAGTATCTCGAAAGTTAGTGATATCAAAGTAGAACAACCATTTTATATTTATAATGAAGATGGAAGTTATACAGATGAAATGAAGAAAGTGTATGGTATTTATGAGTAGTTTTATGTATGTAGTTGAGTGTAGTGATAAAACTTGGTATACTGGATATACGACTGATATTGTTAGACGAATAAAAACTCATAATGCAAAAAAAGGTGCGAAATACACTAGGGTTAGAGTGCCGGTAAAACTTTTGTACTTTGAAGAATTTGAAACTAAAAGTGAAGCGACGAGAGCTGAAAGTTTATTTAAGAAATTAACACGTACTAAAAAAGAAGAATATATTTTATTAAATTTAGATGCAAGTAAAAGGCAAGAAGTAAAAGATTTAAATAAAAAAATAGAGGAAAAATAAATGTTATATTTAGTAGGAACGCCAATAGGTAATTTGGAAGATATTACTTTAAGAGCATTAAGGGTGCTAAAAGAAGCGGATATTATAGCTTGTGAAGATACAAGAAATACACAAAAATTATTGAATCATTATGAAATAAAAGGTAAAAAACTACTTAGTTACCATGAACATAATGAAGATAAGATGAGTGATAAAATAATAGAATACTTAGAAGAGGGATTAGAAATAGCGTTGGTAACAGATGCTGGGATGCCATGTATTTCAGATCCAGGGTATGTACTGGTGGAAAAGGTGAAGGGAGCAGGACTTGATGTTGTTGCTTTACCTGGTGCTAATGCTGGACTTACTGCATTAGTGGCAAGTGGAATAGAATCATATAATTATACTTTTTATGGATTCTTACCACGAAAAACTAAAGAACTTAAACAAAAGTTAGAAATTATTTTAAGCTCAAAAACAACTGGTATTTTGTATGAGAGTCCACATAGGGTGAAAAACTTAGTGGAAGAAATCGTAAAAATATCCCCAACAAGAAAAATTGCAGTAGCGAGAGAACTTACAAAGATGTTTGAACAAATTGAAACATTTGAAGCTAGTATAATATTAGATATGTTGGGTGAAGAGATTAAGGAAAAAGGGGAGTTTGTTGTTATTATTTCTCCTTCAAAAGATGAAGAAAAAAATGAATTTAATCTTGATGATATTGTAGAAATAATTTATGAAAAAGTACAAAATGGTGAAAAAAAATCAGAAGCTATTAAAAATACTGCTAAAGAATACGGCATAAATAAAAAAGAGGTTTATAGTTTATATCATGAAAAATATGATTAATTTCATAATAGTAAATGTATTGGTAATAATATTTTTAATTGCCGCAATTCACATAAAAATATTTTTCCTACCTTTAACAGTATTTGTATTCTTAAATATATATCTAATATATAGAAGAAGTTCAGATTTAGATAAAAATGAACAGAAGAAAAAAATTATGTTGCATAATGTAAAGAATTCTCTAGGTGTGATTCTAGGATATACTGAAGCTCATAATGATGAATTAATTACAAAAGAGGAACTTGATGAACGAATTAATGAAGAAATTCAAGAGATAGTTTCAATGATAAAAGACGAGATCTATAAGTAGAACTCGTCTTTTTGTTTTGTATTACTCATTATAACTATTTATTATTCTTTGACTTTCTCTAGCTTTTTTTCTACGTTTTTTCCATGTATTAGCAGAGAAGAATACTATTAATGGCATCAATTCTAAACGACCTAATAGCATTGAGATAGATAATATAATTTTAGTAAAATATGGTATTTGTGAGAAGTTACTCATTGGACCATAGTGATTGAATGCTGGGCCAGCGTTACTGATTGATGTAACTGTTAAAGAAATTGCATCTTCAAAGTCGTTGATTTGGAATGTTATTAAGAATAATATTATCACATATACAAATCCGAATAATAGTAAATAGTTAGAAAGTGGAGTAGTGTCTTTTATTACTTTTCCATCTATTTTAACCATCGCTATTTTTCTAGGGTTTAAAGCTTTACTTATACTTAGTTTGGCATTTTTTACGAAGAAAATAAGTCGTGGAATTTTTATTCCACCAGCAGTTCCTCCTGTACAACCTCCAACGATCATCAGTATTAAGATTATCATTTTTGAAAATACTGGCCAAATGTTAAAGTCATTATATGTAAAACCTGTAGTGGAAACAACAGATGAAACTGTGAAAAATACATCTAATAAACTATGGTTTGGCGTATCATATGAACGATAAATATCTAGAAACATGATTACAGAAAGTATACCAATCATTCCAAAGAACCATCTAAGTTCTTCACTTTTTAGAACTTTGAAGTATCTTTTAAAAATAATAAAGTATAATAAACTTAAATTCATTGAGAAAATAAGCATAAAGATAGCGATTACTACTGTAACATAAGTACTGTTATAATATGCGATTCCTGCATTTCTTACTGAGAAGCCACCGGTTCCAGCAGTAGAGAAAGCTAGGTTTATACTATCAAAAAATCCAACGCCGCCAAACATTAAGAATATAAACAAAAGTACTGTAAGTGCTATATATATTCCATATAGATAAATTGCTGTTTGTTTCATAGAAGATACAACTTTCCCGAAATAAGGACCAGGTACCTCGGCTTTTGCTATATGAATAGTATGAGGAGATCTTGGTAAAATTGCTAGAGCAAATACAATAACCCCCATACCACCTATAAAGTGGGTGAAACTTCTCCAAAATAGTAAACTCTTGTTTAAAGTCTCAATATCTTCTAAAATAGTTGAACCAGTAGTTGTAAAGCCACTTACTGTTTCGAAGAAACTATCTATATAATGAGGTATCTCCCCTGAAATATAGAAGGGAAGTGCCCCAAGAATTGAAAAGATAACCCAAGTAAGGGTAACTATTACATAACCTTCTCTTTTGTAGAAATCACGTTCGGTAACATCTTTTGTTAAAAAATGTAGTAATAATGATACTGTAAAACATATCATTATAGTAATTAAAAATGAGTTAGTCACATAAGTAGGTTCTTTATATATTAATGAAATAATTGTAGGAAGTATTAGTAAAGCGGCTAAAAGAATTAGCATTTTACCTAGAACATTAAAAATCATTTTAAAATTCATAGATTACCTCCTAGCAAGAATATCATCGATATGTTCAATTTTTTGTTGATAACTAACTACTACGACATTATCATTCACTTTAATTTCGTCATCACCATTTGGGAAGATTTGTTTATTATTACGAATTATAAATGCGATAAGAGTATTATCATTAATATCAAGATCTTTTAATTTTATACCGATAACTTTTGAATTTTCGCTTGAGATTTTGAACTCAATTACCTCAGCTTTATTATTCGCTATTCTATAGAAATTCTCTATATCTGTAGTACGACTACATTGTAAAGATTTTGTATGTTTTTTTATTATATTTCCCACGATTTCTTTAGGAGTAATATATGAATATTGACCGATATCCTCAGCTATCTGTTTTAGAGATGCACGATTAACTTTTGCTACAGTTTTCTTAATACCAAGTTTATGTGCGTATATATTAATTATAATATTTTCTTCATCTAAACCAGTTAAAGATATACAACTATCGAAAGTCTGGATACCTTCTTCTATTAAAGTATCACGATCGCTTCCGTCAGCCCAAATAACATCAATTTCAGGATATGTCTCACTCAAAGAAATTGCTTTTTCTTTATCAATTTCTATTACTTTAGTGTAGAAAGAAGCTTTTTGTAAAAATTCTACAAGATAGTAGGCTACTTTTCCTCCACCTATTATTAAAGATGAAGTTATTTTCTTTTCTAAATTTTCTTTATTTCCTAATAGTTTATAGAATTTCTTTAGATTTTTATTTGAAGCAGTTATATGAACTTTATCTCCAACTTCAAATATATAATTCCCACGTGGAACGAATACTTCTCCCTTTCTTTCAACTAAACATACTAGGGAAGGGAAATCAATGTATTTTCTACTATCAATAAGTGAAACCCCCTTTAGTAAACTATTTTCATTTATTAATACTTCTAGAATATTAAATTTATTGTTTGAAAAACTTTCTACTTTTGTTGCGGTAGGATACTTAAGCATATAGAAAATTTGCTTAGCTGCTTCGTACTCAGGGTTAACCATAAGATCTATTCCTAGAGACTGTTTAATAAATTCTTTTGTTTTAGAATATTCAGGGTTACGAATTCTTGCTATCGTATATTTTGCTCCTATTTGTTTAGCTGCAATACAAGATATCATGTTTATTTCATCACTAGTAGTTACTGAAATAAACATGTCAGAATTAGCTGCATCTGCTTCTAATAATATGTCTGAATTTGCTCCGTTACCGATTAATCCATTTATATCATATGTTTCAACAAGTTTTTCAACACGACGTTCATTTGTATCTATAATTGTGACTTCATCAAACGTGTTAGAAAAATCGGCACAAAGAAGCTCTCCGACTTTACCACCACCGACTATAATTACTTTCACTTTCATACTCCTTTTTTAAATGATATTCATATTATAACCTAAATTAAAAGAATTTTCTATACCATATGATTTCACTAATGACTGATTTGATATACTAGGTGGGTTTAAGGAAAAGTTTGATTTAAATTGTATCTTATCAAAATGTATAATTATAATCTTTTAAAAATATCATTTTAAGTGAGTTTAAAATTGTTAATCTTTATACTATGGAATTGATAACAGTAATATTCTAATAAAATTTATCATAATAAAATCTAAATGTATGATTGTAGAAATAATATAATATTAATTTTGAGAGGTAAAATTAACTTAGTGTGATAATATAAATATTCTAACAAAGTCTATCAAAATCCCTTTGTTTATGTTATAATTAGTGTTGGGAAATAATCTATTCATTTATTCTTAATGGTAAATTGAGGAAGAGGAGGAGTAAGGTGGCAAAAATATCTAAACAAGACATTGACTATATTTTTGATAATATTGATATAGTTAGTCTAGTTAGTGAATATGTCAAATTAGAAAAAAGAGGACAAAATTATTTAGGTTTATGTCCGTTTCATAATGAGAAAACACCATCGTTTACTGTTTCTCCAGAGAAAAAAATAGCCCATTGTTTTGGATGCGGTAAAGGTGGAAATATTTTCCAATTTGTTTCGATAATTGAAAATATTACGTATAATCAGGCGATCGTAAAGCTTGGGGCAAGGTTAGGACTGAATATAGAGTCAAAAGTGAATTTAGAAGCTAATTACGATTTAAATAATGAGCTGGACATAATGTATTATGGGCACATGCTTTTAGCAGATTATTATAACTATATTTTACTAAATACAAAAGAGGCTGAAGAGGCGCTTAATTACTTATTGAATAGGGGACTTAGCATAGATGTTATTAAACACTTCAATATAGGTTATGCTCCCCGAGATAATAATATAGCTTTAAACTTTTTTAATTCTAATCAAATTAGCTTAGATTTAATGGTTGAAGCTGGGCTATTAGGAAAAAATGAAAGTGGCAATTATTACGATGTTTTTAAAGACAGAGTAATGTTTCCTATAAAAAATAATCAAAATCAAGTTGTAGCATTTTCGGGTAGAACTATGTCTACGGATAAAAGTGTTGCGAAATACTACAATACGCATGAAACGAAAATTTTTGAAAAAAGAACAGTCTTATATAACTTCTCGGATGCGAGAGCTTTTATAGCTAAAGAGAATGAAGTAATATTATGTGAAGGTTATATGGATGTTATTAAAGCTCATCAAAATGGTATAAAGAATGCTGTTGCTTTGATGGGGACAAATATAGACAATAATAAATTAAAAGAGATTTTATCACTTGTGAAGAAGGTCACATTAAGTTTAGACAATGATGACGCTGGTTCAAAAGCACAGATAGAAATTGGGAATAGGATTATCCAGACAACAGATAATGTCTATAAATTAAAATTTTCTGGAGCTAAAGATTTAGATGAGTTTTTATCAGATAAAAATTCTAAAAATAAAGATTTTGATGCTGTAAACTATATAAAAAATAATAAAGAACACTTTATTAATTATAAAATTGAATATTGTAAAAATGATTCTAAGACTAATATTGAACTAAGAATTCAGTATAAAAACGAATTACTTAAAAATATTGCTTATATGGAAGATGAATCATTAAGATACATATTGCTTACTAATTTGGCAGAGGAGTTCGGAATCGAGCGACAAGTTCTTCTTAGAGAATTAGGTCAAGTGAATGTGAAAAGAAAACAAGCGGCTGTTGAATGGGTAGCACCATCTAATCCAGCACAGTTGTTTAGAGTAACGAATTATGACAAAAAGTTGTGCAAGTTATTTAAATACTTTTTTGTTGATAGGGCATTGTTTATTGAAAAATATAATGATATAGAGAAATGTAATTTCCCACAAGAAGTATTTGTGAATCTTATGGATTTCTTGGTTATTTACTATAATAATAATCTTGAGTTTCATATTCATAAATTCATTCATAGTATTGAAGATGATGAGGTTGTCAGACTTGCAACTTATATTGATGAAACAGATTTTCTAATAGAAGAAAATCCAACTGTAGAAGTTGTAAGCGACTATATCAAGTATTTTTCAGATAATCAAATTACATTAGAAGAGATAAAAGACAGACTCAGGGTTGCGATTCAAGAAATGGATGTGGAAACTCAAAAAGAATTGCTGTCACAGTTGAAAAAGTATAAGAAATAGAAGGAGAAGAACATGGCTAAGAAAGCAAAAGATTTTGAAACAATAAAAAAAGAATTGTTAGAAAAAGGTAAAAAACAGGGTGAATTAACTCAAGAAGAGATTGTAGATGCATTGTCAAAATTAGACATTTCTTCAGAAGCGATGGATGATTTTTATGAAGAGTTAAATAGTGAAGATATTATTTTAATTAATGCAAATCATGTAGAAGAAGAGGAAGAGGAACTAGATTTAGAAGATTTATCAGTTCCAGCTGGAATCAGAACAAATGACCCTGTAAGAATGTACCTAAAAGAAATTGGTAAAGTTCCTTTATTATCAAAAGAAAAAGAATTAGAACTTTCAAAAATTATTGAAACAGGAACAGAAGCGGAAAAAGAACAAGCTAAAAAAGATTTAGCTGAAGCTAACTTACGTCTTGTAGTAAGTATTGCAAAACGTTATGTAGGACGTGGAATGTTATTCCTAGACTTAATCCAAGAAGGAAACATGGGATTAATTAAAGCTGTTGAAAAATTTGATTACTCAAAAGGATTCAAATTCTCAACATATGCAACATGGTGGATTCGTCAAGCGATTACTCGTGCTATTGCCGACCAAGCTAGAACAATTCGTATCCCTGTTCACATGGTTGAAACAATTAACCGTCTGATTCGTATTCAAAGACAATTACTTCAAGATTTAGGGCGTGAACCTAAACCAGAAGAAATCGCTAAAAAAATGAATATGACTCCAGAAAAAGTACGTGAGATACTAAAAATAGCTCAAGAACCTGTATCATTAGAAACACCGATTGGTGAAGAAGATGATTCACATTTAGGAGATTTTATCGAGGATAAAGATGCACAATCTCCAGTAGAGCATGCGGCTAACGAATTATTAAAAGAACAACTAGAAGAGATTTTAGAAACTCTTACTGATCGTGAAGAAAATGTATTAAAACTACGTTTCGGTCTAAAAGATGGTAAGACTCACACACTTGAAGAGGTTGGTAGTGCGTTTGGAGTAACACGTGAACGTATCCGTCAAATTGAAGCGAAAGCTATTAGAAAATTAAAACACCCATCTAAGCTTAACAAACTAAAAGGGTTTATGGAGTAATATTTAATTGAATTGCTTAAATTGATTAAACTTATAATAATGGCAATGGATAGTATTTAAAGAAATTATTATAGGTTGTATACTAAATCCGGGGCATGGAAAAATTCCAGCCCCGGATTTCAATTTTTATATACAAAAAGACAAATACCCAATATAATTAAAGTGTAGAAAAATAATTAACTAAGAAAGGATATTTGTCATGTCTAATTTTATCACAAATTTACTATTAATAAAAGACCAAAATATAACTATGGATGATAAACTTGATTTAATTAATGTAGACGGTCAAGATACATTCGTATTTCATGGGACTTTATCATACAATCCAAAGTGTTGTACAAACTGTGGTTGTATAAAAGAAGGAAATAATATAGTTAAAAATGGATTCACAGATCCATTAAAAGTAGCTTTATTAAAGATATCAGAATGCCCTACATATCTACGATTAAAGAAACAACGCTTTAAATGTAAAGAATGTAATTCTAAGTTTTGTGCTGAAACATTATTTGTACAAAAACACTGCAGTATATCTAAAAATCTTATATTTCACATTATGAAGAATCTTTCTAAGACAATATCATTTAAAGATATAGCTGAATTAAGTAATGTATCAGTATCTACAGTAGTAAGAGTAATGAAATCATGTAGAGAAGCCGTAGAAATTAAGACTCATTCAAACCTACCAGAACACCTATGTTTTGATGAGATAAAGTCAACTAAAGACAGTAAAAATGGAATGAGCTTCGTATTCTTAGATGCTAAAACACATGATTTTATAGATATTGTAGATGGAAGAACTCAACATATATTAAAACAGTACTTTATGAGATATCCAAGGAAAGTAAGAAAGAAAGTAAAAACAATCTGTATAGATATTTACCCTCCTTATATGAATATGATTAGAGAGATGTTTCCTAACGCTAAAATAATTATAGATAGATTCCATATGGTACAAAATATTAATAGAGAATTAAATAAAGCTAGAATAAAACTAATGAACCAATATAAGAATAAAAAAAGTTCTACTTACACTATTTTAAAGAACTTCTGGAAAGTAATATTAGAAGATAGAGATAAAGTAAATTCAACAAAAACATTCTATTCTAGAAGCTTTAAACGCTATGTAACTAGAAAAGAAGTATTAGATTATATATTAGCTATAGATGATGAATTTACACCTAGCTATGAGAGAGTGCATGAGATAAGAGAAGCTATTAAGGCTAAAGATTCTGTAGAATTAGAGAAGTATATAGATATGGATACTAGAGGATTATCTAAAGGTGTATCTAAAGCTATAAATACTATGAAAAAGCACAAAGAGTATATGCTTAATGCTGTTAAATATAAGTATTCTAATGGTCCATTAGAAGGATTTAATAATAAAATAAAACTACTAAAGAGAGTATCTTATGGATATTCTAGCTTTAGTAATTTCAGATTACGCATTTTAATTATGTCTAGATTATTTGTTTCTGAGTATAAAAATAATGTCAAACTTAAAGAAAACAAGAAAAAATCTAAGCAGCAAAATGCTGCCTAGATTTCATTTCCTATTTTTCTCCATGCCCCGAATTTGACAAAGAGCCTTATTATAACAGTAAAAAGGCAGTCTAAAGACTGTCTTTTTATTTATGAAAAATATCTATTTTAAAATATATATTTGTTGAAACTAAGATATTATTGTATATAAATTTTTTTAACATTTTTTTAATGTAATCGATATAATTTATCATTTGAAATCAACTTTACGTATTATAAAATAATAAAAGAATAAAAGTAAAATAATCATGTATAATTTTGCTGTTATAGTACATAAAATTTTAAAAATAGGAAAATATATTTATGGTGTAAAATTGGCGCTAACGCAACATTTCAGAAATAAATTGATTTTTATAAAAGCTTAGTATATAATGTAATTGTAAATACATAACGAGGATAAATTAAGGAGGAAAATGTTATGGAAAAAAAAGAAAAAATGAAACATCCCAAAGGTCTTCATTTAGTAAATTTAACAACTGTTATACAAAACTTTTATGCTTATGGTATCATCGGGTTCATGATTCTGTTCTTCACAACAGGGACTTCGGAAGGTGGATTAGGTCTTGAAAAAGGATTTGCGGTAACTTTATACGGTTACTATGCCGCTGCAGGATATATGATGGCTCTTATTGGTGGTTGGTTAGCCGATAAATATCTAGGTCTTCAAAAATCTATCATCTTAGGGACATTGTTTAGTTGTATAGGTTATATTGCATTATACTTTTCAACTAGTGAATTATGGACAGTAATTTCAAGTTTAATTCTTTTATTAGTTGCAGCGGGTATTGGTAAAGGGAATATCAGTGCTATAGTTGGTGCTCTTTATGAGCGTGACCAAGTTACAATGAAAGATGCAGCATATAGTGTCTTCTATATGGCGATTAACATTGGTAGTTTATTTGGACCAATAGTATTTGGATTAATTACAGATAGCTGGTTTGCAAATGTTGCTAATGACGGAAAAATTGTTTCTTATGGATATCGTGTTGGATTCTTAGCTGCTGCTGCTCTAGCATTCTTACAATTTGCAGTATTCGCATTCTTTGCACCTACTTGGTTAAAAGATAAAGGTAAATATCCAACAGCAAGTAAAACTGCTAAAAAATCAGTTAACCATCCATTAACAAAAATTGATATGGATAGAATGAAAGCTATGGCAGTAATGTTTGTATTCTCAACTTTATTCTGGGCAGCTTGGTTCCAAACTCAAACTTCATTTGCAATTTTAACTCAAAAAGCTGTAGATAGAAATATTTTTGGTTGGACAGTACCAACACCATGGTTAGTATCATTTAATGGTCTGTTATGTGCAGTATTAGCACCAGTATTTGGAGCATTTTGGATCAAATTGAGTAAAACTAAACGTGGAGATTTAGATACTGGTACAAAAATGGGGCTAGGAATGATTATTTCAGGATTAGCTTTCGTCGTAATGGTATTAGGTCTAAATACAATCAATGGTGATATAGAAAGTGGAATGAAAATTAACATCATGTATGTTCTTTTAACATATGTATTATTAACAGTTGGGGAACTATTCTTATCTCCAATCGGAATGGCAATGTTCAATAAACTTGCTCCAGCAAAATATGCATCATTAGCAATGGGTATCTGGTATCTAACATTCTCATTAGCAAATATTATTTCTGGATACTTAGCTAAATTAACAGTTCAATTAAACTATACTCAAGTATTTACTTATATTGGAGGAGTAGTTATTGTTCTAGGTGTAATATTAGTTCTTCTTAAAGGATACTTAAATAAATATATGCATATTGATAAATTAGAAGAAGAAGCAAAAGCTATCGCTGATGCTGAAGAAAAAGAAGCTGAAGTAGCTTAATAAGAAATTTGGAGATGGTAATAAAAACTCAAGGTTATTACGGATGTGATAGCCTTGAGTTTTGTTTTTTTAGTATTTACGTAGCGATTGAATTTATTATCTAATTAATAATGGATAAAAATATCACCGTGTTCATTAGTTGGTCTAAACAGTGTAATTATAAAAGAAAAAACAGCTATTATCGATGGGATGAATGTCCAACAAAATAATAGGCATAGTATTCCTTTAAAATTTTTACCAACATAAAAATATTGAATTCCAAAATGTCCTAAGAAAAATATAATTAGAAGATATACAACTTTATTAACATATCTTCCTGGGATGTATCCACGGTTCATATTAGGATCATAGTAATATTTAGTCATAAATTGACCTCCATTTGGATTGATTAAGCATATAATACCATAAATTATAGTAGTGTTCAATAAATAATTATCAGTACATTATTTTATAGGGTTTACTAAAATTTCTTAAAAATAAAAAAAGTACTTAACAATCTTTATTAAGATTAAATTAAGTACTTAAAAATTATTTTTTAGTTTTTAGGTTTTCTTTCCAATCTTGTAGACCGTTTTTTAGCATATATACATTTGTATATCCGTGCTTTTTAAGAGTTAGGGCAGCACGAGGAGCTAATGTTCCGTTTTTATCACAAAGATAAATAGGTTGGTCTTTTCTTAAAGATGTATAAAGGAAATTAAATTGAGAAGATGGCATGTTACGAGCACCGTTAATGTGAGCGTATTTGAAATCTTCTTTTTCTCTAACATCAATTAATTGAACTTTTCTTAGATTTTTTCTGAATTCTTCATAAGGAAGTTTTGTTACAGCACCTTTTAATCTGAAGTAATTAAAAAGTCCAACTGCACCTAAAACGACCACTATAACTATTGTTGATAGTAAGAATGATGACATAATGAACTCCTTTTTATTATAATATCTGTAAGTGAATTATATCATAATTTGAATATTTCTTCAATATTGTTTATAATTATTATGAAAGCTAAAAGTACAAAATAAATTTATTGGAGAAAAAATGATAACATCAGTTAGTAATAAGAAAATTAAAGATATACAAAAATTAAAAGAGAATAAAAATATAAAAAAATATGGAAAATATTTGATAGAAGGAAAACATTTAGTAGAAGAAGCTATGCAAGCGAATGTAGTTGAAGAAATTTTTATTTCTGAGAGCTTTGATGAGTATAAATTAATTGAAGCTTTTCAAGGAGAAATTACTAAAGTTGCCGATAGTGTAATGAGACATTTATCTGATACTATAACTACACAAGGAATTATAGCGGTATGTAATATAGAAGAAAAGAAACTAGATATTAAAAAATATAAGAAAGTTCTTATTCTAGATAGGGTTCAAGATCCTGGAAATCTAGGTACAATTATTAGAACTGCTGATGCATTTGCTTTTGATTGTATTATTTTAGGTAAGGGTACAACTAGCTTATATGGACAAAAAGTTATTAGAAGTACACAAGGTAGTAACTTCCATATAGATTGTTTTGATAATGTGGATTTAGTAGATTTACTGGAACATATGAAAGATTTTAGTATTTTCGCAACAAGTTTAAAAGCAGATAAATATATAGAACAGTTAGATAATATTGTAGGAAATGTTGCTGTTATATTCGGAAATGAGGGTTCTGGAGTAAGTGAAGAAATTTTAGATAAAGTAAATAACTTGCTTAAAATATCGATGCCAGGTAAAGCAGAAAGTTTGAATGTTTCTATTGCTGCTGGAATTGTGATGCATTATATTTCTACTAATTTAAAATAATAAATTTACTATTTTTTATAAGTGTGGTATTATTGTAATTGTGAAGATAACGAGAGAGGTGAAATCTAATGTTAAAAACTATGGCAGTAGATAAAAAAGGAAACATTCTTACTGATATTAGTTTAGAAAGACTAAAAGATCAAGATATAGCGTGGTTTTGGGTTGATTTTGATACGCCAACACGTAGTGAAATTAATCTATTAACAACATTCTTTAAGTTTCACGAACTTTTAATAGAAGACTGTTTAACACTTTTACAAAGACCAAAAATTGAAATTTCAAGACAACAAATATTCTTAGTGTCTCATGTTTTAAAAAATATAGATGATGATTATGAAACACTTAACATGTTCGTTGGGAAAAATTATATCGTAACGTTCCACCTCTCACATATACGTTATGTTAATAAAATAGTACCAAAAATTCTTCAACGTGGCGCAGAATATTCGCCATTACATGTAATGCATATGCTGGTTTCAGAAATAGTTGAAGGATATATTCCGATTATCTCGAAAATCGAGAATCGTTTGGATGAAATTGAAGAATCTGATTTTTATAAATCTGGAAGTAAGATTATGGATGAGGTTTTTGAATTAAGAGGAGACTTATTAAAACTTCGTCGTGGATTAAGACCTATGCGAGAAGTACTACATAGATTTTTAGTTTCTCGTCGTGTCGAAATGACTGATAATGACAGAAAATATTTCCACGATATATATGATGACCTTGTTCAACAAACGGAGATTATAGAAGCAAATCGTGAGTTAGCTAGTGATATCCGTGAAAACTTCATGACTTATAACTCATTGAAATCAAACAATATTATGATGACCCTAACGGTTATATCTACGATTTTCCTTCCTTTAACCTTCATAGTAGGGTTGTACGGTATGAATTTTAAAAACATGCCTGAGCTAGAATGGCAATATGGATACTTTTTAGTGGTTGCTATAATGTTTGGTATAGCATTTGGAATGCTTTGGGTATTTAAGAAAAAAGGTTGGCTTGATATGTTTAAATAACATATTATGTATAGAGGATTACTTATGAGTATTTTCAAATTATCAGTTTTGTTTTTTATGATATTATTAGCGAATTTCTCTATGTTAAGAATTGATTTTGGAAAATTTTTCAAAAAAAACAGTACTAGGGAAATTAAAGTTTTTGTAAGTCTAGTTGCTCTTGCATTAGGGTATATTGCTTATATGACTATTATTACAATTTATGAATTATCTTTAACTATAGTTAAGTAATTCAGTAGAAAGGAAATTGTATGGATAAAGAATTAGAAAAAAATAATAAAGAATCAAGATTAGAAAAATCTCGAGAAGATAAGTTGTTAGCGTTTATTGGAGGTAAATTCATAATATATATACTATTAATAGTTATTTTATTAGGAATCGCTATTTATTTATATACAGAAATTTCATATATATTTACTCCAATTAATACTATAATTTCTAGTATAATTACTCCGATAATTGTAGCATATGTGTTTTATTACATGTTAAATCCACTTGTGAATTTCTTTTCTAAGAAAATTTCAAGATTTTCTGCGAGTCTACTTGCGATTTTAGTTGGTATAATTACGATACTAATTGTTATTATTGGAGTAGTACCTATAATTGTTGAACAAACACAAAACTTGATTACCGCAATGCCTAGATATATTGAAATCGTAAAAGGATATTTAGAAGAATATTCTGATAATGCTTATGTCCAAGTAGTTGTAGAGTATGTTAATACGAACTTAAATGCTTCAAAAATTAGTGCAAGATTGATTACGATTGTAACATCGGTTGCTCAGGGGATAGTTTCATCTATTTCTTCAACTGCTTCGGTGTTGGTAACTATGCCATTTGTTCTATTTTTCTTATTAAAAGATGCATCTAAATTCAATAAGTTTGTAATAAGTCTATTACCTAAAAAATTAGAAAAACCAGTTGCAGAAACAATTGATGAAATTGATGAAAAAGTTGGATCTTATATTCAAGGACAAATGTTAGTGTCATTATGCATAGGAGTAATGTTATTTATAGGGTATAATGTAATAGGGTTACACTACGCATTTTCACTAGCTACTATTGCTGCATTTTTAAGTATAGTTCCTTATTTAGGACCTGTTATCGCTATTACACCTGCCATGTTAGTTGCGGCATCAACAAGTTGGGTTATGGTAGTTAAAATGTTGGTAGTTTGGGGAGTTGTACAGTTTTTAGAAGGAAATATAATTTCTCCTAACATAATGGGACGAAGCATGAATATGCATCCTTTAACGGTTATTTTTGTAATCTTGATAGGGGTGAATATTTCGGGTGTGGTTGGGGCCATCCTAGGAATACCTGTTTATTCAATTTTAAAAGTTTTAATTTCTAAACTTTTAATTTCTCTAAAAGATAGATACGATAAATTTTATGGATAATTGATAAAATGAGCTTTAGAGTTTATAACTCTAAGGTTCATTTTTGTTTTTGAACTTAAGAAATGGGTGTTTGGGCTGGATGTAATTTAATAAGTTAATTAATAATTATGATGGTATAAATTAATTTTAGAAATGTATTTTGAAATATTAATATAATTTTAAATATATAAAAAAAGGGTAGATATTAGTAAATCATTTTCATTATTGCTAGAAATATGCTATAATATTGTAGTTAAATATTAGTAAGTTGAGGTTTAAGAATATGAGTATGATGAAAAAATTTAATAATTTATTCGTTAATGAAGATGATTTTGAAGATGAAGTAGTAGAAAGAGAAGAAGTAAGACAAGAACAACCGAAACCAAGAGTTGTAAAAAAGGAGAATCCAGTGCAAAGTAAACAAAATTTACAAAGTCAACCATCAGGAAGAACAAATAATGTAATCTTAACAGAACCATTAGTTTTTGCTGATAGTAAAGATATAGTTGACGATATTAAACGTAATAAAGTAGTAATTATTAATCTAAGTAAATTAGATGTTGAAACTTCAGATAGATTGTTAGACTTTATTTCAGGTGGAATTTATGCTCTTGGAGCAAGATTAAAAACTATAGGTGAAGATATTTACCTATGTGTTCCTAATGGAGTTGAAGTGTCAGGAGACTTTTACGAAGGAGAGTATTAATTTTGCTAAATATAACAGAATATTTTTGGGTGTATAAATTCATAATTTATTTATTTAATTTTTATGAATACAGTATGCTAGCGTATATTTTAACATCATGGGTACCGCAAATCAAAAATAATTTTATAGTAGAATTTCTAGAATCTATTTGTGAACCGTATTTAAAACTTTTTAGAAAGTTCATACCACCTATTGGAATGTTGGATATTTCACCTGTCGTAGCGCTTATTGTATTAAGTGTAATACAAAACCTTATAATAGCATTGTTGTTTAAAACAGTATAGTATTATGAAAAAATTAAATTTTTTACAGCAAGCGTCAGTAGAACAAAAAGAAGTAGCCGAAAAACTTTTGCAGAGTATAAGTTTTGTGGAAAATAGAAATACTGTTACAAAGTTTCTAACTAATTTCGAACAGATAGTTTTAGAACAAATAGTTGCATATAATTATAGTGATTTTAAAATAGAGTTTTTTGGTGGATATAATGATGCTGAGAAAAAGAAAGCAAAGATTATTTCAAATGAATATTATGATGTAGATTATGATATTGTCTGCTTGAAAGCTAAATATAATAATAAATTTAACAAAATCGAGCATAGAAATATTTTAGGAGCAATTCACAACTTAGGTATTAATATAAATAGATTTGGGGATATTGTTGTTCTTGAGAATGAAGTTTATATTTTTGTTGATGAAGAAATTGCCGACTATATAACGATGGAATTCACGAAAGCTGGTAGAGTAAATTTAAATTTCGAGAGAGTTGAGTTAGCTGATGTTGCTATAGAAAAAAAATATGAAGATTTTGAAATAGTAAGTTCTTCATTTAGATTAGATTCAATAGCAGCAAAAATTACTAATAAGTCTCGAAGTAAGGTGAAAGAGTTCTTAGATCAAGATTTTATAAAGTTAAACCATGTAATCGTTAGAAATGGTGAAAAAAATTGTACAATTCAAGATATTATTTCTATTAGGAAGTACGGAAGATTCGTAGTCAAAGAATACAAACAAAATAAGAAGAGTTTGAAATATAGAATTACAATATCAAAATTAATTTAATCAAATGATTGTCTCAATACATAGACATAAAGTCGTATTTTGAGACAATTTTTTATTATTTTTTCAAAAATGAGCGTTTTCATTTTATTGTTGAATGTATTGTGCTATACTCAATTGTATAAAACAAAATTATACAAATAATTATGAGGTAAGTAAAATGAAAAAAATATTATTAACTATTTTTTCTTTCTTATTGGTATTTTCTTTAATTGGTTGTTCTCAAAAGAGTTCAACTAAAGAAGAAAAAGTGTTAAAACTTGGTGTAGTACCTAGCAGCAATAGTGAAAAACTGGTAGATGATTTATCACCATTTGCGAAAGCTCTAGGAGATAAACTAGGGATGAAAGTTGAGGTATTCACTGCTAGTAGTTATATTGGGGTTATAGAAGGTATAGGAAGTGGAAGTGTTGATTTTGGATTAGTACCACCATTTTCTGCGGTGCTTTCTAATAAACAAAGTAATACAAAAAACTTATTAGTAGGAAGAAGTACTAGTGGAAAACCTGGTTATTTTGCAGAAGTATTTGTTAGAAAAGATTCTAACATAAAAAGCTTAGCTGATTTGAAAGGGAAAAAAATTGCTTTTGTTGATCCTTCATCTGCATCAGGTTACATTTATGCTGGTGCAATGTTGAAAGATGCTGGAATTGATTTAGATAAAGACATACAGTATCAATTTAGTGGAGGTCATGATAAAAGCTTACAATTATTACTAAATAAAGATGTAGATGCAGTAGCTAGCTATGAAAATGTAATTAGAAAATATACAAAAGAATTTCCTACACTAAAAGAAGATGTTATACCGATTGCAAAAAGTGAGCTAATACCAGGAGTAACAGTAGTAGCATCTAATAACTTAGATGAAGAAACACAGAAAAAAATAAAACAGGCATTATTAGATATTCAAAATGATAAAGAAACAATTCAGATTTTAACAAATCTATTCAGTATTACTGGTTTTGAAGAACCAAATAATGACGCATATAAAGCAATAGTGAGAATCTCTGAAAAAATGAATATTGATTTGAATAAAGTAAAATAATACGAATAATTTCAAAAAAATATTAATTCTATAAAAAATTTATTCAAAATTGAATTTTAAAAATACTATTTTATCAAGGATAATAAGTGAGTTTTAAATATGTAATTGAAAAAATAAAAAAAGTTATACAAAAGTATTGACATTATGTTAATACTTTTGTATAATAAATATTGTTCGTTAGGAACACAAATATTTATCCACAGTAGCTCAGTTGGTAGTAGCATCTGACTGTTAATCAGAGGGTCGCAGGTTCGAGTCCTGCCTGTGGAGTTGGAGTAGTACTCAAGAGGCTGAAGAGGCGCCCCTGCTAAGGGTGTAGGTCGGGAAACCGGCGCGAGGGTTCAAATCCCTCCTGCTCCGTTTTTTTTATTGGCCCGTTGGTCAAGTGGTTAAGACACCGCCCTTTCACGGCGGTAACACGGGTTCGAATCCCGTACGGGTCACCATTTGAATTAAATACATTGAGAATAAGAGTTAGGTCCCGTGGTGTAGCGGTTATCACGCCTGCCTGTCACGCAGGAGATCGCGGGTTCGATTCCCGTCGGGACCGCCATTTTTGCCTTGATAGCTCAGTTGGTAGAGCAATGGATTGAAGCTCCATGTGTCGGCAGTTCGACTCTGTCTCAAGGCATTTTTTTATTTAAACTTAATATTTTGGCGGCTGTGGCGAAGTGGTTAACGCATCGGATTGTGGTTCCGACATTCGGGGGTTCGATTCCCCTCAGCCGCCCCATTTTTAGAAATTAGCAAAGAAGTAGTGTAGAATTACATTACTTCTTTTTTTCTATATAAAATAGAGTTTTAAAGTTTGTAAGCAAATAAATAGAAATTTTTTAAAAATAAGAGTAAAATTAAACCTATAAACTCAAGGAGATAAAATAACATGGAAAAAACATTCGAACAAGATTTAGCAAACTTTAAAGTAATTGATTCAAAAACTGCATTTGAGAAGATTGAATCAAAAGAAAAATTTGTACTATTTATTGGTAGATCATCATGCCCGTTCTGTAGAAGGTTTATGCCAAAAATTAGTGAAGTAGTTGTTTCTAATAACGTAGAAGCATTCTTCATTAACTCTGAAGATTTTTCTGATGCATCAGGAATAGATTTATTACGTGAAAAATATGCAGTTAGAACAGTACCAGGCTTATTAGTTGCTGAAGCTGGTGAAGTTAAAGTTGTATGTGATTCTAGTTTATCTGTAGAAGAAATTACATCATTTATTAAATAATAATTTAACTCGTCTATTTAAGGTAGGCGAGTTAATTATTTTATAAACTACAATAATTAATTATAATAAAAATTAATGGTAAATCTATCGTATAAATTTTAAAAGTAAATTACTGAAAAAAAACGTTTTAAATGATATAATAGTAGTTATAAAATTTTGCTAAAGTATTTATTAGTTTATTTTAAAATTCATTATATGATAACGAGGTGATTGAGTGAAAAGTGAAAAGTTAGAAGTTAAAAACTTAGTTTTTAATTATGGAGTAAAAAATATTTTGAATGATATTTCGTTCAATGTTGAAAAAGGGGAATTCATAGCTGTAGTTGGTAAGAGTGGTGCAGGTAAATCAACTTTACTTCGTTGCTTGAATTTATTAAATAAACCCAAATCTGGGGAAATTAATATTGCAGGTGAGAATATAATAAATTTTAATAAAAAGAAGTTGAAACTTATTAGAAGAAAAATTGCTTTTATCTTCCAAGATTACAATGTTCTTGATAATCTTTATACAGTTGAAAATGTTTTAACTCCTTATTTAGTAAATAAGTCGGCTCTTGGTTTATTACTTGGATATACAAAAAAAGAGTATATTGAAGGTGTAGGATATTTAAAACAGGTTGGATTAGAAGAAGAAGCGTTTAAAAAATCTAAGTATTTATCAGGAGGGCAAAAACAGCGTGTTGCAATAGCTAAAGCCCTTGCTCAAAATCCAACAATATTGTTAGCTGACGAGCCTATAAGTAGTTTAGATGAAAAAAATACTACATTAATTATGGATACATTTAAAAAGTTGAATGAAGAAAATGGAATTACTGTTTTAATTAACTTACACGATGTAAATCTTGCAAAAAAATATAGTACAAAGATTTTAGGATTGAAAGACGGAAAAGTTTTATTTTATAAAGATTCTGCTATGGTGACTGAAGATGAATTTGAAGAACTTTATAATTAAAAAACATATAAATAAAATATTAGCGGGGATATTTGGAATATGTATATTTTTGATTGCTAACATTCAATATGATGCTAAGACTTTTTCAGTAGGATTTAAAAGAATACAAAATTTATTAGGTCGTATGTATCCTATTGATTTTACAATTCTAGGAGAACTAAAACAACCTATAATTGAAACTATAAATATTGCTTTGTTTTCATCAATATTAGCTTTATTTACAGCGTTATTATTTTTACCGATATTGACAAATGTACTTTTTAAATTGAAAATAATACCTAAAATATTTAGTGCTGTATTTTCTATTTTTAGAACAATACCTTTTCTAATTATTGCGGCTATTCTTGTTAGTTTATTTAGTACAGGTGTGTTTAGTGGATTTGTAAGTATTTATTTAATTAATTTCCTTACAGCTTCTAAATTGCTTAAGGAGTATGCAGAAGAAGTAGAGATTAAACAGCTAGAGGCAATGGAGTCACTAGGAAGCTCAAAATTTATTATATATAAAAATGCAATTCTTTCTAATTTGAAACCTCAAGTAATTTCGGTTTATTTTCTAACATTGGAGTCTAGTATTCGTGGAGCGAGTGTTCTAGGATTAGTAGGAGCAGGTGGGATAGGTCAAAGATTGTGGCAAGAGCTGAATCATTTGAGATATGATAGAGTCTCAATAATTATACTTACTCTAGTAATTTTAATATTTTTTATCGATTTAGTGAGTTACTTTTTTAGAAATTATAGTAATTCTTCACAATTAACTTTTGATAAATTCATCTTTAGAAAAAATACTATTAGAGTTGTTACACCTATAGTTCTAGTTGGAAGCATTCTATATGTCGCTAAATATATTACTATTACTCAAGAAAGATTTTTAATAGGATTAAAACAGTTAAAAGTATTGGGGAATGGAATTATAAATCCTGATCTAGCATATGTACCAAAGATGTTTACCGAGTTAATGGTAAGTATTGAAATAGCTTTTAGTGCAACGATATTTGCAGCAGTAACAGCGATTTTTACATCGTACTTATCTTCTGTTAATTTGTTTGGTAAATATAAAGCGCTAAGCATGAAAATTTTTATAAATATACTAAGAACATTCCCGCCAATAATAGTAGCCTTAATATTCTTTAGAGGATTTGGACCAGGGGCAATAAGTAGCTTTTTCGCATTATACATTTATACAGTTGGTGTAATGACAAAAATGTATAATGAAGTTCTAGAAGGGATAAATACTAATGTACTTTTAATGACGAAGAGTTTAGGTCTTGGAAGTTTCATTAGTTATATAAAAATAATATTTAATGGATATTTCCCTGAATTTGTTACTATAGTGTTGTATAGATTTGAATCAAATATTAAAAATTCTACGATACTTGGAATGGTTGGAGCAGGTGGAATTGGACATTTACTTGTAAATAATATAGAATATAGAAATTGGAATAGAATTTCAACATTATTAATTGGGTTATCACTTTCGATAATCATTATAGAAAATATATCATATTTAATTAGAATGAAAGTTAAAAAATAGTGTAAAATTACATAGGAGGATTAAATGCGTTTAAAAGTAGGAAAAATTGTAAATACGCACTCATTGAAAGGAGAAGTAAAAGTAATTTCATCTACAGATTTTGAAGAGCAACGCTTTGAAAAAGGCACTGAATTATTAATAACACGTGGTAATCAAGTTGTAAAAGAAGTGACTGTAGAAAGCTATAGAACACATAAAAACAACCTTTTGGTGAAGTTTGTTGGAATTGACTCGATTGAAGAAGCTGAAAAACTTAAAAATCTGCAAATTAAAATTGATTCAGATAATATTGGAGAGTTGGAAGAAAATGAATTCTACTTTCATGAGATCATCGGATGTGAAGTTTTTGATGAAAATGGAAAATCTTTAGGTGAAATTTCTGAAATCTTAACACCAGGAGCTAATGATGTTTGGGTTATAAAATCTCAAAATGGTAAAGAAATCTTGATACCATACATTGAGGATATAGTGAAGAAAATAGATGTTGAGAATAAGAAAATAGATATCGAAGTTATGGAAGGACTAATTGACTAATGAAAATTGATATACTGACGTTATTTCCTGATATGTTTGATTCGTTAAATCATTCGATTTTAGGAAAAGCAAAAGATAATAAGTTATTAGACATAAATATAGTAGATTATCGTAAATTCTCTGGGAATAAGCATAATCAAGTAGATGATTATCCATTCGGTGGTGGTCAAGGTATGGTTTTAAAACCTGAACCAATATTTAATGCTGTAGAAAGTTTAGATAAAACAGATAAAACACGTATCATCTTATTATGTCCTCAAGGAGAAAGATTTAGTCAGAAAAAAGCTGAGGAACTTTCAGAAGAAGAGCATTTAATATTTATCTGTGGTCATTATGAAGGATACGATGAGAGAATTAGAGAATCCCTTGTAACTGATGAACTCTCAATTGGAGATTTCATTTTAACTGGTGGGGAATTTGCTGCGATGACTATGGTTGATAGTATTGCTAGACTAGTACCAGATGTATTAGGAAAAGAAGAATCTCATAAAGATGATTCATTTTCAACAGGTCTTTTAGAATATCCACAATACACAAGACCAAAAGATTACAAAGGGATGGTAGTTCCTGATGTGCTAACAAGTGGACATCATAAGAACATAGAAACTTACAGAAAAAAAGAAAGTCTACGAAGAACATATCTAAGACGTCCAGATTTACTAGATAACTATGAATTTAGTAAAGAGGAATCAAAATTACTCGATGAAATAAAAAAAGAATTAAAAAATTAACATAAAATAAATGACATAACTATATTTTTGATGTATAATATTAATATAGTATGTATTGTAAGCACAGGAGGATTAGAAGTAATGACAACTTCATTTGAGGAATTATTAAATAGCTCAGAAATGCTGAAAAAAGGAGATAAAGTAACTGGTACAGTATCTAAAATCGATAATGATAAAGTATACGTTGATGTAGCAGGAGCTCAATACGACTGCGTAATTTTACGTAATCAAATTACAAGAAAACCATTCGAAAATATTGAAGAAGTATTATCAGTTGGCGATGAAGTAGAAGCTCAAGTAACAGGAATCAGAGCTGACCGTGAAAAAAGATCAGAAGACGTACCTGGTGTAATTTATTTATCATACAAAATTTTAGAAAATGCTGAATATAAAAAATTAATGGAATTATCTTGGACAGGAATCATTGAAAAATTTGAAAATGGAGAATTAATTCAAGCTACAGTTTCAGGACAAACTAAAGGTGGATTATTAGCAGACGTAGAAGGATTACGTGCGTTTATCCCAGGTTCATATATCGACACTAAATTTAGAAAAGACCTATCTAAATTTGTAGGAAATGAGTACACATTCAAAATTGAAGAAGTGGACAAATCTAAAAATAAAATTATCTTAAACAGACGTGTAATTTTAGAAGAAGAAAAAGCTAAAAAATTAGCTGAAGTATACGGAAACATTAATGAAGGTGATGTTATTGAAGGTAAAGTTAGTCGTATTACTGACTTCGGTGCTTTTGTAAACATTGGTGAAGTTGACGGATTACTTCACATCTCAGAAATTTCTCACGCTCGTGTAGAAAAAGTTTCTGACGTAATTTCAGTTGGGGATACAGTTAAAGTTGCTGTTATCGCTGTAGATAAAGAAAATGAAAAAATTTCACTTTCAGCAAAAACATTATTACCAACTCAATGGGAAGTAGCTCGTGCTACAATCAAAGCTGGTGATGTATTAGAAGGAGTTGTTCGTAACACAACTGCATTCGGTGCTTTCGTAGAAGTTTTACCAGAAGTTGAAGGATTAGTTCACATTTCTCAAATTTCTCATGATAGAGTAACAAACGTAGAAGACGTTCTTAAAAAAGGTGACAAAGTTACTGTAAAAGTATTAGAATTTGATTTCGAAAGCGAAAGATTATCTCTATCAATCAAAGAACTTTTAGAAAAACCAGTTAAAGAAGAAGTTAAAGAAGAAGCAGAATACGATACTTCTTACTTAAAAGATGAAGATACTTCATTTAGTTTAGGTGACAAATTTAAAGACATCGAACTTTAATTTTAAAAAATAGAGAAATAAAGGCAGTAGATAGCTTGTCTATTGCTTTTATTTTTTAGGTATAAAGATAAAGTAAAAATTTAAAGATATGGAGGGAAAAACATGGCAAAACCAACAGTTGCGATAATAGGACGCCCTAATGTAGGTAAATCTACAATTTTCAATAAAATTATTGGTGATAGACTTTCAATCGTTGAAGACGTAGCAGGTGTTACGCGAGATAGAATTTATTCAAAAGCAGAATGGTTGAACTATTCATTCTTCATGATTGATACAGGGGGAATTGAGTTAGAAGATACTCCATTCCAAAAACAAATCAGAGCGCAAGCTGAATTAGCAATCGATGAAGCCGATGTAATTATATTCTTAACAAACGGTCGCGATGGTGTTACTAGTGATGATGAAGAAGTTGCAAAATTATTATATAAAACTGATAAACCAGTAGTTCTTGCAGTAAATAAAATTGATAATTTTGATATGAATCATATGATTTATGATTTCTATTCATTAGGATTTGGAGATCCATTCCCAATTTCTGGATCACACGGTTTAGGTATCGGTGATTTATTAGATGAAGTTTGTAAAAACTTTAAAGTTCTAGAAGAAGAGGAAGAAGATGATAAAATCAGGTTCTCACTAATAGGACGACCTAACGTAGGGAAATCTAGTTTAATTAACACAATCCTAGGAGAAGAGCGTGTAATTGCCTCTGATATTGCTGGTACAACACGTGATGCTATTGATACTGACTTCAAACATAATGGTGATGAATATGTAGTAATTGATACAGCTGGTATTAGAAAACGTGGTAAGGTTTATGAAAGTTGTGAAAAATATTCAGTTCTACGTTCTCTTAAAGCTATTGAACGTTCAGATGTCGTCTTAGTTGTTCTTAATGCTGAAGAAGGTATTATTGAACAAGATAAGAAAGTAGCTGGATATGCTCACGAATCTGGAAAAGGTGTAATCATCGTTGTAAACAAATGGGATGCAATTGAAAAAGATGATAAAACTATGAAAGAATTTGAAGAAAAAATTCGTGATAGTTTTGCATACCTAGATTATGCGAAAATCGTTTATGTTTCTGCAAAAACAAAACAACGTGTATTTAACATATTCCCATTAATTAAAGAATCTTATGAAAATAGACAACGTCGTATTCAAAGTTCTACACTTAACGAAATCGTTGTGGATGCTGTTTCTATGAATCCAACACCACAAGATAAAGGTAAAAGACTTAATATTTTCTATGCATCGCAAGTTGCGATTAATCCACCGACATTCGTGTTCTTCGTGAATTATCCAGAACTTATGCACTTCTCATATGAGAGATTTTTAGAAAATAGAATTCGTGATTCATTCAATTTCGAAGGAACTCCTATTAAACTATTAGCAAGACAAAGAAACTAGTAAGGATATTTTAGGTATTCAAATTTCGATATATTAACTTAATAAAGTGTTAAGAGAGTGGGGCTGACTCGACAAAATCGATTTCTACGGAATCACGATTTTTGAGTCAGTCCCGCTCTTTTTGCTAGTTAAATTATGAAACTATTGTTGAAAAATAACTTATGAAATTTTCATTTAAATTTAATGGTAAAATTTAGTCAAAATACTAGCAAATATACTTAAAACATGGTATAATTCATCTTATATAATTTACTAATTAGGAGGTAATCTATATGCCATTAGGATATTATGGAATGTCAGGAAGTTATATACTTTACTTTTTACTAATTATGTTAATCCCACTATGGGCACAATTCAAAGTAAAAAGAACATACGAAAGATATAAAAAAGTAAGAACAAAATCAGGATTAACTGGAAAAGAAGTTGCGGAAATAATAATGCAAGCAAATGGAATTACAGGTGTTAGAGTAGTAAGAGGTGAGGTTGAATTATCAGACCACTATGATCCAACTAATAATGTTGTAGTTTTATCACCAATTGTACATGATCAACCTACAGTTGCATCAGTTGCAATTGCTGCACACGAAATTGGTCACGTTATTCAAGATAAAGTAGCCGACTACAAACCGATGAGATGGAGACACTCACTAGTACCTTTAGCAAATCTTGGAGGAAACTTATCAACTATTCTTATTATGGTAGGATTCTTATTAACAGGATTAATCGGACAATTTGGTTATACTGTTGCTTGGGTTGGAGTAGGCTTTATGCTATTTGCAGTACTATTCCAAGTAGTGACATTACCTGTAGAGTTCGATGCTTCAAAGCGTGCTTTAGAGCAAGTAATTGATTTAAATATTGTAGATGATCAAGAACACAGACACTGTCGAAAAGTTCTAACTGCGGCAGCATTAACATATGTAGCAGCAGCGATGGTTGCTTTAATGGAACTATTAAGATTCATCTTTATCTTATTAAACAGTAATAATAGAGATTAATATAAAATTAATCTAATATACGGATATATAATTTAACGACTTAAAGTTAAGAATTTTTTAAAATTTTGATCTTTGAGTCGTTTATTTTTTTATATATGTACTATTAAAAAGATATAATTTTAAATAGTTTTACATGATAACTTATAAATACAGTGGCTTATTATTATCTAAATTCGTTTTATAGATGCTTTTAAGATTTTCAATAAACTTTGCGGGATGAGTTAATGACGATATCATGATTTTTCTATTCATTTAAGTAAATAATAAAGCTAAGTAACTAGTATATAAAGCTTTCATAATATTCGTATTAGTGTTATAATATTGTAAGATTATATAATAAAGAGGTAAAAAATGATTTACGGAATCGGTTGTGATATCGTGGATATTCATCGCTTCGAAAAGTATGTTGATGATAAAAAACGACTTGAAAAATTATATACAGAAAATGAATTAAATGAATTTTATAAAATAACAAATAATAGAAGGAAAATGGAGTTTCTTGCGGGACGATTTGCCGTAAAAGAAGCAACCTCTAAAGCACTTGGAGTAGGAATTTCTAAGGAATTTTCTTTTCATGATGTTGAGGTGAAAAAAGATGAAAATGGAAAACCATTTATAGAATATGGTGACTTTAGGACACATCTGACTATAAGCCATACTGATACAACAGTAGTGGCGTTTGTTGTTTTAGAGAAAGGGGATTAGATTAATGATTAATGATAGACCAACACAATTAAGAGTAAATTTGGATGCATTGCTTAATAATTATAATAAGCTAAATAGTCTTAATAATGAAAAAATAGGGTTAGCTGTTGTTAAAGCTGATTCTTATGGATTAGGTTCGAAAGTAATCGCAGAGCATCTATATCAAAATGGAGTTAGACATTTCGCAACAGCAACATTAGAAGAAGCTTTAGAACTTAAAGATGTTATTAAAGATAGCATGGTTCTTGTATTAGGAGTTATAAATTCCCAAAATGTTAAATATGCAGTAGAAAATAATGTCTCTTTAACTTGTCCTTCTAAAGAGTGGTTAGAAGAATCTTTAGTACACTTGCAACAAATTGAAGGAAAATTAAAAATTCATGTTAAGCTAGACACTGGTATGGGAAGAATTGGAACTTCTGATTTAGAAGAACTAAAAGAAATTGATAACTTATTAGATTCGGAAAAAATTGATTTTGAAGGAATTTTCTCACACTACTCAAATGCTGATGGAGAGGATGATAATTATGACAATTATCAGACAGAAAATTTCGAAAGAAGTCTTAAAATCTTTACACATAAACCAAAATACATTCATATAGAAAATTCAGCTGGTACAGTTAAGTATAGCAATAGAGATGATCAGTATAATCTTACAAGAATTGGTATTGCTATGTATGGATGTTATCCTAGCGGAAATATTGAGAAATTAGATAAGGTGCAACTAGAACCTGTAGCTAGTTTAGTTAGTAAAGTGACACATGTGAAAAAATTTCAGGCAGGACAAAAGCTTGGTTATGGTGTTAGTTATGAAGCTAAACAAGATGAATATATCGCAACAGTGCCAATAGGATATGCAGATGGTTTACTACGAAGAGCCCAAGGGTTTAAAATTAGAGTAGGATCTGAAGAGTGTGAGATTGTCGGACGTGTATGTATGGACCAACTTATGGTTCGTTGTAGTAAAAATGTAAAAGTGGGTGACGACGTACTATTCTTTGGAGAATATAGCGGACAAAAAGTCTCAGTAGACGAATTCGCTGAATATCAAAATACAATAAGTTATGAAATATTTTGTTGTATAAATAAACGTGTTCCAAGAGTTTATTATAAAAATAAGATGGAGTTATAGAATGTACGAGAAAATTACAAAAAATTTAGCAACTAAGCTAAAAATACAAGATAAATATATAGTAAATGTATTGAATCTGTTAGAAGAAGGAAATACAATTGCTTTTATCGCTAGGTATAGAAAAGAATTAACAAATTCATTAGACGAAGTTGCAATAAAACAAATTCAAGATGAATTTAATTACTTAAAATCTCTTGAAGAAAGAAAAGAAGAAGTAATTAGATTAATTTCAGAAAAAGGTCTACTTACTGACGAGTTGAAAAAAGATATTTTAGCTCAAGAAAAACTACAAAGGGTAGAAGATTTGTATCGTCCGTTTAAAGAGAAAAAACGTACGAAAGCTACGATAGCTAAAGAAAAAGGATTAGAAAATTTAGCTAACTACATATTAAAATTACCAAAATCAATTGATGATTTAAATAAAGAAGCAGCTAAATATATAAATGCAGAAAAAGAAGTAAATAGTATTGAAGAAGCAATTAATTATGCACTAGATATTATTGCTGAAAATATTTCTGATAGTGCAAAATATCGTGAGTATGTATTAGAAAACACTAGAAAATTCGGTCAAATCACTTCAGTGCTGAAAAAAGGTGGAGAAGAGAAAGACGAAAACTCTACATACAAAAACTACTACGAATTCGGTGAACAAATTTCGAAAATTGCTTCTCATAGAATTCTTGCTTTAAATAGAGCAGAAAAAGAAGGAATAATTCGTGTAAGTATAGAAAACGATAAAGATAGATTACATAATTATATTCTTAGAGGGCTAACAAAAAATCGCCAAACAGCAATAAATGAATTACTATTAGAATGTATTGCGGATAGTATGAAACGTTTAATCTATCCGTCTATTGAAAGAGAAATTCGAAGTGACTTAACGAAGAAAGCAGAAGAAGATTCTGTAGTTATTTTCTCAGAAAACTTAAAACAGCTTTTAATGCAAAGTCCACTAAAAAATAAAAAAGTACTAGGGATAGATCCAGCGTTCAGAACTGGTTGTAAGATGGCGATTGTTGATGAATATGGTAATTTTATAGATAAGATGGTTATCTATCCACATAAACCAGCATCAGTAGACAAACAAGAGAAATCTAAAAAAGATCTAATTAAATTTATTAATAAACATAATATCAATCTGATTGCTATTGGTAATGGGACAGCATCTCGTGAAACTGAAAAATTTGTTGTAGAAAATTTAAAAGAAGCGGGATTAAAAAAAGATTATGTTATAGTAAATGAAGCGGGGGCGAGTGTTTACTCTGCTAGTGAAGTAGCTCGTGAAGAATTCCCTGATTTTAATGTAGAAGAAAGAAGCGCAGTATCTATTGCACGCCGTATTCAAGATCCGCTTAGTGAACTTGTAAAAATTGATCCTAAGTCTATTGGTGTTGGACAATATCAACACGATATAACACCTAAGTTTTTAGAAAAAGAGCTTACTTTCGTAGTAGAAACAGCGGTAAATAAAGTAGGGGTAAATGTTAATACTGCCTCAGTATCTTTATTATCATATGTTTCAGGTGTTAATAAGCAAATAGCTAAGAATATTGTGGCTTATCGCCAAGAAAATGGAAAAATAGAAACTATTAAAGAAATTGCTAAAGTACCAAGATTAGGTAAGAAAACATATGAGCAATGTGTAGGATTCTTTAGAATATCGGATAGTAAAAATATCTTTGATGCTACAGGTATCCATCCTGAGAGTTATAAAGCTGCAGAAAATTTATTAAAAGAATTGAAATTATCTACAAAGGAAGTTGGAACTGAAGAGTTTGCAACTACTGTGGAAGCTGTAGACAAGAAAGAACTGGCTGAAAAAATCGGTGTAGGATTAGAAACACTAGAAGATATAATTAAAGATTTAAAACAGCCATTACGTGATGAACGTGAATCATTTGCTAAACCATTGTTAAAATCAGATATTCTGACAATAGATGACCTGCAAATTGGTGTGAAATTAGCAGGAACTGTTAGAAATATTACACAGTTTGGAGCTTTTATAGATATCGGTCTTAAGAAAGATGCTATGGTTCATATTTCAAAAATTAGTAAAAATTATATTAAAAACCCATTAGACGTGTTGAGTGTAGGACAAATTGTTGATGTTTATGTTATTGACGTAGACAAAGAACGAGGTCGTGTTGCACTAGCGATGTTTAAAGATTAGAGGAGGTAGAAATGAGTAATAACAAATCAAAATACCTTCCGAGTATAGATAGCTTGAGGGCATTGGCAGTATTAGCAGTTATTATTTATCACGTCGATGTAAATTACCTACCAGGTGGTTTCTTAGGTGTTGATCTATTCTTTGTTTTATCAGGTTATTTAATAAGTTCATTGATTATTAAAGAATATAAAAAGACAGGTTCTCTAAATTTATATAATTTTTATTTAAGAAGGGCCAGACGTCTATTGCCAGCAGTGTATTTTATGATAACTGTAGGATTAATAGTTATGGTGCTATTCAATGATGTACTACTACGTAAAAGTCATCTTGATGCAATATTTGGTTATATATATTCAAGTAACTGGTGGTATATATTCCATAAATTAGATTACTTTGATAGTTTTGGATCTCAAAGTCCATTTAAACATTTATGGTCATTAGCAATTGAAGAACAATTTTACATGGTTTTCCCGTTATTATTTTTAATATTTAATGGGAAAAAGAAAGCCAAAGATGGAACATATAAATTAAATAAGACCTTTTTATATGTTGTTATAGGATTAGTACTTATATCTTTAATAACGCATATTTTATTATTCGATATAAATAATATAAGTAGAATTTATTTTGGAACTGACACAAGAGCATTTTCATTACTTGTAGGTGTGGTAGGTGCGATTTTATATCCTATAGATAAACTTAATACGAGAGTAACGACTAAAGAAAATATACGTTATAGTTTAGTATCGTTTGTTTCAATAGCTATCTTAATAACAATCATGATTTATACTTCAGAGTATAATACTTGGCTATATCGAGGAGGATTCCTACTTGTAGCTATTTTAGGGTTAGTAATTATTATTAGTAGTGGAAAACAGCATACTATAATGTCAAAACTATTATCATTCAAACCAATTGTATTTATTGGTAAGATTTCTTATAGTTTATACTTATGGCATTTTCCAATATTAGTGTTGACTACACCAGTGTCAGAAATTGGTAATCCTAATATTTTATATGTAATACTACGAATTATCCTTACGTTTGCTGTAGCTATTATAAGCTACGTATTTGTTGAGACACCAATGCGAAAACTAGGATTTATAAACTACGTTAACCTAGTTTACAAAAAAATAGTAAAACGTCCTAAAAAAGCAAGAAAAGTATACGCTAGTATTATAGGTGTTGTATCATTACTATTTGTGATGGGAATATTTGGGAAAGGTGTTCCATTCCTTTCAACAGCATTTGTAAAAGAAATGGAAAACAATAAAGAAACTCAATTTGTAAATAATCAAAATAATAATAGTGATAATAATCAAAATAAATCAACTGACGAGAATAAAGATACCAAAGAAAATAAAAATGATAAAAATAATTCAAATAAGAAATATAGTTCTGTAGTTGTAATGGGAGATTCTCTGACAGTTGATATAGGAGAGAAATTTAAAGAGTTATATCCAGGAGCTGTTATCGATGGTAAAATCGGTCGACAATTATATATGGCCGTAGATGAAGCTAAAAATTACGTTCAATATAACAATGAGAATTCAGCGATAATATTCCAACTAGGAACTAATGGACCATTCACTGAAAGCCAACTTGATGAATTAGTGAAGATTTTTGATAAAGCTGATATTTACTTCGTTAATGTTAAAGTACCAAGAGCTTGGGAAAAAACCGTAAATTCAGAGTTAACAAAAGCAAAAGAAAAATACTCTAATATAACGATAATCGATTGGTATTCGGTAGCAAATGGTAATACTACTTTATTTGAACCAGATAAAGTGCATTTAAAACCGAATGGCGCTGAAAGAATGGTTGATTTAATAGTGAAAAATCTTAAACGTCCAGTAGAAGTTAAAGAGGGAATGACTCAATAATCGTGATTTCAAAGAAATTAATTTTGTCGAGTCATCCCCGCACAGTTTATTAGATATCAATAAACCACTGCGTCTATGGGTTCCCATATACACTTTGTTAAAATTTAGGACTTTTATATCAGCCCTTTAAATAAAAAAGAAAAACTAAGTAGTTTTGAAAGACTGCTTAGTTTTATTTATTAAATTTTATTAAATAATAACAATATAAAAACGAAGAAGTATTATTTAATTGGAATTAAGTTTAGTTTCTCATGAATTTCTGAGCATAAGAAATTTAATTAATTTTTGTGATTGAAACATAAATATAGCAATTGATAAGGCTTTTATTAGTGAATTGTTGAACTTTCATTGAAATATGAATATAGTTTGTGATATAATAATTTAGTATTATAAATATAATTAATAGTGATAAAAGGAGATAACTATGACAAAAGTAAGAGTAAGATATGCACCATCTCCAACAGGAAATTTACATATCGGAAATGCAAGAACAGCATTATTTAATTACCTTTTTGCAAAACATTACGGTGGAGACTTCGTACTAAGAATTGAGGATACTGACTTCAAACGTAATAAAGAAGAAGGTGAAAGAAGCCAACTTAAATATATGGATTGGCTAGGTCTAGACTATGATGAAGGTATTGGAAAAGAAAAAGAGTTCGGTCCTTACCGTCAATCAGAAAGAATCGATATCTATCAAAAATATGCAGATCAACTTATTGCTGAAGATAAAGCATATAAATGTTACATGACTGCTGAAGAATTAGAAGCGGAAAGAGAAGAGCAAATTGCTAATGGATTACCACCACGCTATAGTGGAAAACATGCTCATCTTACTAAAGAAGAACAAGAAGCATTTGAAAAAGAAGGTAGAAAACCATCTATCCGTATTCGTGTTCCACAAGACAGAACTTATAAATTTGATGATATGGTTAAAGGTGAATTATCATTTGAAGGACACGACTTCGGTGATTTCGTAATCGTAAAAAATGATGGAGTAGCTACTTATAACTTTGCTGTAGCAATTGATGACCACTTAATGCAAATTTCACATGTACTTCGTGGAGATGACCACGTATCAAATACACCAAAACAACTTGTTGTATATGAAGCATTAGGATTTGAACCACCAAGATTTGGTCACATGACTCTAATCGTAAATGAAAACAAGAAAAAATTATCTAAACGTGATGAAACAATCATTCAATTCATCGAACAATATGATGAATTAGGATACCTTCCAGAAGCATTATTCAACTTCATTACATTATTAGGATGGTCTCCAGAAGGTGAACAAGAAATTTTCACTAAAGAAGAATTTGTTAAAATCTTTGATGAAAAACGCTTAAGTAAATCACCAGCATTCTTCGATAATAACAAACTAACTTGGATCAATAACCAATATATCAAAGCACAACCTTTAGAAAGAATCGTAGACTTATCATTACCATTCTTCGTAAAAGAAGGTGTTGCAACTGCTGAAGAAGTAGAAGATAATAAAGCTTGGTTTGAAAAATTAATTTCATTATATCAACCACAAATGAGTTATGGTGCTGAAATCGTAGAATTAACAAAGCAATTCTTCGTTGAAGAAGTTAAATTTGATGAAGAAGAATTAGAAATTCTAAGACAAGAAACAACAGCAACAGTATTCGAAGATTTCTTAACAAAAGTTGAAGAAGTAGAAGAATTTACTGCTGATAACATCAAAGCTTTAATCAAAGCTATTCAAAAAGATACTGGAGTAAAAGGTAAAAACTTATTCATGCCAATCCGTATAGCTTCAACAGGATCAATGCATGGTCCAGAATTAAACACAAGCTTAGAATTACTAGGTAAAGAAAGAGTAGCATCTAGAGTAAAAGCTGCATTAGAAACAATCAAATAAAAAGTTTTAAATTTACATAAATTAAGGGCGAAATAAATTGAGAATATCTAATTTTAGATTAGCCCTTAATTTTGATTTTCCAGCTGGAAAAAATAAGAGAAGAAATATAAATAAAAGTAAAGAAAATATCTTGACATTTAACAGTAAATAAGGTATTATTACTTATGATATTGTTTATATATCTTCACGAGTAAGCCCCGGAAAACTTAGTCGTTATGACAGATTAAAAACAACATCTAGGAGGAAAAAAGACATGCGTCAAACATATATGGCAAAGCCATCAACTGTAGAAAAAAAATGGTATGTAATCGATGCTGAAGGACAAACTTTAGGTCGCTTATCATCAGAGGTAGCTTCAATTTTAAGAGGGAAACACAAACCTACTTATACACCACACATCGATACTGGGGATAATGTAATCATTATCAACGCTGAGAAAATTGTGTTAACTGGTAAAAAATTAACTGATAAAATTTACCGTCGTCACACAATGCACCCAGGTGGGTTAAAAGAAAGAACTGCTGGATTAATGGTAGAAAAATATCCAGAAGAACTTTTAGAACTATCTATCAAAGGTATGTTACCAAAAAATACTTTAGGTAGAGCTCAAGGAATGAAACTTCACGTTTACCGTGGAGCTGAACACCCACACGCAGCACAAAAACCAGAAAAATACGAATTACGTGGATAATATAGGAGGAAATAATTAAATGGCACAAGTAGAATATCGCGGTACAGGACGCCGTAAAAGCTCAGTAGCACGTGTAAGATTAGTACCTGGAACAGGGAAAGTTGTTATCAACAACAGAGAAATGCGTGAATACTTACCATTAGAATCATTAGTATTAGACTTAATGCAACCTTTAGAAGTTACATCTACTACAGGTAACTATGACGTTTTAGTTAACGTTAACGGTGGAGGATACACAGGACAAGCTCAAGCAATCCGTCACGGAATTGCACGTGCTTTACTAGAAGTAAACCCAGAATACCGTAAAGACTTAAAACCAGCAGGATTACTAACTCGTGACCCTCGTATGAAAGAACGTAAAAAATACGGTCTTCGTGGTGCGAGACGTGCTCCTCAATTCTCAAAACGTTAATATTGGTCTTATACCAAAGTACGTCAAGGCAACAGAGAACTTTCTCTGTTGTCTTTTTTTGTTCTTTGTCAAATGAGATGTAAAAAGTCCAAAATTAAGTTAGTAAAAAATAAAGAAACTGAGGCTACCTATAATTTAGTTGTAATCTCAGTTTCTAATTTAACATATTTTATTCATAAATCTCAGAATCTTTTAGTGTGAAAATAACTTCAGTTCCTTCTGGATAATTATCTAAAGATAATAATAGTATTTTTTCTTCTAATTTTTTTGGTTTTATTTCTGCGCTAACTTGAGCTATTTCATTTAACTCATCATACAAATTTTTAAATAATTTAGCATCCTTTACGTTAATTTTTGGATTTATTTGATAAATTGGAGTTTCTCCAAACCATGTATCTTCATTTTTAAAGTCAATTTCTGATTTTTCGTTAATCTTCAGCTTAATTGAAATATCATAATCAAAAGTATATCTATCAAATAATTTTGCTAGACTACTGATATAATCATGAGATCCTTTATTTGAGCGATTTATAAATTTAAGTTTTGCGCTATAGTCAATCGCATTAAGATCTAAGATTTCTGCTAATTTAAAAACATCGAATTCATCATATACATCAGAAGTAACAAAGTTAACTTTGACATCATATCCTACGCGTTGAAACTCTTGATATTTTTCTAAAAGTTCCTCTGAAGTTAAATCCTCATGATTTTCTTTCACATTGGTAACCGACTCTTTGCCACCCTCTATAACTTCTTGTTTAGGATATTTAACAGTCAATAAATAATTCATTCAATTATTCCTCCTTAATATTTAACACATTACTATTATACATATCTTTCAGTATATTTACAATAGAATGTATGAAGTTTAACATTAGATTAATACTCTGAATTTAATATATAGATATAATGGTAATTTTAAAAGTTCACTATTACCAAGTGGAGATAAATTAAATAGTACTAATCCTTAATAATATTTAAACAAGATAGCTTATAAAATTAAAATTGATACAAAAATTATATTTAATATTTAAACTTATTAATATACTTAAAGTTTTCATATATTTTCATGAAAATCCTGTTCTTGACAATTTTCTATAATATTTATATAATAATAGTCATAAAATTTAAAAAAGGAGGTCATTGCATATGAAAATAATTGCAATTTCAACAAGAAGTGTCGATTACCAATCAGATGCTGGTATAGCAAAAAGACGTCTATACATCAATGGTTATTTTTCAGAAGTAGCAGAAAAAGCTGGATTTATATTATTCCCAGTTTGTTCTCAAAACGGAATTGAGGAAATTGTAGCCATGTGTAGTGGCCTAATTATTGCTGGTAGAGATCGGGATATTAATCCTAAGTTTTACGGCGAAGAACCTCTAGAAGGTTTAGAATATCCTGAAGATCCATATGAGGATGAATTAGACTTTAAACTTATTGAGCTTTTCGAAAAGAATAATAAGCCAATACTTGGAATCTGTAGTGGATTACAAAGTTTAAATATTTATCATGGTGGTTGTTTAAAACAGCATATAGATGATCATACTAGTAAAGAGAATTTGGTTCGTCACAATATAGATATAGAAGAAAATTCATTTGTACATAGTTTATATGGAGATAAAGCAGAGGTTAATTCAATTCATCATCAAGCAATAAATAGAGTTGCAGAAGGATTTAAAGTAACAGCAGTTTCTGACGATGGAACTGTAGAAGCAATTGAAAAAGGAAACTTAATTGGATTACAGTGGCATCCAGAAGTTGATTATGAAATTGATACATTTAAAAAATTCCTAAATCTATGTGAATAGAATTTTGTATTACGTTATTATTAAAAAAAAAATAAGAATACAACATCAAAATAGTTGACTATTATTAAAAATAATGGTAAACTAATCTCTGTGTAAAATGATAGCAGTGGATTAATTGTTATTGCCTCTATGTTATACATTATTTAATGTGGCAACTCGTAGCCTATGCTGCTAGGCGAAGTTCCAGTTTTATAACATATACAACAACGATAATCGTGCTTTTTGTTTTCACAAAAATAAAAACAAAAAGATAAAAGGAGGAGCACATAATGGCTCGTTTTACAGGTTCAACTTGGAAAAAATCTCGTCGTTTAGGAATCTCACTAAGCGGTACTGGTAAGGAGTTAGCTAAACGTCCTTACGCACCAGGACAACACGGTCCTAACTTAAGAAAAAAACTATCTGAGTATGGTTTACAATTACAAGAAAAACAAAAACTTCGTTACCTACACGGAATGAACGAAAAACAATTCCGTAAATTATTCGATAAAGCTGGTAAATTACAAGGTCTTCACGGGGAAAACTTCATGGCATTACTTGCTACACGTTTAGATTCTGTAGTATACAGCTTAGGATTAGCTAGAACTAACCGTCAAGCTAGACAATTAGTTAACCACGGTCACGTTCTTGTAGATGGTAAAAAAGTAGATATCGCTTCTTACGCTGTTAAACCAGGTCAAGTAGTTTCAGTAAGAGAAAAATCTAGAAACCTTGAAATCATTAAAGAAGCTGTTGAAATCACTAATTTTGTACCTGAGTACTTAACTTTTGATGCTGACAAATTAGAAGGATCATTAGTAAGACTTCCAGAAAGAAGTGAATTACACCCAGAAATCAACGAACAACTTATCGTTGAGTACTACAGCCGTTAATAAGACAAAGCCCTTTAAACTAACGTTTAAGGGGATTGTTTTTATTTCTGCGCAAAATCTAAGAAAAATAAAAAAAGCCAAAAACTAATTTGTTTTTAGCTTTAAAATAATTTTAGAATATTAGGTAAAAGAGAATACCTCTTTTCACTATTATTATTCTATCATAAAAAGAAGAAAAATAATATCAGAAATAATTTTAATTATATTTTTTAATATCAAATATTTAACAAAAATAAATAGTTTAGTTATATCACATAATAGTATATTGTATTATCAAGAATTGATATTTTTCATTAAATAATGTAAAATATAACAAACTGAAAAGCAAAAATTAATTTTGTATAAATATTTTAGCTTTCAATAAAAGTATATACTTTTAGTAAATAATTTTGTATAAATTAAAAATTTTAAAAATAAAATTAATCTCGTTATACTCTTAAAACAGAATTACTTAGAAAATATAACAGCTGTTTTTCAGATTTCTTTTCTAAAAATAATTAATGCTTATTTTCATAAAAATAGTGTTAATATAAAATTAAGAATAGCTATTCTATAGGTTTTTATTTTTATATAATTATAATAAAATAGGGAAAATATTTTCATCATTACTTTCACCAGAAAAACGCTTTCATTAATTTGGTATATGTGTTAATATATAAGTACAGAAAAAATTAGGAGGTAAGGGAAATGATTATCGGAGTACCAACAGAAATTAAAAACAACGAAAGTAGAGTGTCTGCAATTCCGGGAGTAGTACATGAATTAGTACTAGATGGGCACACTGTTTATGTAGAAAAAGGAGCTGGATTAGCTTCGGGTATTTCAGATTCGGAGTATGAAAAAGTAGGAGCTGTTTTATTAGATAAAGCAGAAGATGTATGGAATAAATCAGATTTAATCTATAAAGTAAAAGAACCAATTCCATCAGAATATAAATACTTCAGAAAAGGTTTAATTATCTATACTTACTTACACTTAGCAGCAGATCCAGAATTAACTAAAGCAATGGTAGAATCAGGGACTATCGGTATTGCTTTCGAAACTGTAAAAGTAGGTCGTACTTTACCATTATTAAGACCTATGAGTGAAATTGCGGGAAGAATGGCTATTCAAGAGGGTACAAGATTCTTATCCAAAGTACAAGGTGGTAAAGGTAAATTATTACAAGGTGTTCCAGGAGTTCAACCAGGTCATGTTGTAGTTATTGGTGCAGGGGTAGCAGGAACTGCAGCAGCTACAGCAGCTTCAGGATTAGGAGCACGTGTAACAATGTTAGATGTTAACTTAGATCGATTAACTGAATTATCACACATTTTTGGTGGTAAAGTAGAAACAGTTTACTCTAATAAATTAAATATTGCTAATGCAATTAAAACTGCTGATTTAGTAGTTAGTACAGTATTAATTCCAGGAGCTAAAGCACCAAAACTAGTTACTAAAGAAATGATTAAAGATATGCCTGATGGTGGTGTTATTGTGGACGTGGCTATCGACCAAGGTGGTACAACGGAATATACAGAAGGTCGTCCAACAAGTCATGATAATCCAATATTCGTTGAAGAAGGAGTATTACACTATTCAGTAGCAAATATACCTGGAGCAGTAGCTGAAACAGCAACATATGCATTATGTAACGCAACAGCTAAATATGTTAAACTAATTGCTAAACTAGGAGTTAAAGAAGCAGTTGTTAAATTCCCAGAATTAGTACCAGGTGTTAACGTAGCTAACGGGAAAGTAACATTCAAAGCAGTTGCAGATGATTTAGGATATGAGTATACTCCAGTAGAGCAAGCTTTGTAATATAATATTAAAAACAAAATATAGAAAAATTATATTGTAGAGGAAGTGGTATGTATATTTATAATATGTTATCCACTTCCTTTTGTTAGATTAGTTATATTTAATAATATATTATTTTATTAGGATATTTATTGTTTACTTTTTTCTTTACTTACATAAGTAAAGTATTTAGTAGTAAATAATCTGTAACTGTGATATAATTAATAAATATTATTAATAGGGGAGAATATTTATTTAATATTAGGAGGAAATTATGAGCGTTTTTAGAAAAAAATCTATTGATTCTATTTTAGCTGAATCAAGAAATAAAACGTTGAATCCCACGATGAAAACTTTAGATTTAGTTCTATTCGGAATTGGGGCGATTATTGGTTCAGGAATTTTAGTTTTAACAGGGAAAGCTTCAGCAGAAGCAGGACCTGCGGTTGTGTTCTCATTCCTTATTGCAGGATTAGCTTGTTGTTTAGCTGCACTTTGTTATGCAGAGTTGGCTTCAACTATTCCATCAAGTGGTAGTACATATACATATTTATATGTATCAGTTGGTGAAATCGTAGCTTATGCGATAGGTTGGGTTTTAATAGGTGGATACGTTCTTACTGCAGCAACTGTAGCGAATGGATGGTCAAGTTACTTTTCACGTCTATTAGCAGGTTTGGGTGTAGAAATTCCAAAAGAATATTATACACTACCGGCAGTAGGTGGATATGGTAATATTCCTGCGATTATTATTGTATTATTAATTACTTTCATCCTATCAAAAGGAACTTCTAGTAGTAAACTAGTAAATAACCTGATGGTAGCTGCAAAAGTAGGTATTGTAATTTTATTCATCGTTGTTGGTGCATTTTACGTAGAACCAACAAACTGGACAAATAACTTTGCTCCAACAGGATTTTCTGGGGTGATGTTAGCTGCAACAACTGTATTCTTTGCATACTTAGGATTTGATGCAATTTCAACTTCAGCAGAAGAAACGATTAATCCGGAAAAAGCATTACCTAAAGCAATTATTATCACGATGGTAGTTTGTACAGCATTCTATATTCTTGTGTGTTTAGTATTAACAGGAGTTGTAGAGTACAACAGACTAGGAACTGGTGATGCATTAGCGTTCGTGTTAGAAGAAGTTGGACAAAACAAAGTAGCAGGAGTTGTATCTCTTGGTGCGGTAATCGGTCTTATGGCTGGTATCTTATCATTCATGTATGCAGGTATTCGTATCACTTATACAATTGCTCGTGACGGATTATTACCAAAAGGATTAACTAAAGTTAATGCAAACAAAGTACCAAGTACTGTAACTTGGGGATTAGGAATTTTAACAGCAGTTTTAGCAGGATTCTTACCTTTAGGAAACTTAGCTGATCTAGCTAACGTAGCTTCAATTATTGCATTCGCATTAGTAAGTTACACAACTATCGTATTCTACAAAAAATTCCCAGACTTAAAACGTGGATTTAGAGTACCTGGTATGCCTGTATTACCAATTATCTCTATCGTTTTATTTGGAGCACTACTATACAGTGTTACATTAACAACGTGGATTATCTTCATCGTTTGGGTAATCGTAGGTATGATAATTTACTTTACATTTTCATACAAAAATAGTAAATTAAAATAATATAAAATAAAAGCAACTTAGCAATAGACTTTTAAAAGATCTAATTGTTGAGTTGCTTTTTTGTTGTTACTATGTAATTATATTAATTCTTAAGTCTATGCACTAGACCAGAGATTACGCTTATTGCTTTTAGCCTTGTTCTGTGCTTTTTTATATTCTTTCAGGTATCTTGTATCGGGTGGTTTAACATATTTAATTTCTGCTAAACCAGCTAATAGTAATTCTTCCTGAACACTTTTTCCATCGGCGTATACGTAGCATAATGCTCTATGATACTTATCCTCTTTTTGAAAAACATCGAATTCAATTTCAACGTTTTTAGCGTTTGACAATAACTTTCCGTTTAATTCACTAGCTTCAGTTCCATATTTTTGAACTTCAACTCCTGGTTTAACTGTTTCAGGAGTATCAACTAATAGATATCTAACTTTTAATTCTTTATTGTTGAATTGTACTAAAATCGTATCACCATCAATTTTTTTAAGGAATCTAACCTTATATTTAGTTTTATCGCCTTTAATTAGTATTCCATTAACATTTGATTCCTTATAGTCTTCTCCATGAGTATTTATGATTGAAATAATAATCATAAAGGTACTTAAGAAGATAATAAAGAAGATAATAAAAACTTTCTTATTCATAATTATCCCCCCTTTATAATTAATTCTATCACTTTTAATGCTAGTAATAAAGAGATAATTTAACACAAAAATATTAAATATTTAATATTAAATTTTACTAATAATTATAAACTTAATATTGATTTATATAATAAAATATTAACTCTAAAGAGCTTACTATATATCAAAGAATTCCCTATGAAATAATGGTTTCAACTTGTATATATATGATTAATTATTGTTTCAATGTTTCCAAATAATACTTTATTTAAACAGTGTTAAATTAAGTATAAACAGATACTTTGTAAACGTACTCTTTCGGTGGTAGTATAAGATTACAATAAAAAACAAAGGAGAAAAAATATGACTAAATTAAAAAAAGAAAATTTTAAAATGTTTATCAATGGGGAGTGGGTAGATGCTGAGGATAAATTAGTATTAAAATCATATAATCCAGCTAATTCTGAATACTTAGCAAACTTCCCAGATGCAACAGAGGGAGATGTAAATAGAGCTGTAGAAGCTGCACAAGAAGCATTTAAAACATGGAAATATACAACAGTATCTGAACGTGCAGCTTTACTAAACAAAATTGCAGATATTATTGATACTAATACAGAATTATTAGCTACGGTAGAATCTTTAGATAATGGTAAACCAATTCGTGAAACACTTAATGTAGACGTTCCATTCAGTGCTAGACATTTTAGATACTTTGCAGGATGTATTTTAGCTGATGAAGGACAAGCAACAGTTTTAGATGAAAAATTCCTAAGCTTAGTTTTAAGAGAACCTATTGGAGTAGTAGGACAAATTATTCCTTGGAACTTCCCATTCTTAATGGCAGCTTGGAAAATTGCACCAGCTTTAGCAGCAGGTAACACAATCGTACTAAAACCATCAAGCATTACATCGCTTAGCTTACTTACATTCGTAGAATTAATTCAAGATGTATTACCGAAAGGTGTATTAAATGTAATTACAGGACGTGGAAGTAAATCAGGGGAATTCCTAAAAAATCATCAAGGATTAAATAAACTAGCATTTACAGGATCTACAGAAGTAGGTAAAAAAATTGCGGTAGCAGCTGCAGAAAAACTAATTCCAGCTACATTAGAATTAGGTGGTAAATCTGCGAATATTATCTTAGATGATGCTAATATAGAAAAAGCACTTGACGGCGTACAATTAGGTATTTTATTCAACCAAGGTCAAGTCTGTTGTGCAGGTTCAAGAATTTTCGTACAAGAAGGAATCTACGATGATTTTGTAGCAAAAGTTAAAGAAAAATTTGAGAAAATTAAAATTGGTGATCCACTAGATCCAAATACACAAATGGGTAGTCAAATAGATGAAAAACAAGCAGAAAAAATTGTTAATTACATCGGAATAGCTAAAAAAGAAGGCGGGGAAGTAATCGTTGGTGGTGAGCGTTACACAGAAAATGGATGTGATAAAGGGGCATTCGTTAAACCAACATTAATCTCTGGAGTAAACAATGGTTGCCGTATCTCTCAAGAAGAAGTATTTGGACCGGTTTCAGTAATCATTAAATTCAAAACAGATGAAGAAGTAATTGCTCAAGCTAACGATAGTGAGTATGGACTAGCAGGGGCAGTATTCTCTACAAACATTACACGTGCATTAAATATAGCTCGTAGAGTAGAAACAGGAAGAATGTGGGTTAATACTTATAACCAAATTCCAGAACACGCACCATTTGGAGGATACAAAAAATCAGGAATTGGACGTGAAACTCACAAAGTAATACTAGAACACTATTCACAAATGAAAAACATCCTAATTGATTTAAGTGATGATGTATCAGGATTCTACAACTAACATAATTAAATAAAATCATAATCATGAAGCAACTCAGAATTAATATCGTTTTGAGTTGTTTTTTTTGTTTTATTAGCTAAATCATGTGGAATGTATTTTTTTTAAAGCAACAAAGTATTTATTAATTTCTTTATCTTGTAAATTTAATTTTGAAAATAATATTAATTGCCTTTTGATATTTATTGTAAATATGATAAAATAAAAGATGAAAATGTTTTTATGAAATATTATTTTAAGTTTTGAGGAGGAATAGGAAATATGACTAATAAAACATGGTATCTCGGTTTAGATATTGGAACAGCAAGTGTGGGTTGGGCTGCCACTGATAATGAATATAAAATTATTAGAAAAAATAAAAAAAGATTATGGGGAGTTAGATTATTTGAAGAAGCTACTACTGCAGAAGAACGCCGAGGATATCGTTCTGGGAGAAGAAGATTAGCTAGAAGAAAATGGCGTTTAAACTTATTAGAAGAATTATTTACTCAAGAAATAGCCAAAATTGATGCTAATTTTTTCTTAAGGTTAAAAGAAAGTCAATATCATTATGAGGATAAAACTCATCAAGTACCGTATGCGATTTTTAATGATAAAGATTATACAGATAAAGATTATTATAAAGAATATCCAACAATTTATCATTTAAGAACAAAACTTATGACTGAGGAAAACCCTGATATAAGAAAAGTATTTTTAGCAATACATCACATTTTAAAAAATAGAGGGCATTTTTTACTTCAAGGGCAAAGTTTTAAAGAAGGTAATCTTAATAATTTAATTAAAGAATTACTTAATCTAGATATATTACATATAAGTATTGAAATAACGGAAGAAAATATTAATAAAATTACAGAGATTGCATTAGAGAAGAAAACTTTGACTGATAAAGTAAATGATCTTAAGAAAATATATCCAAAAGAAAAGCAATTATTAGAAGCGTTTAGACTTATTTTTGGAGGGAAAACATCGTTAGATAAACTATTTGCTATTGATGAATATAAAGAATTAGATGCTTCTGTAAAATCAGTTTCTTTTAAAGAGAAGATTTATGAAGAAGTTCGACATGATTATGAACAAGTTCTATCAAATTATATAGAATTACTAGATCTAGCTAAGTTAGTTTATGATAGTATTATTCTTTCTGATATTAAAAAAGAAGGGAAGACATTATCAGAATCTAAAGTAGAGCTTTATCACAAACATAGAGAGGACTTAACTAAATTAAAAACTCTTGTAAAAAATGATTCAAAATTATCGGAAGATAAAAAAGTTGAGCTTTATTCAGCTATATTTAAAGAGGATAAAGATAAAGGAACTAACTATGTAAATTATATTCGTAAAAGTGAAGAAGGAAAAGGATGTAATTATGAAGACTTTAAAAAATTCTTAGTAAAAGAATTAGCTAAGCTAGAAGAAAGCTCAGCTAAAGAAGAAATTTTAAGAGATTTAGAATTAGAACTATTCTTACCACTTCAAAGAACAAAAGATAATTCTGTAGTACCGTATCAAATCCATAAAGAAGAATTGGTAAAAATTTTAGATAATGCGGCTAAATATCATAAGTTCTTAAATGAAAAAGATGATAGTGGATATAGTATAATAGAAAAAGTAATTCAATTATTAGAATTCAGAATACCGTACTATGTTGGTCCACTAAATTCTAGTAAAAAAGCTAAAGTAGATGGATTTGCTTGGTCTGTAAGAAATAAAGGGTATGAGAATACACCAGTAACTCCTTGGAATTATGAGAAAGTAATTGATGAAAGTGCAAGTGCAGAGAAGTTTATTACCAATTTAACTAATAAATGTACATATCTTAAAGGTGAAGATGTCCTTCCGAAGAGTTCATTATTATATTCTGAGTTTGCCTTACTAAATGAGCTGAATGCATTAAAATATGATGGTAATAGAATAAGTTTAGAAGCTAGAAATGTTATTATTGAAAAACTTTTCAAAGAACAAGGTAAGAAAGTTACAAAAACAAGTATTAAAAACTTATTAAAAGCAGAAGGATATATAGACGGTAAGGGTGAAATTACTGGAATTGATATTACTGTAAAAAATGATCTGAAATCATATAGGGATTTCAAAAAAATCCTAGGAGATAAATTTAATACTGAACACGTAGAAAATATAATTCTTTGGATTACATTATACGGAGAATCTAGAAAATTAATAAAAGCTAAGATAGAAGCTGTATATGGGGATATATATTCAAAAGAAGAAATAGCAAAAATGTCTAGGTTAGTATATAAAGATTGGGGAAGATTCTCTAGAAAACTGTTGACAGAATTAGTAAGTAAAAAACTTTATAATGAGGAAACGGGAGAATGTTTAAATATAATTGGAGCAATGCGTCAAAATAACATACTATTCATGGAGTTATTGGCAGATAGATTCGATTATTCACAACAGATAATTGACTACAATAAAGAGTTACAAAAAGAAGTAACAGAAATTACACCTGAAATTTTAGATGATTTATATGTATCGCCATCTGTTAAACGTTCGATTTGGCAAACCGTAAGAATAGTAGAAGAACTTAAGAAAATTATAGGATGTGCTCCAGCGAAAATTTTCGTAGAGACAACTAGATCTAATCAAGATAAGAAAAAACCAACAGATTCTCGTAAGAAACAATTAGAATTATTCTATAAAGCAGTAAAAAAAGATGTAAAAGATTTAGAAAAAGAGATAGGTTCATTGAACTTTGATAAGCTGAATGAAAGATTGAGTTCAGTAGAACCATCTAAACTAAAAGCTAAAAAATTATATCTATACTATACACAATTAGGAAGATGTATGTATAGTGGGGAAACGATTGATATTACGCAGTTAAATACTACAGCCTATGATATAGATCACATATATCCACAAAGTAAAGTGAAGGATGACAGTTTTACAAATACTGTATTAGTAAAAAGAGAATATAACGCAGCTAAAACAGACAGATATCCATTAGGAAGTGATATTCAAACACCTAGTAATAGAAGATTCTGGAAATTCCTGAAAGAAAAAGGTCTAATTACTGATGAGAAATATAATAGATTAGTAAGAACTGAAGAATTTTCTGATGAAGAGTTAACAGGATTTATTGCTCGACAATTAGTAGAAACATCTCAATCAGTTAAAGCAGTAGCCGGAATATTAGGAGAATTAAATCCAAAAACTTCAATTTGTTATTCTAAAGCAGAAAATGTATCTAGCTTTAGACAAAATTTCGGAAAAATTAAAGAAGGTAATAGAAAATCAGATAATACTGAACAGTTAATCAAGGTTCGTGAAATTAATGATTATCATCATGCCAAAGACGCATATTTAAACGTTGTAGTAGGTAATGTTTATGATACAAAATTCACACGAAATGTCTTTAACTTCATTAAAGATAAGAAAGATGGAAGAAAATACTCATTGAATAATGTCTTTTATGAAAATGTATCTAATTCTAATAACGTTGCTTGGGAATTGAATAAAACAGTTCATCAAGTAGAAAAGGTTATGAACAATAACAATATTCTAGTAACAAGAAGAACATCAGAACAAAAAGGTGGATTGTTTGATGCTACTGTATATAAAGCTAAGGTAGCTGCTAAGGCTAAAGAAGGTGTGTATTATCCTTTGAAAACGTCTGATCCTGTAGTAAATGATGTTACAAAATATGGTGGATTCACAAAAGTTAAAATTGCATACTATTCAATTTTTGAATATACTTTAGTTAATAAAAAAGGTGAAGAAAAAATAACTAGAATTATTCCAATACCTATTTATGTTTCTCAAAACATAAAAGATGATAGTACATTATTAGAATTTGGTAAAACTCAAATTAATATTAAATCTGGTGAAGAAGTTAAAGATTTTAAATTAAAGTATAGGAAGTTGTGTATAGGGGATTTAGTCAAAATAAATAATTTCTTTAATTTTATAGGTGGCAAGACGAATGATAGTTTTGTATATGATGGAGCAGTACAAGTTACTTTAGATACTGAAAGTGAGAGATACATAAAAACTCTATCAAAATATCAAAATTGGAAAAAAGAAAATAAAGATGGGGAACTTTGGGAAAGTATTACTAAAGAGAAAAATACTGAGTTATATAATTTACTAGTTGAAAAAATGAATTCAGGAATTTTTATTAAGAAAAAACCAAATAAATTTAATGAGTTAAATAGTGAAGAAATTCGAAATAATTTTAGTAGTATAAGTTTAGAAGAACAAGCCAAAGTATTACTAGAAGTGTTGAATTTACTAACTAATAAAAAATCTATTTTTGATTTGAAGAGTATTAATATTACGGCAGCAAGAGGAAAAATTAGTTTTAACTTAAGTAATCTATCACAATTCTCAATAATAGAACAATCCGTTGCAGGATTCTATGAAAAAGAAATAACAATAATAGGGGATAAAGAAAATGACATGGAGAACAATAATTGTTAGGGATAGGGCAAAACTAGATTATAGTTTAAATTTTCTAACAGTAAGAAAAGAAGCGGAGATTAGGAAAGTTAGTCTTAGTGAAATATACATGATCATTATTGAAAGCACAGCGGTATCAATTACCGCCGTGCTTTTAAATGAACTCATGAAAAATAAAATAAAAGTGATATTTTGTGACGAAAAAAGAAATCCAAGTTCGGAATTAATACCATATTATGGTAGTCATGACACAAGTTTAAAATATAAAAATCAGTTAGAATGGACTACCGAAAGTAAAGAACGAATATGGACAAGAATAGTATATGAAAAAATTAATAATCAAATGTTGTTGCTAAAGAAATTAGGTAAAGAAGAATATAAGTTATTAGAACAATATCTTACAGAACTCGAGTGGAATGATAACAGTAATAGAGAGGGACATGCAGCCAAAGTTTATTTTAATGCTATGTTTGGTATGGATTTTAGTAGAAATAAAGAATGTTTTATAAATGCTGCATTGGATTATGGTTATTCAATAATTCTTTCTGCATTCAATAGAGAAATTGTCTCGTGTGGATACTTCACTCAACTTGGACTATGTCACAGAAATCCATATAATAAATTTAATTTAGCCAGTGATTTTATGGAACCTTTCAGAATATTAGTAGATGAGGTTGTGTATAGTTTAGAAGGTAACGAATTTACTAAAGAGCATAAAAATATACTAGTCAATATTCTAAATACTGCTATTAAGATTGATGATAAAGAACAAACAGTAGCTAATGCAATAAAACTATATGTTAGAAGTCTGTTCACAGCCTTAAAAGAAAATGATTTAGAGTATATAAAAATGTATAGTTATGAGTTATAGATTTATGAGAGTATTAGTTATGTTTGATCTTCCTACAGAAACATCACTACAAAGAAAGAACTATAGAAAATTTAGAAAAACATTATTAAAAAATGGTTTTATTATGATGCAAGAATCTGTCTATGTAAAACTAGCTATGAATCAAGGTAGTGCTGATTTAGTAGTGAAGAGTATAAGAAAAATATGTCCTGAAGAAGGTATTGTACAAGTTTTACAAGTTACAGAAAAACAATTCTCTAAAATGGAGTTTCTGGTTGGAGAGAGTCAAACGGAATATGTTGATAACGATGAAAGGTTACTGGAATTATGAAGATAGTTAACAAAAACTGGCAAAGAAAAATTGAGATTGAAGAGAACACTATTTATACATTGGTATTTGAAAATAAAAAATATTATAGGGAAAATATAAAGGAGTTAATAAGTCAACACAAAGGAAATGAAGGTAATTATATATATTCATATGAGAATAAAGAGATATCATTTGAAAAGTGTAGTTATATAATTACTGATATTTTTAATATAGAAATTAATAGTAAAAAGATTTTAACGAAGATTTATAATTCACTTTTAAAACAAATTATAGACGATACTGTAGAGTATAATGAATTAACAACACATATAAAAGCATATTTTGAAAAATTAATTTTTAATAGTTCATTTGAAGTAGAACAAGGTGAAGAAATAGATATAAATTCTCTATTGAAATTAGGTGATTTTCGAATTCATGTAGAAGATGATGATATTGTAGAAAAATTCATTAAATTTTTGAAAGTACTTGTACAATCATGTGGAATAAATATTATCTTTATAGTTGGTCTTCATAACGTTTTCACAGATGAAGAGATAAAAGAAATATATAAGGAAGCTTGTGTCAATAAAATTAGTATTATAAATATAGAATACCAACAATTTAATAATATATCTGATGATAATTACATAGAAAAGGTTTATATTTTTGACAGAGATAATTGTGAAATATAATGTTGCAATTTTGAAAAAATACTTGTATAATATAGGTAGATTCAAAATTTACATTCAAGTTCAAATAAAGATTTTATCTAAATTGCCTTTTGGCTGGATCGGTGTCGGTCCATTTTTTTATACCTAAATTCAAAATTTCAACTCCGAATCTCAATTTGAGGTTTGAGAGATATGTAAATTTTGAATTCTACTAAACTTAGTTATGCAGTAGATAGAATTAAATGTGTTTGAGAGATATGTAAATTTTGAATTCTACTAAACTCTATATCTTTACTAATATAGACAAATTCGTTTGAGAGATATGTAAATTTTGAATTCTACTAAACTGATTATTTGCTTTTCTACATGGGAATCAAGTTTGAGAGATATGTAAATTTTGAATTCTACTAAACTTAAAGTTGCGACTGAAGGCATTGAAGAGAGTTTGAGAGATATGTAAATTTTGAATTCTACTAAACCAAAAAGGAGTTTAATTTGCCGTTGTTTTTGTTTGAGAGATATGTAAATTTTGAATTCTACTAAACATCGTTTAAATAATTTGATTCATGGACCAGTTTGAGAGATATGTAAATTTTGAATTCTACTAAACCGCTATAAACAATACCTTCACCAGTAACCGTTTGAGAGATATGTAAATTTTGAATTCTACTAAACGCTGTTCCAATATAAGCGTTTGTTTCATCAGTTTGAGAGATATGTAAATTTTGAATTCTACTAAACTAAATTTTGAATTCTACTAACAAATTTATGTTTGAGAGATATGTAAATTTTGAATTCTACTAAACAGTTTGTGTAAATAGTCTATGTTAACATCAGTTTGAGAGATATGTAAATTTTGAATTCTACTAAACAATAATAGCATTATAAACTTGTGCTCTGAGTTTGAGAGATATGTAAATTTTGAATTCTACTAAACAGAAATGTAAAAGATAGAGAACGTTATGCAGTTTGAGAAATAGGTAAATTTTATGATTGTATAATAAGATTATTGATGAGATAACATTGAGTGTTATTTGATCTATAATCTTATTTTTTGTTTACATAAACTTTACCGAATAGAAGAGGGTATAAAAAAAGGGGTTCACGTTAATCTCAATAAACGTAAACGCCCTCTAATATTTTGTTACTTCGTTATCTCCTCAATAATCGTCTCTAATTTCATTGATCGACTTGCTTTTAATAGGATAACTTCGTTTTTATGTTTGTTATTTTTTAAATATTCACTTACTTCTGCTGTAGTAGGGAAGTGTAGTGTTTTTATTTTGTCATTTTTAATTTGTTTAGTAATGTTTTCGGCAAGTTCTCCTACGCTGATTACTAAATTTATATCGTTAGTTTTGTTAGAGATGTATTCACCAACTTCAGCGTGGTAGTTAACTTCATTTGGTCCAAGTTCGAACATGCTTCCTAATACTAATGTTTTAAAATCGAAGTCATCAAAACTACTAACGACATCTACTCCAGCTTTCATAGAAGTAGGGCTGGCGTTATATGCATCGTTAATAATAAGTGAATCTTCTTTGTAAGGAATACTTTGCAGACGCATACCAGTGATTTCTACAGTATTTTCGATAGCTTTACGAATTTCTTCATTAGTTAATCCAATTTTACTAGCGATAGCTGTTGCGAACATAATGTTAAATAAATTATGTTTTCCTTTTAATTTAGTGAAGTATTGTTCATCGCTGATGTTAAGTTTAAAATCAATTCTATCACGAGTAATAGTGTAGTTTTCCAAAATAATATCGTTATAGTTATTTTCACCACATGAAGTAGTATTGAAATCTGATGAATCTACTAATGATTTTAGAAGAACTTCATCTCCGTTATAAACGAAGTATCCATCTTTTTTCATTCCGTTAGTGATTTCGAATTTAGCCTTAGCAATACCTTCACGAGATTTGAAGAATTCTATATGACTTTCACCGATATTTGTAATTACTGTATAATTTGGTTCAACCAACTTAGATAAGAAATCAAGTTGACCGAATCCATCAGCTCCCATTTCAAGTACTAGTATTTCACTATCTTCTGGTGCAGCAAGAATAGTTAATGGTACACCAAGTTCGTTGTTAAAGTTACCTTGTGTTTTGTGAACTTTATATTTTGTTGATAATACACTTGTAATTATATCTTTTGTAGTAGTTTTACCGTTACTACCTGTGATAGCGATAGTTTTAGCATTTAAGCTGTCTAAGTAGTGTTTTGCTAAAGTTTGAATAGCTTCGTAGCTATCATTAACATAGATAATGTTATTGCTAGAAACGAAGTCATCTTTTAGAGATAAGCTCGCTGCAGCACCTTTTTCAAAAGCACTTTCTATATAGTTGTGACCATCTACATTTTCACCTAAGAAGGGGATAAATAGATCCCCTTGTTTTACTTTTCTACTATCGATTGCGATACCTGTAATTTCTGTATCGCTAGTGATATTTACTTTTTTTGCATTTAATATTTTTTCTAAATCTTTAACTAAATATTTCATGTCTTATCCTATTCTTCAGTTAATAAGTCTTTACGATCTTCATAACGCTCTATAGCTAGCTTGAATAATTCTTCGATGATTTCAGAATAACTTACATTCATGTTTGCCCATAGAGAAGGGAACATTGAGAATGGTGTGAAACCAGGCATTGTGTTTACTTCGTTAATGAAGATTTCTCCTTCTTTAGTGTAGAAGAAGTCAGCGCGTACAAGACCAGATCCACTGATTGCACGGAAAGCAGTAGCTGCCATTTCTCTAAATTTAGGATATAGAGTTGTATCTACTGGTGCAGGAATATCCATACGTGATTGTCCATCAGTATATTTAGTTTCATAATCGTAGAATTCTGTTGAAGAAATATTTACGATTTCACCTGGATCTGTAGTTTTTACTTCATTGTAACCAAGTACTGCAACTTCGATTTCTTTAGCTCCAACAGCACCTTGTTCAACAACGATTTTTTTATCGAATTTAAGAGCTTCTTCAATACCTTTAACTAATTCAGCTTCATCATTACAACGGCTGATACCAACTGATGAACCTAAGTTTGCAGGTTTAACGAAAACAGGGTATTTAAGTTTTTCATTGATTTCAGCGATAATAGCATCTTTTTTATTTTTCCATGTATACTCGATAAAGTGAACATATGGAAGTTGTGGAAGGTCGTAAGCAGCGAATAACTGTTTCATAACTACTTTGTCCATACCAGCAGCACTTGAAAGTACGTTGTTACCAACATAAGCTATATCCATAATTTCTAGTAAACCTTGGATTGTTCCATCTTCACCATTTGGTCCGTGAAGAACAGGGAAGACGATATCGAATTTACGTCCATCTTCAAATAATAATCCACTGATGTCATTATCAAAGTTTGAGAAGATAAGGTCGTGTTGATCAGCTATTTCTGATGTAATTTGTTCACCACGAGCCCAGTTTCCTTCTAATGAGATAAAGATAGGGAATACGTTGTATTTTTCTTTATCAATTGCGTTAATAATTGATTTTGCTGTTAATAGTGAAATTGAGTGTTCAGCACTTTTCCCACCATAAATAATTCCAATATTTTGTTTTGTCATAAAAAATCTCCTAAATAAAATTTTTATATTGTTATTTTAAAAATTGTTGTTACAGTTCATAGAATTATGTGATAATAATTTACTACGCTACTAACACACTAGATATTAAATCTAGTATTATATCGTATAATTATACCACAAAAATATAAAGTAGAGTAGTTTTATAACTAATTTAAAATGTTAATTTATTATTTTAATACATATTAATATTGTATTTTTGTAGTATCGAATTTATAATAGAGTATGTACAAAAAATGATATTAGTAGGAGGAAGTAAGGTTTGAATAAAAAATTAGAAGATAAATATGATTTTAAAACCTTGCGTAAAAGAAAGATTAATCTAGTATATAAATTTATCTTTGTATATATTGTGTTTCTTTTTGCATTAGCTATAACTCAAATGAAACTAGGGTATAGCGATACAGTAGCTTTTATTATATTCGCAATATTTTTCTTTATAATAGTTGGTTATTTTGCTAAGGAAGGATATAAAATTGAAAATGTAATTGGATTAAAGTTATTAAATAATTTAGAATTAGCTGGATTTATGGATTTTATGCATGAACAACATAAAAATAAAAAATTAACTAGAAATAGTACATATTACAACTATATGGCACTAGTTGAGCTTATCTACGGTAACTTTGATAAGAGTGAAGAATATTTAGCAAAAGTAAAACTTACTCAATCAGGTTATATTAGAGGTGCCTTAAGAGGAACTGAAATATGGTATCACTTTTCTAGGTTTATGTTAAATATTTTTACTGAAAAAGAATTTGATTTAGAAGAATTAGAAAAACAATTAGTGAAAACAGTTAATAAAAATCAAGAAGCTGTTCAAATGTATAATAATAAATTAGATAATATATATAAAGTGCTAGTTTTAAAAGAACCGGTTGATAATTTTAAAGAAGAATTAAATGATAATATAGTAGAGTGTTCGAAAGTATTTAATTATTATTTCTATCTTTGTAATGAAGTACTAAAAGAAAATAAAGAAGAAGCTAATAAGTACATTGACTTATTATTACAATATAATGAAAATTATTATGTAGTAAGGCAAGCAAAAGCAATAAGAGAAAAAATTTAAGGGTTGACCAATAGGCCAGCCCTTTTTATAATTTATATTTTTCTTTAAGTTCTGCGATGGTGTCACGAAGTTTCGCGGCTTGTTCAAACTCAAATTTTTCTGCTGCAGCGAACATTTGTTGTTCTAATTCTGCTAAGTGTTCTTCGATATTATCATCGTTGATATTTGCACTTTCTTCAAGTTCTAGAATTTCATCATCTTTAACGACTTCTTTCTTAGCACTTATAGAGTCACGAATATCTTTGATAATTGTTTGAGGAATAATTCCGTGTTCTTCATTATAAGCCATTTGAATTTCTCGACGTCGATTTGTTTCATCTATTGCTTTTCTCATACTTCGAGTAATATTATCAGCGTACATGATTACACGACCGTTTGCATTACGAGCGGCACGTCCAATCGTTTGAAGAAGTGCTTTATCTCCACGTAAAAATCCTTCTTTATCTGCATCTAGAATAGCCACAAGAGATACTTCAGGAATATCTAATCCTTCTCGAAGTAGGTTAATTCCTATTAGAATATCGAATTTACCAAGACGTAGATTTCTAATTATTTCAGTACGTTCTAAAGTTTTTATATCAGAGTGTAGATATTCTACTTTTAATCCATTTTCTTTCAGATACGCAGTAAGAGACTCTGCCATCTTTTTCGTAAGAGTAGTGATTAGAACACGTTCTCCTTTAGCTATAATCTTCTCAGCTTCTTTGGTTATATCGAAGACTTGATCACTTACTGGGCGAATATCGATAATAGGATCTAATAATCCTGTAGGACGAATAATTTGTTCAGTAATTTTTGTACTATGTTCTAATTCGAAATCGCCAGGTGTCGCTGATACGAAAATAGCTTGATTTAATTTTTTCTCGAATTCTTCGAAGTTTAATGGTCGGTTATCAAGAGCTGTAGGTAATCTGAATCCATAATCAACAAGAACTTGTTTACGAGCTCTATCTCCGTTAAACATACCACGAACTTGTGGAAGAGTAACGTGAGACTCATCTACCACGAGTAACCAATCATCAGGGAAGTAGTCTAGTAATGTATAGGGTGTGCTACCAGGTTCACGAAGTGTAAGGTGAAGAGAGTAGTTTTCTATTCCAGAACAAAATCCCATCTCCTCCATCATTTCAAGGTCGTAGTTAGTACGTTGTTCAAGACGTTGAGCTTCTAGAAGTTTGTTTTCCATATTAAGAACTTTTAGTCTTTCTTCCAGTTCAGCTCTAATTCTCTTAATTGCTTCTTTAGTTTTTTCATCACCAGCTACGAAGTGACTGGCAGGATAGATTGCTATATGTTCTAGTTCACTTAATACTTCACCAGTAAGTGGATTAATCTCACGAATACGATCGATTTCATCTCCAAACATTTCTACACGAACCGAATTTTCACTACGAGATGCTGGGAAAATTTCAATAACATCTCCACGAACTCTAAAAGTACCACGAGTAAACTCGATATCATTTCTCATATATTGAATACTAATAAGTTTTTCTAACATTTTATTACGACTTATTTCATCTCCAACGCGTAATGATAGCACTAGAGAAGAATATTCTTCTGGAGATCCCAATCCATATATACAGCTGACACTCGAAACTATAATTACATCATCACGATCGAATAAAGATGATGTTGCACTGTGTCGAAGTTTATCGATTTCGTCATTTACTGAAGAATCTTTTTCTATATAAGTATCTGTCGATGGAACATATGCTTCTGGTTGGAAGTAATCATAGTATGAAACGAAATACTCAACTCGGTTATTCGGGAAAAACTCTTTAAGCTCGTTATAAAGTTGTCCGGCTAGTGTCTTGTTGTGAGCTAGAACTAGGGTAGGTTTGCCTACATTTTTCACAATGTTAGCTATGGTGAATGTTTTACCCGTACCTGTAGCCCCCAGTAAAGTTTGATATTTTTCTCCATTATTTAAACCTTCAGTAAGTTCGGCAATCGCATTTATCTGATCTCCTTTAGGTTCATACTTACTTTGAAGGTCAAAATCTACATGTAATCTATTAATTTCCAAAAAATCCACTCCTTTTTCAATAGTTGTATTGTGAGTAATGTTTTATAAATAAAGTAACTCACACAAAATGTTCATTAATTCTTTCTATAATATTATAATATAGAAAGAATAATAGTGAAAGAGATAGAAATTGATTAATTTATTCTATTTATAAAATATTAAGTTTTAAATCTAAAAGAAGTACCATATTTTAAAACATTTCTACTATATTTCATTTTGTTTTTTTGAATGTATATGTTAAGATAGTATAGTATGAAAAAAGGAGGAAGTAATGGATACACAAAAAATTATATATACTTCACCGAAAAGTGAAAGAATCGATAAATTTTTACAACAAGAATTAACAGATGTTTCTAGAACAAATATCCAGAACTTAATTTCTGAAGGTTATATTAAAGTAGATGGAAATAATATTAAAACAAATTATAAATTAAAAGACGGAAATGTTATTACTATTGAATACAAGGAACCTGAAGAATTAGACGTTGTAAAACAAGATATTCCAATTGATATTGTATATGAAGATGATGATTTAATTATCGTAAATAAAGCTAAAGGTATGGTTGTTCACCCATCAGTAGGTCACAAAGATGGAACATTAGTTAATGCCTTATTATTCCACAGTGAACTTTCAAGTATTAATGGTACTATTAGACCTGGTATTGTTCACAGAATAGATAAAGATACTTCAGGACTATTAATCGTTGCGAAAAATGATAAAGCACACGTTAAATTATCTGAAATGATTGCGAATAAAGATGTTAAGAGAAAATATTATGCTCTTGTTCACGGTAGTATCAAACATGACTACGGAACAATTGATGCTCCAATAGCTCGTAATCCAAAAGAACGTAAAGAAATGGCAGTTATCGATGAAGGGAAACTATCTATTACACACTTTAAAGTAGTAGATAGATTCGAGAAATATACACTTATCGAGTGTGAATTAGAAACTGGTCGTACTCACCAAATTAGAGTACATATGAAATACATCAACCACCCATTAGTAGGAGATCCAGTATATGGTCCAAGAAAAACATTAAATACTAATGGACAAGCACTACATTCAAAAAGTATCGAATTCAACCACCCAATCACAGGAGAACATTTATATTTTGAAACAGAAATTCCTGAATACATGGTTGAAACTATGTCTAAATTAGATAAATAGTAAAAAAAGTATAATATATCGCCTCAAATATTAGTATAAACAACTAGTTTTGGGGTGATTTTTTCAAATTCTAGAGGTGTACTAGTATAATAAATAAATTTAGAGAAAAAATTAAATAGTTTAAATAAATGAAAATTTTAAAAAAATCAAGTTAGAAAGTTTAAAGTGCGAATTTATAAAAACTAAAAAATTAACTATGTATACGTTAACAGAGAAAACTTGTGATACCAAAGAATAGAAGAATTAATATGTTAAAATTTAATAAATATTACACTTAATTGAAAATTATAAAAGAAAATAGTTTATTTTTTCTAAAAAGTGTAGTATTATAATATATAGTAAGTAGTTATTTAAGGAGGACAAACAACATGGTATTAGTACCAGCAAAAGACATGCTTGTAAAAGCAAGAAAAGAAGGATATGCAGTAGGGCATTTCAACATCAATAACTTAGAATGGACAAAAGCTATTTTAGCAGCTTGTGAAGAAGCAAAAAGTCCAGTAATCTTAGGAGTAAGTGAAGGAGCAGTTAAATACATGACTGGTTTCAGAACTGTAGCAGCTATGGTTGAAGCTATGGTAGAAGAAATGAAAATCACAGTTCCTGTAGCATTACACTTAGACCATGGTTCATACGAAGGGACTCAAAAAGCTATCGAAGCTGGATTTAGTTCAGTAATGTTCGACGGATCACACTATCCATTCGAAGAAAACATCGCTAAATCTAAAGAAATGATCGCTTTAGCTCACTCTAAAGGTCTTTCTATCGAGTGTGAAGTAGGTTCAATCGGTGGTGAAGAAGATGGAGTTATCGGTAGCGGTGAATTAGCTGATCCAAACGAATGTAAAACAATGGCTGACTTAGGAATCGACTTCCTAGCTGCAGGTATTGGTAACATCCATGGTAAATACCCAGAAAACTGGGCTGGATTAAGCTTTGAAACATTAGAAAAAATTTCTAACATCACTGGTGGAATTCCATTAGTATTACACGGTGGTTCAGGAATCCCAACTGAGCAAATCCAAAAAGCTATCTCTCTAGGAGTATCTAAAGTTAATGTTAACACTGAATGTCAATTAGCATTTGCTGAAGCTACACGTAAATACATTGAAGAAGGTGGAGATCAAAAACCTAAAGGTTTCGACCCTCGTAAATTATTAAACCCTGGATTTGAAGCTATTAAAGCTATGGTTCACGAAAAAATCGATATCTTCGGTTCAAGAAACAAAGCATAATAACTACGAAACATATTTTAAGACTCATGCTTTGCATGAGTCTTTTTTTAATAGAAGGGAGAATTCCAATGCAAGAAACAATAAATTATTTAAAAAAACTAACAAGTATAGTATCACCTACAGGTTATACTAAAGAAATCTCTGATTACTTAGTAGAAGAATTAGAAAGACTTGGCTACAATCCAATAAGAACTAATAAAGGTGGAGTGAATGTAGTAGTAAAAGGAAAAGACGATTCTAAACATCGTGTGGTCACTGCTCATGTTGATACACTAGGTGCTATGGTTCGTGCCGTAAAATCTGATGGAAGACTTAAATTAGCTAAAGTAGGTGGTTACCCTTGGAATATGATAGAAGGAGAAAACTGTCTTGTTCACGTAGCAAGTACAGGAAAAACAGTAAGTGGTACTATCTTAGTTCATCAAACTAGTACACACGTATATAGAGATGCGGGTACTGTAGAACGTACAGAAGATAATATGGAAGTAAGATTAGATGCGAAGGTAATTAACGAAAAAGAAACACGTGACTTAGGTATTGATGTTGGAGACTTCATTAGTTTTGACCCTAGAACTATTATTACAGATACAGGATTTATTAAGAGTAGATTCTTAGATGATAAAGTTAGTGCAGCAATTTTACTAGATTTACTAAGAATATATAAAGAAGAAAAAGTCGAATTTCCATTTACAACACACTTTATGTTCAGTGTGTTTGAAGAAGTAGGTCATGGGGCAAACTCAAGTCTTCCAAAAGAAGCGGTAGAATACCTTGCGGTAGATATGGGGGCAATGGGTGATGACCAACAAACAGATGAATATACAGTATCTATCTGTGTTAAAGATGCGAGTGGTCCATATAACTATGAATTCAGAAATCACTTAGTAAATCTAGCGAAAGAAAATGGAATAGAATATAAACTAGATATTTATCCATATTACGGAAGTGATGCTTCAGCAGCTATGCGAGCAGGAGCAGAAGTAAAACATGCGCTATTAGGTGCAGGAATAGAGTCAAGTCACTCTTATGAAAGAACACATGTAGATTCAGTAGAGCAAACACATAAACTAATTAATGCTTATTTACGAAGTGCACTAGTATAGTAAGTATAAAGAATAACAGATGATTTAATAAATTATTTAAATTATAAATCGATAAGCTAAAATTATTTACCTAAGTTATTTTTATAGGAAAGAATGTTTACTAAACGTTATATAAAAATAGTAATGAAATAGAAAAATGCCTATTTAATGCCTAATTTTAACAAAAAATCTTAAAAAACTTAAGAAAATAACTTGACTTTTATTACAAAACTCAATATAATAACAATATATACGAATACGATCGTATTAAAAAATAATATTATTAATGAAAAGGAGATTTAATACTATGAACAAAAAAGTATTATTATCAGTATTATCAGCTGGATTATTAGCAGCAACTGTAACACCAGCTTTAGCTAACGAAAACCCAATCAATGGTGGAGCAAATAAACCAGGTGCATATGATCAACCAACAGTTGGTGGAGGAGTTAACGATGCTTACAATTCACAAACTGAATTCGTAAGTGCTCGTACAGTAGAAGAGTACCTAAGCGGACATGCTGGAGAAATCGCTGCTGAAGCAGCTAAAGATCCTGCAGTAGTAGCAGCTAAAAAAGCTTTAGATGCAGTTGAAGGTGGATCTCACAACTATACTGAAATCAAAGCAGCTTACGACAAAGCATACAATGATGCTTTCTTAAAAGTACGTAACGTATATGTACAAAAATTCCAAAAAATTCAAAACTCTGCTAAAAAAGCAGAAAGAAATTACTACATCTTAAACGAAACTCCAGAACAAAAAAATGCACGTTACCTTAAAGAACACGGTCTAGATGCAAAAGATGGATACAAAGTAGTAAATAAAGATGGTAAAACTGTAATCGTTGATAAAGACGGAAAAGTTGTTAAAGAAATTAAAGCAGCTAAAAAAGCTTTACCAAAAACTTCAGCAGTAAAATAATACTGATGAAGAATTAAAAAAGGATGTTTGATTTCAAACTCCTTTTTTTTATAGTGATTTTTATCGGTTGTGTACTAAATCCGGTGTATTGAAAAATTTCAATCCCAGATTTAATTTTTTATACACAAAAACAACCTCAAAACTCAGATTGTTTCTGATGTTTGAAGGTTGTTTTTATTCTTATCTTATTGCTTTTAATCTGGTTGCCACTACTGTTCCTATAGCTGCGATAATTGCTGATGCGTAGAACACATATGAAGTACTAATATCCCATAATGCTCCCATAATATACAGTCCTATAGCCATACTTAGTTGGAAACAAATAGCTGTATACAGGTTTTGCATATCTATTATTTCTTTATTGTTGTAATCTCTATTTAGCATTAAGATGAATGCTATATGTGCAACTGCGAATGTTATCGCATGGAATGTTTGCATTACTGTAAATACATAAATATTATGGAAAGTCGCTAAGGCTGCCCAACGTATCACGGCGCAAACTCCTGCGAACACCAATAGATTTTTTGGTTTTATTTTATCTACCAATCTCTTTGAGAAGATAAAGAAGATAATTTCTGCGATTACCGATACGTTTAAGATTACTCCCGATAACCATTTAGCTGATATGTTCATACTTTCTAAATATATAGCGTTGTAATTGTTGTATGCTGTGTGAGAAAGTTGGTATAAGAAAATAGTTACTATTAATAATATCGCATTTCTATCTTTTAATACCCAGCCATATAGGCTTTCTTCTTTATCGCTGTTACTGTTATTATCTAAGTTTAAGTTTTTTACTAATTTTGGTTGTGGTAGGAACATAAACATTAAATATAGTGCTACTAAAAATATTAGTATGTAATATAGAGCTCCATTACCTACATATCCTAAAATTCCTCCGATAAATATACCAACAACTGTATACCCAAGCGATCCGTATGTTCGTGCTTTCCCGTAGTCGATATTTTCTTCGCGTAAAAATAATGAAGCTAAACCTTCTACAAGTGGATTAATCATGAAGTAAATTAATCCGAATAGGAACGTGATAATTCCTAGTAATATTTTTTCGTTCGTGAATCCATAACTTACCGCAAGGATAAGACCCGAAGCCACAGACAATTTCATCGTAATATTTAAGTTGTATTTTTTTATTAAATACGGACTTAAAAATATACCACTGATAACCCTAGCGAAATACAGCATTGAGAATATTGAACTGGCCTCTAGAACGCTTAAGTTTTTTACAGAAGTCAGATAAACCATCCAGAATGGTAAGAAAGTCCCTGTTACTAAAAATTGTAAAAAGTAGTTAGACGATAACCAAGTTTTTGATGACATATTTACCTCCTAATTTACGAAAAATTGTACTAGAACTACTAAGCTATTCATTAAAATATGAGCTACGATAGGTGTAATTATTCTCTTAGTATGTAAATATAGATAAGAAAATACGAAAGACATTCCGATATAAACGATCATAATTGGTGAAAATCCATCGTGAGGTAGTGCGAATATTATTCCTGTGATTAATGCAGGAATAGTGAATCTTATCCACTTTTTACTACCTATCATTGCGTCGTAAAAATATCCAAATACTGCTTTTCTAAAGAATAATTCTTCCATTATTGGTCCTAGTACAGCTACATATAGTACGAAGTATGGTTTTAGTTTTATTACTTCAACAACGTTACTTGTGTTTTTACTTTTAGTAGGAAAGCTAAAAAAGTTTGATAGGTATACTAACAAACCGTTTAGAAGTCCTTGTAGTAACATCATCGAAATAAACCCAATAATTCCAATTGCAAATAGGGTGATAAGGTTATATTGTGACTGTTGTCTATCTAAATCATTAGTTCCTTTTCTAGCAATAAAACCAAGAATAAAGGTCGCTGTTAAAGATAACAATAACACAATAGTTACACGACTATCAACACTAATATTTCGAGGGAGTTGAAGTGGAATAACGAATACAGCTAGTATATAAATAATTCCACTAAGAAGTAGGTGGTTAACATTACCACGAGTTAATGAAAATCTCATAGACCCTCCTTATTAAATTTTAATCATTTTCTATTATAACATCTATAAATAATGAGTACAACCTTATTGATTAAAAGTTGTATATAATGGTGAAAATAATACGCTAAAAATTTAACTTAAATAATTTATCATTCATAAGTAAACGTATTCATGATATTTTTATTAATTTAACTTGAAAATTTATAAATTTAGTGATAGAATGTAAAATAAGAAAGCGAGCTGATGATGGTGAAAGTTCAGCAACAATATTGGCATTAAATACAATTTAATATTATTAAAGTTGAGTTTTTACTAATCAGGGTGGAACCGCGGAAATTATTTCGTCCCTAGATATGCTTCGGCATATCTAGGGCTTTTTATATTTTAAAAATTAGGAGGAAACAATAATGGAGAAAATTTTATCTCTAGCAAAAAATAGAGGATTCGTATTTCAAGGATCTGAAATTTATGGTGGATTAGCTAATACTTGGGATTACGGTCCACTAGGTGTAGAATTAAAAAATAATGTAAAAAAAGCATGGTGGAAAAAATTCATTCAAGAATCACCATATAACGTAGGGTTAGATGCGGCTATTTTCATGAACCCACGTACTTGGGAAGCATCAGGACATGTAGGTAACTTCAGTGACCCTATGATGGACTGTAAAGTTTGTAAATCACGTCTTCGTGCTGATAAACTAATCGAAGAATACTACTTCAATGAAAAAAATGAAGATGTAGTAGTAGATGGTCTTCCATTCGAAGAATTAGAAGCTATTATCGATCGTGAAAACATTAAATGTCCAGAATGTGGTAGCCATGACTACACTAACATTCGTCAATTTAACCTTATGTTTAAAACTAACCAAGGTGTAGTAGAAAATTCTACAAGCCAAATTTACTTACGTCCTGAAACAGCACAAGGTATCTTCGTTAACTTCAAAAACGTTCAACGTAGTATGCGTAAAAAATTACCATTTGGTATTGGACAAATTGGTAAATCATTCCGTAACGAAATTACACCAGGTAACTTCATCTTCCGTACACGTGAATTCGAACAAATGGAATTAGAATTTTTCTGTGAACCAGGAACTGAATTAGATTGGCACACTACTTGGAAAAATAACTGTGAAAAATTCTTATTAGATTTAGGTATGACTAAAGAAAATATCCGTCTACGTGACCACGATCAAGAAGAATTATCACACTACTCTAATGCAACTACTGATATCGAGTTCAAATTCCCATTCGGTTGGGGAGAACTTTGGGGTATTGCTTCAAGAACAGATTACGACTTAAAACAACACATGGAACACTCTGGTCAAGATTTAACTTACCAAGACTTAAGTACAAATGAAAAATTCATTCCATATTGTATTGAACCATCTGTAGGGGTTGACCGTGTTCTTTTAGCATTCTTATGTGATGCGTACAACGAAGAAGAGGTTGGAGAAAATGATACTCGCACAGTTCTTAAATTCCACCCAGCACTTGCTCCGTTTAAAGCTGCAGTATTACCACTTTCTAAAAAATTAAGTGATAAAGCTGTTGAAGTATATCAACAATTAGCTGCAGACTTTATGGTTGATTTCGATGAGACTGGATCAATTGGTAAGAGATATAGAAGACAAGACGAAGTTGGTACTCCATTCTGTATCACTTATGACTTCGAATCAGAAAATGATGGAATGGTAACTGTTCGTGATAGAGATACTATGGAACAAACTCGTATTCCAATCGCTGAATTAAAACAATATATTGAAGAAAAAATTAAATTCTAATTAAATGAACACTCAGAACAATAGTTCTGAGTGTTTTTTTGTATAATAATTCTAGTACGTATTTAGAATAATATAATCTAATGTCTGTATTTTCTTATGTAAATAAATAGTATAAATAAAAGAATAGACTGAAAAGTTCATAAAATCTTCAATATTGTTTATGGAAAATTAAAAATATCCGATTTTTATTCTATTTATACTTGATAAAAATTTAAACAAGTAGTATAATTTGAATTGTAGACGTACGATAAAAATAAAATATGTAAATATATAATTAAATAACGTACATTTAAATAAAAAAAGGAGCTTAAAGTATGAAAGTTGCGGTAATTATGGGTTCGAAGTCGGATTATACAACGATGGAAGAAACTTGTAAATTGTTGGAAGAGTTTGAAATTCCTTTTGATAAAAAAGTAGTAAGTGCACATAGAACGCCTGATCTTTTAGTTGAATTTTCTAAAAATGCAAAGAGTAATGGTTATTCGTTGATTATAGCGGCTGCAGGAGGTGCAGCACATCTTCCGGGGATGGTTGCTTCTATGACGACATTACCAGTCATTGGTGTTCCGATTAAATCTAGTGTTCTTAGTGGAGTCGATTCATTGTATTCGATAGTTCAGATGCCTGCTGGAGTTCCAGTATTAACTATGGCGATAGGTGTAGCTGGTGCAAAAAATGCGGCTATAAGTGCCTTATCGATACTAGGGATTACTAATGAAAAGTATGCATCTAAGTACGAACGATTCAAAAAAGAACAAGAAAGAATAGTATTGGAAGAGATGAAACTATGATTAAGACGATATTACCAGGAAAAACTATTGGAATAATTGGTGGTGGTCAACTTGGAAGGATGCTCGCGATGAGCGCTAAGGAGATAGGATACAAAATTGCCGTTCTAGATCCTAGTGACAGTTGTTGTGCCAAAATTTTTAGCGATATTTTTATTCAAGCTGAGTTCAATAATTTCGCAAGTGTTGAAAAGTTATGTTCGGTTAGTGATGTTATTACTTTTGAATTTGAGAATATCGATGCCGCTTCTTTAGAAAAACTAGAGAAAAAATATAACATTGTTCAAAGTGCAGAAGTACTAAGAACAACTCAACATAGATATTATGAAAAAGAATTTGCTAGAAAACTAGATATTCCAACAGTAGAATATATATATGTTGAAGAAGATACAAATGTAGAAATAACAAAGCCTTATTTAATGAAAACTGTACGTTTTGGTTATGATGGAAAAGGTCAGAAAAAAATAAGCTCTAGTGAAGAGGTAGAACCATATACTTTACTTGAAGAGTTCGTCAATCTTGATAAAGAAATTTCTGTAGTAGCTGTTAAGGATAAAGACGAGGTAAATATCGTTGCAGTAGTCGAAAATGAACATAGAAATAATATTCTATATCGTTCAAAAGTACCTACTACAGCAACTAAAGAACAAGAAGATCTTGCGGTAGAGTACACTAGACGAATTCTTAGTAATTTTGACTATTACGGAGTACTTACTGTTGAGTTTTTTATTAGTGAAGGAAAAGTAATTTTTAATGAAATAGCACCACGAGTTCACAATTCAGGTCATATAACAATGCAGAGTGCGACGAAGAGTCAATTTAGAGCTCACATTGAAGCAATTTGTGGCTTAAAAGTAGGTAAGATAGAAAATAAAGAAACAACACTCTATAATATCCTAGGTCAAGACTTAGATTTTTATATAGATGTGTATAAAAACAAAGGTGGTTACCTACACTTATATGAAAAAGAACCACGCCAAGATAGAAAAGTAGGACATATTAATTTTTACGGTGATGTAATTTTAGGAGGAGAACATGACTAACAAACGAATTTTTGTAAAGAAACGCAATGGATATAATAAAGAAGAATTACAATTACGAGATAACTTGAACTTAGAATTTAATCTAGATATTGACTCTGTGGAATTGTATGTAATTTATGATGTCTTTAATATTGATGAAGAAACTTATGAACTAGCTAAAACTTCTGTGTTTTCTGAGATTGTTGTCGATGAAGTGTTTGAAGATATTGAGCTTAATGATGGGAAGTACTTCGCTTATGAAGTTCTACCTGCTCAATACGATCAAAGAGCTGACAGCGCAAAAGAAAGCATAAGATTGCTTAACTCAAAAAGTAAAGCAACTGTACGAAGTGGAAAGTTAGTTCTTTTTAATAAGAAACTTACAGATGAACAATTAGAACTTGTAGAAAGCTACTTAGTAAATCCTATTGAAGCTCGTAAAAAAGATTTATCAATTCTTAACTTTACACTAGACTCTACTCCAAAACCACTAAAAGATTTAGCTGGATTTTTAGAGTTTGATAAAGATGCGTTACTTGGTCTTAAAAAAGAATTTTCTCTAGCGATGAATATTGAAGATTTAGTATTTATCCAAGATTATTTCAAAAAAGAAGGTCGTGTTCCTACTGAAACTGAGATCTATGTATTAGACTGTTACTGGAGTGATCATTGCCGACACACTACATTCGAGACAGTATTGGATGAAGTTAAAATTGAGTCAGAACTTTTCCAAAAAGAGATGCAAGATGCATTTGATTATTACTTAAAAGTGCGTGACGAACTTGATCGTAACGATAAACCTATTACACTTATGGATATGGCGAGTATTATAGGTAAATATCATGTAAAAGTATTAAAAGATGAAAATATTGAAGTAAGTGAAGAGATTAATGCATGTTCATTCTTTACTACAATAGAAAATAATGGTGAAAAAGAACGTTGGTTAATCCAATTCAAAAATGAAACTCATAACCACCCAAGTGAAATCGAGCCATTTGGAGGAGCTAGTACTTGTATAGGGGGAGCTATTAGAGATCCACTATCAGGACGTAGTTACGTATATCAAGCTATGCGTATTTCTGGAAGTGGTAATGTATTACAAAAACGTGAAGATACTTTAAAACACAAACTTCCTCAAGTAGATATAGCTAAAGGAACTGCACATGGTAACTCATCTTACGGTAACCAAATAGGACTTGCGACTACTTTTGTTCGTGAATTATATGATGATAGCTATGTTGCTAAACATATGGAAGTTGGTGCTGTAGTCGGAGCTGTTAAGGACGGAGATTATAAACGAGAAACTCTTGTCGATGGTGATATCGTTGTAATGATAGGTGGAAGAACTGGTCGTGATGGTATTCAAGGTGCGAGTGGTTCAAGTGTAGAACATACTAACGATTCATTAAATACAATGTCTAGCCAAGTTCAAAAAGGTAATGCGCCTGAAGAACGTAAGTTACAGCGTTTATTTAGAAAACCAGAAGTAACAAAACTTATTAAAAAATGTAATGACTTCGGTGCTGGTGGTGTTTGTGTAGCTATCGGTGAACTTTCTGACGGTATTGAGATTCATTTAGAAAAAGTCCTTACTAAATATCAAGGTTTAAATGCAACAGAATTAGCTACAAGTGAATCTCAAGAACGTATGGCAGTAGCTATTGATAAAAAAGATTACGAGGCGTTTGTTCGTGAATGCGAGAAAGAAAATATTGAGTATGCTCATGTTGCTAACGTGACTAATAGACGTCGCTTAGAGATGTATTACAACGATGAGAAAGTTGTTGATATGAGTGCTGATTTCTTAGAAACTAGTGGTGTTCGTCAAAAATCGACAGTAACGATGAAAGATAATACTGTCGCTAATCCTTTCTTAAATAAAGAAGTAACTCGTGAAAATATCTTAAGTGAACTAGGAGAGTTAAATGTAACTTGTCAAAAAGGTCTTGCTCAAAAATTTGACTCATCAATTGGTGTAACTACAGTACTTATGCCTTTTGCAGGTAAACATAAACTTACACCAGTTCAAGCAAGTGTTCAAGCTTTACCAACATTACATATAACGAGTGATACAGCGACAATCTTAACTTATGGATTTATTCCAAAAATTTCATACTACTCACCATTCCTATCATCAATTTATGCGGTGTTAGAATCAGTAGCAAAAGTATATGCGGTAGGTGGAAATAAAGATAGCTTGTACTTCTCATTCCAAGAATACTTCGAAAAACTAGGTACTGATAGTACTAAATGGGGTAAAGTCACTCAAAGTTTATTAGGAAGTATTTATGCTCAAAAAGAAATTGGTAGACCAAGTATCGGTGGTAAGGATAGTATGTCAGGTACTTTCAATGACTTAAATGTGGTTGAAACATTAATTTCATTTGCTTGTACACCAGTAAAAATAGCTGATGTAATAACTCCAGAACTGAAAAAAGTTGGCAATAAATTGTACTATGTACCTGTAGAAAAAGATGAAAAAGGATATCCGGATATTAAGAAAACTTTAGAAAATTACGAACTTGTTCATAAGTATATTAAAGAAGGTAAGATAGTATCTGCTTATGTACAAGAAGAAGGAAGTATCGCCGCTTCATTAGTGAAGATGTCACTAGGTAATGATCTTGGTTTTGAAGTTGAAAAAGAAAATATTCTTAACTTTGATCCAGCATCTCTAGTAGTTGAAGCTACAGCTGATCTACCATTTGAGAAGTTAGGAAAAGTTAGTGAAAGAATTATAATTAATAACGAAGTGTTTATGCATAAAGATATTTATGAAGCATACACAAAAACACTAAATAAAGTTTATCCATTATATCAAAATGAAGATAAAGGTAATGTTGAAAATCTTCATACAGAATATAAAGAGAAAAAATATTATCCAGAATATGTAGAGGATGTAAAAGTTGTTATTCCAGTATTCCCTGGTACAAACTGTGAGTACGATAGTGAAAAAGCTTTTATAGAAGCAGGAGCTACACCAATTACAGTAGTTATTAGAAATACTCGCGAAAATGATATTGAGCAGTCAATAGAAGAGTTCACAAAAGCTATTGAACAGTCTCATATAGTTATGTTCCCTGGAGGATTCTCTAGTGGGGATGAGCCAGATGGAAGTGCTAAATACATTGTAAACTTCTTAAAAAATGAAAAAGTTAAAGATGCGATTCATAAACACCTTGCTCAGAAAAAATTAATCTTAGGTGTGTGTAATGGATTCCAAGCGTTGCTTAAGTCGGGACTATTACCATACGGTGAAGTTAGAGAGTTGGCAGAAGATGATTTAACACTTTACAGAAATGATAGTTATGAACATATTTCAACTACAGCTTTTACTCGTGTAGCTAATACAAACTCTCCTTGGTTACAAGATTTTAATATCGGAGATCAACACGAAGTAGTATTCAGTCATGGTGAAGGTAAAGTCGTAGGACTTAATATTAACAAGTTTAAACATCTTGTAGCTTTTCAATATAGTGATTTCGATGGTAATGCTACATTAAACGGTCGCTTCAATCCTAATGGATCAGTTCTAGCTACTGAGGGATTGGTTAGTGAAGATGGACTTATCTTAGGAAAAATGGGTCACAGCGAAAGATACGGAGATACATTATATAAAACAAATACATTAAAAGTTAAACAAGATATTTTCAAAAATGGTGTGAATTATTTCAAAGGGGGAAGAAAATAATGAAACTTTTATACGAAGGAAAAGCTAAACAACTGTTCGAATGTGAAAACAATGATGAAATATATGTACATTATAAAAATAGTGCTACAGCCTTTAACGGTGTGAAAAAAGAAGAGTTTGAAGGTAAAGGAGTATTTAATAATACAATTACTTCACTAATCTTCGAGTATTTAGACAAACAAGGTGTAAAAACACACTTTATTAGAAAAGTTAATGAAACAGATCAGATTTGTAAACATGTTACTATTATTCCTTTAGAAGTAATAGTTCGTAATATAGTAGCAGGTTCTATGGCAAAAAAATACGGTTTAGAAGAAGGAAAAAAATTAAAGAAACCGGTTTTTGAACTAAGTTATAAAAATGACGAACTAAATGATCCGCTAATTAACAATGATCATGCGGTGGCATTAGAAATCGTTACAGAAGAAGAGTTGGAAAATATTCGTACTCAAGCATTAAAAATCAATGAACTATTACAAAAATTGTACTTAGATGCAAATTTAGTACTTGTTGATTTCAAAATTGAATTCGGAAAAACTAAAGATGGTGAGATAATTCTTGCTGATGAAATTTCTCCAGATACATGTCGTCTTTGGGATAAAGATACAAATGAAAAATTAGATAAAGATAGATTTAGAAGAGATTTAGGTTCAGTAATGGAAGCTTATGAAGAAGTTTTAAGGAGATTAGAAAATGCGTAGTCTTAATGAAGAATGTGGAGTATTTGGTATTTGGGGACATCCTGAAGCAAGTAACGTAACATACTTTGGTTTACATAGTTTACAACATAGAGGTCAAGAAGGAGCTGGAATAGTTTCAAAGGAGGGCACTAAACTAAGAGGACATCGTGATCTTGGTCTAGTATCAGAAGTCTTTCGTGATAAAGAAAAATTAGAAAGATTAGTAGGAGAGAGTGCTATTGGTCATGTTAGATATGCAACTAGCGGTAGCAATAGTATCCAAAATATTCAACCATTCTTATTTCATTTCTATGATATGAGTGTTGGTATTTGCCATAATGGTAATTTAATCAATGCGAAAACTTTAAGAAAAGAATTAGAAGAACAAGGTGCAATATTTCATTCATCTTCAGATACTGAAGTACTTATTCATCTTATCAGAAGAAGTAAAAAAGAAACTTTTAAAGAACAGCTTAAAGAAAGTCTAAATATTATTAAAGGTGGGTTTACATATTTAGTATTAACAGAGGAAACTTTATATGGAGCGGTAGATCCAAATAGCTTTAGACCTTTAGCAATTGGAAAAATGAAAAATGGAGCGTATGTTGCTGCGAGTGAAACTTGTGCACTAGATGTAGTTGGTGCTGAGTTTGTGTGTAATGTAGGTGCTGGAGAGCTAGTTACTATTAATGATAAAGGTATTAGAATCGAGAAATATACTGAAAATACACAAGTAGCTATAGCTGCGATGGAATATGTTTACTTTGCTAGACCTGACTCAAATATTGCTGGTATTAACGTACACAGTGCTAGAAAAAGAACAGGGCGTACACTTGCTAAAGAACAGCCTACACCAGATGCAGATATGGTAATTGGGGTTCCTAACTCATCTTTATCAGCCGCTAGTGGTTATGCAGAGGAAAGTGGACTTCCATATGAAATGGGCCTAATTAAAAATCAATATGTAGCTCGTACATTTATTCAACCTACTCAAGAACTTCGTGAGCAAGGTGTAAGGATGAAACTATCAGCTGTAAGAGGAGTAGTTCAAGGTAAGAGTATCGTCTTAGTTGATGACTCAATAGTACGTGGTACTACAAGTAAGAGAATAGTTCAACTGTTGAAAGAAGCAGGAGCAAGAGAAGTGCACGTAAGAATAGCGTGTCCACCGCTAATGTTTCCTAGTTTCTATGGAATAGATATTTCTACTACACAAGAACTTATCTCAGCAAATAAAACTAACGAAGAAATATGCGAAATTATCGGAGCGGATTCATTAGGCTTCCTAAGTGAACAAGGATTAATTGATTCTATTGGTTTAAACTATGATGCACCGTATACAGGGTTATGTATGGAGTGCTATAACGGTGACTATTCTGCAGGTCTATATGATTATGAAGAAAGTTATGTTAATTCAATGACAGATATTCAAATACAATTTCTAAAAGAGAGGGGTAGAATGTAATGAGTAAAAAGTATGAAGAAAGTGGTGTAAGTTTACAAGCAGGTTATGAAAGTGTGGAGCGTATAAAAAAACACGTAGCTCGTACTAAAAATCTTGGTATGATGTCAGCTATCGGTGGTTTTGGGGGAGCGTTTGACCTTAGTAGCTATAATTTTAAAAATCCTGTATTAGTTAGTGGTACTGACGGTGTCGGAACTAAACTAAAACTTGCATTCAAATTAGATATTCATAATACTATCGGTATAGATGTTGTAGCGATGTGTGCAAATGATATACTGGCTCAAGGGGCGATTCCATTATTTTTCTTAGATTATTTAGCCGTAGGTAAAAACTACCCTGAACAAGTAGAGGCGATAGTTGAAGGTGTTGCTGAAGGTTGTGTTCAAGCAGGATGTGCGATAGTCGGAGGAGAGACTGCCGAGATGGCAGGATTTTATGAAGATGGGGAATATGATATTGCAGGATTCTGTGTAGGTGCTCAAGAAAAAGAATTACTACTAAGTACAGAAAATACTAAAGCTGGACAAGTAGTAGTTGGTCTCCCATCTAGTGGAGTACATTCTAATGGCTTCTCATTAGTAAGAAAAATTTTAAAAGATAATAATATTGATTTAAACGAAGAATTTAACGGAAGTACAGTAGGAAAAACATTATTAACACCTACTAAAATCTATGTAAAAGAAGTACTTAAAGTATTAGAAGAGGTTAAAGTAGCTGGAATAGCTCATATTACAGGTGGTGGATTCCATGAAAATTTACCTCGTGCTTTAAAAGATGGATTAGGTATGAAAATTAATAAAAGTTCATATGAAGTACCAGAAATATTTAAGTACCTACAAGAAAAAGGTAAAATTGATGAAGAAGAAATGTACCATATCTTTAATATGGGTGTAGGTATGGCATTAATAGTAAACAAGGAAGATGTAGATAAAACTTTATCATTAATAGATAATGCGTTTGTCCTTGGAGAAGTAACAGATGAAAGTGGAATAAAAATAGTATGAAGAAAGTAGCGATATTTGCGTCAGGAACAGGGAGTAATTTCGAAAAAATTGCAGATGATGAAAGACTAAAAGATAAAATCTCAATCGAGCTACTAGTATGCGATAGAAAAGATGCAGCGGTAATTAGAAAAGCTCACGATAGAAATATTAAAGTGTTTGTCTTTTCAGCGAAAGATTTTGAATCAAAAGAAGCGTACGAAAGTGTGATTTTTGAAAAAGTTAAAGACTTAGATTATATATTCTTAGCAGGATATATGAGAATTATTTCACCGTATTTCTTAGAAAAATATAAAAAAACAATTCTTAATTTACATCCATCTTTATTACCGAAGTTTAAAGGTAAAGATGCTATTGAACAAGCATTTAATGCAGGTGAGAAAGAAATAGGAATTAGTATTCATTATGTAAATGAAGAACTTGATGGTGGAGAAGTAATCGCTCAGAGATCATTTGAAGTTTTAGAAAATGATACTATAGATACTATTACTGAAAAAGTACATAAACTAGAACATAAATTATATCCAGAAGTAATATTGAAGTTAGTTGAGGAGGCACTATGACTAAAAGAGCATTAATAAGTGTAAGTGATAAAACGAATATTGTAGAATTCGCAAAAGGTTTAGAAAAATATGGTTTCGAAGTTATTAGCACAGGTGGAACTTTTACACATTTGAAAAATAATGGTGTAAGCTGTATTAGTATTGAAGATGTTACTCATTTTCCAGAAATTTTAGAAGGACGTGTAAAAACACTTCATCCAAAGATTCACGGTGGATTATTATCAAAACGTGGTAATGAACTTCATAATAAACATGTAGCTGAAAATAATATTGAATATATTGATTTAGTTTGTGTAAACTTATATCCATTTGAAGCTACTGTTAAAAAAGAAGGTGTTAGTGAAGAGGAAATTATCGAAAACATTGATATCGGTGGTCCGAGTATGCTAAGAAGTGCTGCTAAAAACTTTAATGATGTAGCTGTAGTTACTGATATTAATGACTATGATAGAGTACTTTCTGAACTAGAGCAAGGTGGAATCTCATATGAGACACGTCGTGCTTTAGCTATAAAAGTATTTAATACAACAGCTAGTTATGATGCAGCTATTGCGAATTACTTTAATAAAAAAGATAATTTAGTACCTGAAAAATTAACTTTATCTTATAAACTTCAAGATAGTCTTCGTTACGGGGAGAATCCTCATCAAAAAGCTTATCACTATGTACAGGATAATAACGAAAGCTATGCTTTGCAAAATGCTGTGCAACTTCATGGTAAAGAAATGTCATACAATAATATTCAAGATGCTTCTGCAGCTTTAGATATTCTTTCAGAGTTTGATGAAACTACATGTGTTGCTGTTAAACACATGAATCCATGTGGAGTAGCAACAGGAAGTTCTGTATTTGAAGCATATAGTCGTGCATATGAAGCGGATCCTGTATCTATCTTTGGTGGAATCGTTGCAGTAAATGGAAAAGTAGATAAAGAAACTGCTGAAAAAATGCACAATATCTTTTTAGAAATTATTTTAGCGACAGATTATGATGAAGAAGCGTTAGATATACTGACTAAGAAAAAAAATCTACGTATCTACAAACTATCAGAAAATAATAATAATCATGAACAACAAATTAAAAGTGTTCGTGGTGGAATCTTAGTACAAGATTTTAACGATAAGCTTGCAGATGAATATGAAGATGTAACTGAGAAAAAAGTTGATGAAACTCAACAAAAAGATATTGAGTTTGGATTAAAAGTTGTAAAACATGTTAAATCAAATGCAATAGTTGTAGTAAAAGACGGACAAACTTTAGGAATCGGTGCTGGTCAGATGAATAGAGTAGGTTCATGTAAAATAGCTTTAGAACAAGCAGGGGAAAAAGCAAGAGGTGCAGTGCTAGCTTCTGATGCATTCTTCCCAATGAGAGATAGTGCTGATATTGCAGCTGAATATGGTATTGCTGCGATAGTACAACCAGGAGGATCTATACGAGATCAAGAAAGTATAGATGCATGTAATGAGAAAGGTGTGGCGATGGTCTTCAGTAAAATACGCCACTTTAAACACTAATATGGCTAAAATATTAGTAGTAGGAAGCGGCGGTAGAGAGCACGCTATCGCTTATAAATTCCACAAAGAGGGGCATGAAGTACATATGGCAGGAATTAATCCTGCAGTTGAACAATTTGGAGTATGTGTAGCATTAACAGAAGACCAAATACCAAGCTACGCAAAAACAAACAATATTGATCTTGTTTTCGTTGGACCTGAAGTGCCATTAGTTAATGGATTAGTAGATGAATTACAAAAAGTAGGTGTCCGCGCCTTTGGACCATCTAAGCTTGCAGCACAACTAGAAGGAAGTAAAGTATTTTCAAAAATGATGATGAGAAAATATAATATTCCAACAGCAAAATATGAAAGTTTTAACGATTATGAACAAGCAAAAGAGTACTTAAGTAAGCAAAAAGCACCGATTGTTCTTAAAGCAGATGGCTTAGCTGCAGGGAAAGGTGTAATTATAGCGAATACTTTAGAAGAAGCACAAATTGAACTTAAGGAAATGATGTGTAATGCTAAGTTCAATAAGGCTGGTTCTAGCGTTGTTATTGAAGAATTTCTTCAAGGTGAAGAATTTTCGCTAATGTGTTTTGTTTCTGATAAAAAAGTATATCCGATGAAAATTGCTCAAGATCATAAACGTGCATTTGATAATGATGAAGGATTAAACACAGGTGGAATGGGAGCATACCTTCCGCTTAAGAAAATTACTCAAGATGACATTGATGAAGGGGTTAGAAATGTTGTTCAACCGATGGTTGATGCTATGAGTGATGAGGGAATGCCATTTTATGGAATATTATATGCAGGTCTTATGAAGTGTCATGATGGCGTAAAAACTATAGAATTTAATGTTCGTTTTGGAGATCCAGAGAGTGAAATTTTACTGCTGTCTTTAGAAAGTAGTTTATATGAAATTGCTAATAATATTATTGATGGGAAAGAAGTGAAATTAACTTGGTCTGAGGATGCGTTTATAGGGGTTGTAATGGCAGCGAAAGGATATCCAGAACATAGTAAAAAAGGGGCTGTAATACATGGCTTGGATAAAGTGTCTACACCAGTATTCCATATGGGAACTAAGCGAGTAGGTGATGATATAGTGATTAATGGTGGACGTGTATTATTAGTATGTGCGCAAGGAAAGAGCTTGCAAGAAGCATATAAAAAAGTGTATAATGAGATAGTAAAAATAGAATGTGAAGAACTATTTTACAGAAAAGACATCGGTCACTTGTCTTTATAATATTTTTAGATAGATCGATTGAAATAAAAAAACATCAGGAGATTATTGCAATGATTGAAAGATATAGTAGAGAAGAAATGCGTAATATCTTTAGCGATGAGAATCGTTTTAAAGCATATTTAGAAGTAGAACTTTATGCGACAGAAGCTTGGAGTACATTAGGGGTTGTACCAAAAGAAGATGTTGAAAAATTATTCGCTAATGCAAAATTTGACCTACCAGGAATTTTAGAATTAGAAAAAGAAACAAAGCATGATATAGTAGCATTCACTCGTAACGTTTCTAGTTATCTAGGCGATGAGAAAAAATGGGTGCACTACGGATTAACATCTACTGATGTTGTTGACACTGCTTATGGATATTTATATAAACAAGCTAATGATATACTTTACAGAGATTTACTAAACTTCCAAGAAGTATTAAAAGAAAAAGCATTACAATATAAATTTACACCTTGTATCGGACGTACTCACGGAGTACATGCTGATATTAGTAGCTTTGGATTAAAATTCGCTCTTTATTATGATGAATTTAACCGTCATATTAAACGTTTCAATGAAGTTAGAAAAATTATCGAAGTAGGGAAAATCTCTGGAGCTGTAGGTACATTTTCAAATACACCACCAGAAGTTCAAGACTATGTTTGTGCAAAATTAGGAATTGAATCAAGTAATATTTCAACGCAAACACTTCAACGTGATAGACATGCAGATTACTATGCAACTTTAGCATTAATCGCAAGTTCAATCGAAAAAATTGGGGTGGAAATTCGTCACTTACAACGTACAGAAGTAAGAGAAGCAGAAGAGTTCTTCTCGAAAAATCAAAAAGGTTCAAGTGCAATGCCTCATAAACGTAATCCAATCTCAAGTGAAAACATGGCAGGATGTGCTAGAATTATGCGTGGATATATGTTTGCAGCATACGAAAATATTCCGTTATGGCATGAACGTGATATTTCTCACTCAAGTGCAGAGAGAATTTTAAGTAATGATGCTACAACGTTATTAGACTACATGTTAAATAGATTTACTAATGTTGTGAAAAATCTAACAGTATTTACTGATAACATGATTAAAAATATTTATGCAACTAACGGTGTAATTTTCGCTCAAAGAACTATGAGTAATCTTATTGAAAAATACTCATTCTCACGTGAAGAAGCTTATGATTTAGTACAACCACTAGCGATGAAATCATGGTTCGAAGGTATTCCATTTAGAGAACTTCTTGAAGAAAATGAAACTATTAAAAATACAGTTTCTAAAGAAGTGTTAGATAGTTGTTTCGATCTAAATGTACATTTAGTAAATATCGATAAAATCTATAAACGTATTCCAGGATTGGAAGATTAAAATAAAAAATACAAAGCGAAAAGAAAAGAGGTAGATTAAATGAAGTCAGACTTTCAAATTTCAAACGAATGTGAAAAGAAACATATTGCTGAAGTAGCAGGAAAATTAGGGATAAAAGAAGAAGATTTAATATTATACGGAAATCACAAAGCGAAAATCCAAACAAAAAATATCAAAAAAGATATTAGTGAAGATGCAAAACTAGTACTAGTTACATCTATAAACCCGACATCAAGTGGAGAAGGGAAAAGTACTGTAACTATCGGTTTATCTGATGGATTAAACAGAATCGGGAAAAAATCTTGTGTTGCACTCCGTGAGCCATCTTTAGGTCCTGTATTAGGAAGAAAAGGTGGGGCAGCTGGTGGAGGATATGCACAAGTTGTACCAATGGAAGATATTAATCTTCACTTTACAGGAGATATGCACGCTATTACTACAGCTCACAATGCAATCGCAGTATTAGTAAATAACCACGTATTTCAAGGTAACGAATTAGAGATTGATAGAATTGTCTTTAACCGTGTTATGGATATGAATGCACGTGATTTACGTAATATTAAAGTTAATGCTGGGACTGATTTAGAACGTCTAGATGGTTTTGATATTACTGTAGCTAGTGAAATCATGGCAATCTTATGTTTATCAGAAGGACTAGGAGATCTTAAAGAAAAATTAAGTAATATTCTTGTTGCTTACAACAAAAAAGGTGAACCAGTTTACCTAAAAGATTTGAAAATTGAAGGTGTTATAACTTCATTATTAAAAGATGCAATTAAACCGAATATTGTTCAAACATTAGAGAACAATCCAGCGATTATTCACGGTGGACCATTCGCAAACATTGCACACGGGTGTAACTCAATCTTAGCTACAAAAACAGCATTAAAATTCGCTGACTACGTAATTACAGAAGCAGGATTTGGAGCTGATTTAGGAGCTGAGAAATTCTTAAACATTAAATGTCGTAAGTCAGGTTTAAGACCAAAAGCTGCAGTAGTTGTTGCAACTATTAAAGCATTAAAACTACACGGTGATATTGAAGAAAAAGATCTAAAAGAAGAAAATTTAGAAGCATTAGCTAAAGGTGTTCAAAACTTAGAAAAACATATCGAAAACTTACGTAAATTTAATTTACCAATAGTAGTAGCTCTAAATGTATTCGTTACTGATACAGAAAAAGAACTAGCGTTCTTAGAAAACTGGGCTAAAGAACAAGGCGTAGAATTCTCTCGTACAGAAGTATGGGAAAAAGGTGGTCTTGGTGGAATAGACCTAGCTGAAAAAGTAGTAAAAGCTGTAGAAGGAAATGACAAAGAACTACAATTATTGTACAAAGACGAAGCTTCAATCACTGAAAAAATTGAAACAGTATGTCGTGAGATTTACGGAGCAGATGGAGTTAACTTCTCAGATGAAGTAAAATCTGAAATCGAAAGAATCGAAAGTCTTGGATTCAAGCATTTACCAGTATGTATGGCGAAAACTCCAGCTTCATTAACAGATAATGCAAAAATCAAAGGGCGTCCTACAGGATTTAACATTACTATTAACGATGTTAAATTAAGAAGTGGTGCAGGATTCGTAGTAGCATATGCGAATAAAGTACTAACAATGCCAGGACTTCCAAAAATGCCAAGTGCATTAAATATCGATATTGATGAAGAAACAGAAACAATCATTGGGATTTTCTAGTAGTATATTCCTAAAAAAGTAAAGAGTTAGACTTGTCTAGCTCTTTACTTTTTTAAGGAAAAATATAGTGTATTAAAGAATTTTTATACATGTAACTAATGTAAATACAAAAATAAAAAATAACTATAGACTTATTTATTATTTTGGTTATAATATACTTGAGAAAGTATATATTGAGTTATTTTATGTTTATATTAATGGGGATTTCCATTAATATTTATAGAGGAATTAAGACAGGAGGAAATATAAATGATAAGAAACGAGAAAACATATGGTTTTTTCAGAAAAACTAAAAAGTATGGTTTAATTGGATGTATAAGTTTTTGTGGAATTTTAGTATATGGACTAACTGATAACAACCAAATAGTAAATAAGGAGGCACAAGCCGCAGTTGTTAAAGGTGGAGCTGATATTGTGGATGCAGATGTTCACAATAAAGAGACTAGCGGTGTGGCTATGACCTATACTAGTTTTGATAGCAATGGATCAAAACAGGTTGCTTCAGGTAGTGGAGTATTTGTCGCACCGAATGTTATGGTGACAGTTGCTCATAATTATTTAGATAAAGACAAAGCTTCTGGATCGGGTTATGTTCGTGGAGGTAATAGTGCCCAAAGCTATGTTGTTATGAACTCTGATACGGAAAAACGTAACAATACACCAGCGAATGGAACTATTGATATCATACCAAAAGGAAATATTCATTACTATAATCAGAAAGAATTTGCTAAATCTTATGAAAATGATTTAGCAGCTGTAGTTACAGAACGACCTGTAGAGGCGATGACAAATGGTGAAGATAAACCACGTGAACTTGGTGTTGCTAGTCAAGGTGATAATATTACTTTGATAGGTTATCCGAATGATTTCTCTTCGAAAAGATTGTCAGAAGCAACGAAAGCAAGATTAAAAGATGGAAAAATGTATAAAATCTCAGGGATACTATCAAGCCTAAATACAACTACTGGTGACGGTACTTATAATACGAGTGCTTTAGGTGGATTTTCAGGAGGGCCAATCTTTAATGATAAAGGTGAAGTTGTAGGTATTCATCAACACGGTACAAATACGGACGCAGGAACTGACGCCGAGCAGCATGGAGGAGGTTTATTTTTCACTGATAAACATAGATCTTGGATAAACAAGATAATAGAAGAACATGGTATTAAAGGTTGGTTTGTTAATGGGAATGATAAATATTATTATGATAACAACCATAGGGCGTTAGTTAGTACAGAGCGAGAAATAGATGGTGCTAGATACTCATTTGATAGTAATGGACGTGGAAGATTACTATCAGGTACAGAGAAAGGAAAAGTAGTACTTAGAATTAAGAATGAAGCTGGAGAAAAACTAGTAGAAAGAGTTGTCGCGCAAGGTAACGTAGGTTCTGCGGTTAATTATGACTTTAAACAAGACAAGGAAAATAAAGATTTATTTGGTAAAAATCCTAACGCCACAATTGTGTCTATAGATGGAGAGGCGATTAATAAGAAATTTAATGAAAATTGGTCTAAAGACTTTGTAAGTAAACTATCATTAGGAAATACATATATTGATGCTATCATTAAAGGAGACAACTTCGTTAGAACACAACCTGGCCAAGTTGATACATCTGGTGATGTTACGCTTCCTAAACCGAGTGAAGAGGTGAAGAATGCACCGAACGGATTGCGTAATTTCAATGCAACAGCGATTATAGTAACTCCTGATGGCACAGGATCGGGTACATTAATTGAAAAAGATTTATTACTTACAGTTGCTCATAACTTCTTGAAGTTTGAGAACGGTAAGGTGACGGAAAAAGCTACTGGTAATAATGATAAAAAATATTATGCAGTACTTCCAAATGGGAAAAAGGTATTCTTTACAGACTCTGATATTCATTATTGGAAAAAAGATGATTCAGTTGTTGGATTTACGCATGATCTTGCTTTAGTTAAGTTTAAAGAAGTTGTGGATAATGTTACCCCTGCTGCTGTAAAAGAAGATGTATCTGTTGTAAATAGCGGTGATAAAGTGTCAGTTTATGGTTTTCCTGATGGTAAATTAAAGCCAGTTATCGACACTAAAGTTACCGATGTAGTAGATCGAGGTGCTGGATTAACTGGAATTGGATATACGGGTACTAAACCAGGTGCATCAGGTGGTGGACTTTATAATGATAAAGGTGAAATTATCGGAGTGCATCAAAATGGTGTCGTTGGGGAAAGAAGTGGTGGATTAGTCTTTTCTAAAGAACAACTCGATTGGGTAAAATCTTATATTGATGGTAATCCGAAAGCCCCTGTATATAGAGAAGAAAAAAATGTAGACTACGGCGATGTTGCTGAATTTGAATTGAAGGATTTAAAAGATGATTCTAAATTAAAACAATGGTTCAGTGATAGAATAAAAAAAATAGGAACTGAAGATAAAATAAGATTATCTGTTGATGGAAATATATTATTTGAGAAAAAAATAGATACCGCTACTAAAGAAGATTTTGAGATAAAAACAGGATTATATAAAATTGAATCATTAGTTGAGAAAGAAGAAAAAATTCCTTTTGATACAAAATATGTAGCAGACAAAGAACTAAACAAAGGCGAAAGGTCTGTAATTAAAAAAGGTATTGAAGGAACACTTAAAACGACTTACATCAAGGATGAAGATGGAGAGTTAATAAAAGAAAAAGAAACTAAAGAACCAGCTGTTGATGAGGTAGTTAAAGTAGGGGTTAAACCAATAGAAAATACAAAGGAAATTCTGTCAAATACAAAATATATAGCAGATAAAGAAAAAGCAAGAGGACTACCTAACAAGCGCATAGAAGGTTCTAATGGTTATGAAAAAGAAGTTACAAAATATACACTTAATAAAAAAGATGGAACAATAAGTGAAACTGTAGAGAAAACAGAAAAGAAAGCAACTGATACAATAATAAAAGTTCCGGCGAAAGATAAAGTAGAAATAATAGAAATCCCAAGTCCAATAAGATACGAAAAAGATAGTACGAGAGAAAAAGGCCAAAATAATATTACTGTTTTTGGAGAAAAAGGGATGAGAAAAGTAACGACAACGTACGAAGTAAATCCGAAAACAGGAGAAGTAACAGAGCGAATAGGAACGCCAGAGATAAAAGAAGCAACAGAGACAGTAGTGAAAGTTCCAGCGAAGGATAAAGTAGAAGTAACAGAGATCCCAAGTCCAATAAGATATGAAAAAGATAGTACGAGAGAAAAAGGCCAAAATAATATTACTGTTTTTGGAGAAAAAGGAACAAGAAAAGTAACGACAACGTACGAAGTAAATCCAAAAACAGGAGAAATAACAGAGCGAACAGGAACGCCAGAGGTGAAAGCCGCAACAGAAACAGTAGTTAAAGTTGCCGCGAAAGATAAAGTAGAAGTAACAGAAATCCCAAGTTCAGCAAGATACGAAAAAGATAGTACGAGAGAAAAAGGCCAAAGTAATATTACTGTTCTTGGAGAAAAAGGAACAAGAAAAGTAACAACAACGTACGAAGTAAATCCGAAAACAGGCGAAGTAACTGAGCGAACAGGAATGCCAGAGATAAAAGAAGCAACAGAAACAGTAGTGAAAGTTCCAGCGAAGGATAAAGTAGAAGTAGTTCAACGAGAAAATGGGAAGAAGGTAAAAGTAACGACTGTATATACGGTTGATGAAAAAACAGGAAACATAATTCAAACAGAAAGAGAAGAAGAAATCTCTAGTGAGGATTTAACATCTAAATCAGATGAAAAAGCCCCAACTGTAGAAGAATTAAAACCGTTCGAAGGTGGAGTGAATCCTGCAGAATTAGTAGTGACAGAAGAATTAAAACCATTCGAAGGCGGAGTAAACTCAGAAATAGCATCGGTTAAAGAAGAATTACCTGAACTAAAAGTAGCACTTTTAAGAGATGAAGAAGGAAATGTCTTAGATGTTTTAGCGAATTCTGAAAAACCAAAAGAGCTAAAAGGCTATAAATATACAGGAAAAGAAGAAGTAGATGGCGAAGGAAATAAAATCTACATTTATGAGAAAGATAAATCAGGTGTTATAACATCTAAATCAGATGAAAAAGCCCCAACTGTAGAAGAATTAAAACCATTCGAAGGCGGAGTGAATCCCGCAGAATCAGTAGTGACAGAAGAAACTATACCGTTCGAAGCTGGAGTAAATTCAGAAACAGCAACAGTAAAAGAACAATTACCTGAACTAAAAGTAGCTCTTTTAAAAGACGAAAAAGGTAATATTTTAGATGTTTTAGCAATTTCTGAAAAGCCAAAAGAGCTAAAAGGCTATAAATATACAGGAAAAAAAGAAGTAGATGGCGAAGGGAATAAAATCTACATTTATCAAAAAGTTGAATTAGAGAATTTTGATAACAAAAAACAAGAAACTGTTGATGTTTATCAATCTCAAAATACTGAAAGTCAAAATGAGACTACTGCGTCTAAGAAAGCACAAGTCCAAAAACTACCTAATACTGGAGAAACACCTGTAGAAAGTGGAGTATTAGGTGGAATGTTACTTGTCGCAACAACGATGTTATCTAAACGAAAACTAAAAAAATAATATAATAACATAAAGAGGTCGATCCAAAAGGCCTAAATTTTAATAAAGAGTATATGAAAACTCATAGACGCAGTGGTTTATTGATATCTAAAATCGCTTTTAAAACGCTTTTTAGATATCTAATAAACTTGCGGGGGTGACTCGACAAAATCTTGTTTCTTCGAAATCACGATTTTTGAGTCACTCCCAAACTATAAAAGTTTTTAATGAAAACGCATAATAGTGAACAAAGTGTGAAAATGATCTATATCGTCCGATAATTTTGAGTTTTTTATAAAAAATGGTTGTAAACGTCTGTATTTGTGATATAATAATTAATGGAAAAAATATTTGCTTTCAGGAGGCGTAACTAATGTCAATAATCGTAGTAGTAGGTTCACAATGGGGAGATGAAGGTAAAGGTAAAATTACCGACTTTTTAGCAGAACGCGCTGATGTAATTGCTCGTTATCAAGGGGGTAACAACGCAGGACATACTATTAAGTTTGATGGAAAAACTTACAAACTTCAATTAATCCCATCTGGAATTTTTAATGAAGAAAAACTTTCAATTATCGGAAATGGTCTAGTAGTAGATCCTAAATGGATTTGCAGTGAAATCGATAGATTAAAAGAAAGTGGAGTTACTTGTAAGGGATTAAGAATCTCTAATAGAGCACATGTAGTATTACCGTATCACTTAAAACTAGATGAGGTTGAAGAAGCTCGTCGTGGAGAAAATAAAATTGGTACTACTAAAAAGGGAATAGGACCATGTTATGTAGATAAATACAAACGTTGTGGTATTCGTATCGCTGATTTACTAGATGCTGATCTATTCAAGAAAAAATTAGAACAAAATCTGAAAGAAAAAAATGAACTATTCGAAAAAATCTATGAAACTGAAGGATTCACAGTAGAAGAAATCTTCAATGAATACTTCGAATATGGAAAACAATTAGCTCAATATGTTACAGACACTTCTAAAGTATTAGAAGATGCACAAAATGAAAATAAAAATATTTTATTCGAAGGTGCGCAAGGTGTAATGCTAGACATCGACCACGGAACATACCCGTATGTTACTTCATCTAACCCATCTGCAGGTGGAATCACAGTAGGTAATGGATTCGTACCAACAAATGGACTTAAAGTATTAGGTATTTCAAAAGCTTATACTTCTCGTGTAGGGGATGGACCATTCCCAACAGAATTATTCGATGAAATCGGAGATACAATTCGTGAAGTTGGTCATGAATACGGAACAGTTACTAAACGTCCACGTCGTATTGGATGGTTTGATACAGTAGTAATGCGTCATTCAGCTCGTGTATCTGGAATGACTAATCTGTCAGTAAACTGCTTAGACGTTCTTACAGGACTTAAAGAAATTAAAATTTGTACAGCATACGACTATAAAGGTGAAATCTTAACTGAATACCCAGCTAATGAAAACATCATTAAAGATTGTAAACCAATCTATGAAACATTACCAGGATTTGATGAAGATATCACAGGTGTAACATCACTTAATGAGCTTCCAGAAAATGCAAGAAAATATTTAGAAAAAATCGAAGAATTAGTAGGGGTTAAAATCTCTGTATTCTCTACAGGGCCAGACAGAACTCAAACACACCTATTAGAAGATTTATGGAATTAGTATAAAGATTAATATAAGAATTAAACCTCGAGGTATAGAGTGTTATGCCTTGAGGTTTATTTTTAAGAAAAATTATTCTAAGCAAAAATAATTATGTGACGAAAATGTCACGTCGTTAAATGTTTAAATAGAAAAAAAGAGTTAACACTAAGGTGTGAGACAATTTTGTCACGATTTCAAAATAAGAATTAATTTAATGATAGAATATAGAAGAAATCACTATTATAATAGTATTTACTTTCATCTATTTTAGATAAATATAGTAATAAATTTTAGCTAGTATTAAATTTAGGAGATGAAGAATGAACGATAATAAAATGCATGGACGAGTTTTTAAAAAAACTAAGAGAGGAAAGAGGGTATAAATTAAAAGATGTAGCAGGTGATGTGATATCTACAAGAACATTAATGCGTTTTGAAGCTGATGAAACTAGTATTTCTATTTCTATTTTTGAAAAATTATTAGACAATTTGAATATTAATTATCTAGATTATTTTACTTTTTATTTAGATAATACAGACTTCGATACTACTGAATTTGCTAATAAATTACAGAAACTGTTGCAATGAGGTTCTTCATCAAAGTTAGTAAATGAATGTAAAAAAGAGTTAAAGAAAAAAGATATAGATTTTAGTAAGAGATTAACTATATTGATTTATTTAAATAATATTCTATGGGATAAGGATAAAGAATTATTTGAAGAGAATAGAAGATTAATAAAGGATAGAATTGATTCATTGGATAAATTGGGATCTGATGAAATTTACGGACTGTTTATTTTAATATATTCGTCTTCAAAAGGTGATTATTCAGTAGAATATATTGAAAGGGTTATTGAAGATTGCTTTAAAAATATCCCAGTAAGAAATTATTTGAGTAAATATATGAGTGCTGCATATTGTGATTTGTTAAAAGTAGCGCTATCGTTCTTAGTAAGAGCTGGTTACTATGAATTAGCTGAGAAAAGATGCAAAGAGACGCTTAAGCTATTTAATGAAAATCCGTTGTTAATAAATAGAGCTGCCTTTTCTAAGGAAGTCGTTGCAATAATGGCTACGTTATATTTAAGGCAAAATAAGGAAGAAGGTGTTATTTTAGCGAATAAAATTCTGAAATATGAAGATATTGTTGCTGAGATTACTGGTGATTCTTATTACAGACAGGTAAGGGATGTAACTTATGAAGCTTATTGTAAAGTTAATAATACAGGTATTGATATAGAATTTTAACAATAGATGTATTTATAGAATAATATATTTTAAAGAAACTAATTTGCTACATAGTGACTTAGTTTCTTTTTCACATGTTCAGTTTTAGACAACGCTAAAAAAGATTAAGCGACTAAAAAAGCAGAATATGATGCTGTAGTGATGCCTTATGGTAAAAATGTAAAATATAAAATTGCATTAGATCTACGTTTCGTAGATAAATTCAAAGAATACATGGATTATACTCTAAACTGGAAACAAGAAGGTATAACTATGGATGAAATGTTCGCTAAACGTAAGGAGTTGCGTAAAGAATTAAAATCTATAGAAAAAGAAATTAACCACAAATTCCTTTACGACAGATATAGCCATGAAGATGATTACGAAATCAATCTTAAAAATATGTCTGAAGAAGAAAGACTTAAAATGTCACAATATGGTATTTACTTATTAAATCAAATCCGTAGTCAATTCGGACTTGAACCATTAAAAGTAAACAAAAATTCAATGCAATTAGCAAAAGAAATCACAGAAACTGTAATGAGAGATAACCACTCTAACCTAAATGCAGGTCACTACATCAAAGGTATCTCTGAAGTTGCAGCAAAACATGGTTTAATTAGAGACGCTAACTACTATGAAAACCTTTATAATGCAGGTTCAACAACATTCAGTGACCACAAAATGTCACGAAACGCTCTATATGAACATGTTTATAACTCAGTAACGTTATTCTTTTATGAAGGAACTATTTCAGGTGGTTATGGTCATGCTGAATCATTATATAGAGCGAAAACACCAATGGGACTTGCTGTAGCTCACTTCGAAAACGTAGGGGATGATTACAATATCAACAGACTACCAAAAGAATTTATTGAAAAAATAAACAGTATATTGAATACGATGAATTTGGAAACATTCTAAAATTCAAGCCTATACCACTTGATTTTCTTGAAGAATATTATAAATTACTACTTAAGTTACCAAACCGAGGTATAATTAAAATTTCTTATGTTAAATTTGAAGAAAATGCGGCAATTCCAGGTAGAAGCGAAGGTAGAAGTTTCATCTATGATGACCCAAGTGCTGACGCAATGGAAAGAGCTAAACAAAACTTCATTGCTAAATACTCTAATGAATCAAAAGATACAGTTGAATTACCAGCAGTACCAGATCTTGAAAGTTTCAAGAAAGCATACGTTGATGCTGTAAAAGTTCGCGAAAGTAAAGAACAACCAGTAGTAGATGCTAAAGCTAATCTAGATAGTGCTACTAAAGTATTAGATAAACTTAAAGCTACTGAAAAACAAACAGAAAAAGCAACAGCTAAAGTACAAGAAGTTGAAGTTAAAATCAACAACTTAACTACTAAAGCAGATGAACAACAAAAAGTTGTAGACCAACTTGAGTTAGATAATGTTAGGTATATTGAAAAAATGACTAAATCAGCTGCTGACTTAGACTCTGCACAAAAAGATGTAGAAGAAAGTGCTAAATTATTAGACCAAGCTAAAGAATTGCAGAAAGATATTGAAGGTGAGATTAGTAAAGTAAATACTAAGATTGCTGAGCTAGAATCTGATGTAAAAGCAACTGAAGAAGAATTGAATAAAGCAAAAGCTGATTTAGAAAAAATAAGAATGGATAGAATTCAGTTAGATCAAAATAAAGAAAAACTAGCTAAAGCTCAAGAAGCAAAATCTAAGTTAGAAGAAGAATTAAAAGCTCTTAATACTGAATTAGATACAATTAAAAAACAATTGATAGAAGATACTAAAGAATTCGAAAAGATTAAAAGACAGTATAAATTAGAAAACTTCAAATGGGCTGTATTAGATGAAGATAATTCAATAGAACCAATTGAGTTTGATTTAGAGAAATACTTAAGACAGGAAGAAGAGAGGAAAAGACAATCTGAAATAATTCCAGAAGATCCAACTCTTCCAGAAACTCCTATTAAAGAAGAAAAACCTAATTTACCAGGAACACCGGAAGATAAGAATCCTGAAAAACCAGGAGAACCAGGAAAAGGATCAAAAAAGATCAAAACCCAGGTAAAGAACAAGATTCAGGAAAAGAACAAACTCCAGGTAAACTAGGAGACCTAGCACCAGGTAAATTAAACAACAAACCTAACTTACAACATCCAAGAGTTAATTCAAATGGATTAACTACTCTACCTAATATAGGTGAAAGCCAAACAGGAACGGCAATTATAGCAGGATTAGTAGCGCTAGTAGTAGCTGCGAGACTACGTAAAAACAAAGAAAATAATTAAGATAAATAATAGTTTAATTGTCTCCCTTTTTATTAGGAAGGGGGATAATTATTTTATAAATATTAGGTAGAAAAGAATATAGTTGAAAAGGAATATTGAAAAAATAAAGATAATAAAATTTAAAAATAAATTAATGAAATTTTAGTGCTAAATTTTTATTAAAGAAATTTTAAGGCAATGAATTTCTCAGAATTTAATACATTTAATAGATTCCGATTTTCACTTGATTTTTACTGTTATATGATAATGGAAATTAATTTAAAGAATTTTAGAAAATAATTACCTAAAAAATAATTTCAGTATTAAATTCAAAAGAGTGTCACTGATGTCACTTTCCTGCGAATATTAACTATAATATGCTTGAAAGTGACAATTTTAACACAAAACGTAAATTATGAAAAAATAATGCTATAATAATAAATGTCTATAAGAGTCCGTACTTATTATTTACTATAACAAAGGATGAAGTATCATGTTAACACTTTTGGTTATTTTTTCGTTAACAATGATATTCTAAGGGAAAAAGTTATAATAATTTTATAGAAAAGAAAGTTAAAGTTTATAAAAATAATTTTGTTAACTTGCCATTAAAAATTAATTTAAGAAAAGTTGTTTAAATTAATTTGTTTTTTAACAAAATTGGAGAAGAAAATATATTATGTACCTAAATATAATTAAGAAAAAATATAATAATGATGAGAAAAGTATTAATTTTGAAGTTTATAAACAAGGGTAATTAAACGGAAAATAATATAGGCATAAAAAAGAGTAACTGTGTTGTGTTGTGTTGTCGGTTACTCTTTTTTAATTTGTCTAAATTATCAGACGTTATAGAAAAATATTTAAGAAAATATCAAAATAATAGAAGTATCATAACATAAATTACATTATTTATGATATAATTGATATAAAATTTATTTAGGAGGCGGATACTTAAATGGACAACAAAAATATGCATGGAAAAATCTTTAAGCAGATTAGAGAAGAGCGTGGGATTAAATTAAAGGATGCTGCTGGAAATGCTATTTCAGTAAGAACACTAATCAGATTTGAAGCAGATGAAACAAGTGTTTCGTTAGAAGTATTTGAACAGTTGCTTAGAAATATAGGGATTTGTTATCAAGATTTTTTTTCCGAGTATTTACCTCTTGTAGAAGTAGATCAGACAGGATTTGTAGCAGAATCAAAACGATTAGAAATAGCGGGTGGACAATCGTTAATTAAAAGTTTAGCGATTAAAACGCTGGAACAAAATGAGAATATTTCGATTACTACTAGACTTTATATCGAACAGTTTCTATGTGTACTAGGAGAAACTCAAGGACCACAGATCATAAGAGATAATAGGAAAATTGTTTTAGAGCACTTAAGAAGTCTAGATAAGCATAATATTAATGAATTGTTTACTTTAACTTTTATTATGGGAACAACTAATGATGATGAATTTTCAGATGAATTTATTCGTCGTGTAATTAATGAGTCTTTAGTTCCTATAAAGTCTGACAATATGTTTTCTTCTGACAAAGGTGAAAGATTGTTACTATTGTTAAATAGTGCTATAGCCCTTTTATCTAGAAGAGGTCATGTAGAAGAAGCAGAAGGATACTGTATTAAGGCTATTGAATTATTGAAGGAACATTATGTACATGTTACGTATTTTATTTTTCATGTAACTTCATTTAATTATATATTGGCACAGATTCAACTTAAATTGAATAAACCAGAAGGTGTTGAACTTGCAAATAAATGTATTCGTCTACTAGATGCTCAAATAGATTTAAATCACATACTTGTAGATAATCTAACGAAAGATAAATTAGTTAAATGGTTTTATGAAAGAAATAAAACGGGAATTGATTTCGAGTTCTAATAAAACTATATTATGTTCTAATATAATTTATAATAAAGAAATTCAAAACGTGAGGATAGTATTCTATACTGTTTTGAATTTTTTATTGAATTATATATTAAAGCGTTTTAATTTTATATGAATAATATAAGTTTAATTTTAAGTAAAAGCGGTATCATATAATTATAGGGTGATAACAGTAATTAATCCTATTTAGAAAAAAACAATAAAAAGAGGTGTAAATAATGTCAATATTAAAAAAAGCATGGTTATATATAACTAGGAAAAGTTTTAAGTCATTTGTTATATTCTTGATATTAGTAACAATGTCATCATTAATTTTAAGTACTATTTCAATAAAAAAATCAACAGATGCTTTGTCTAAAGAAACTTTCCAGAATATAACTAGTAGTTTTTCTATGGAGATTAATAGAAAAACTAATCCAGGAACTGCTAGAGGTGCTGGTAACTTGATCGGTGAGGATATAGAAAAGATTAAGAATCTTCCTGGTGTGAAAAAATATATAAAAAGAATGAATGTGAGTGCTGATCTAGTTGATTTAGAACCGTTAAAACTGGCTAATCATCAACAAGAAGAGAAAAACAACAAACAAAGACAACTTTTCTCTAAAACTGTTATTGTAAGTGGAACTAATGATTCTTCATTAGATGATAGATTCTCTGCAGAGACACTAAAGTTACAAGAAGGTAGACATCTTAAAGATGATGATAAAAATTCTGTTTTAGTTCATGAAGGTTTTGCTAAGAAAAATAAAGTAAAAGTAGGAGATAATATCAAACTAAAAGGTAATCCAAATGATGCTGATAATGAGAAAAAATCTGATAAAGAGGTTGAAGTCACAGTAGTTGGTATTTTTGGAGGACAGAATAAAGGCGCAACTTCTAGTCATATGGAGCTATATGATAATATTTTTATAGCTGATACGCAAACAACAAAAACTTTATATAACTATGAAGATGGAAAAGAAATATATCAAGATGCAACGTTCTTAGTTGATGGAAAAGATAAGGTAGATAGCATAATTAATGATGCTAAGAAATTACCTATTAACTGGAAACAATATATGCTTGTTAAAAGTAATCAAAACTTCCCAGCATTACAACAATCATTAGATACAATATATAGTTTAACTAATGGTGTATTTATAGCTACAATAGTATTTAGTATAGTAATTCTTTCTCTGATTTTATTCCTATGGATAAACAGTAGAAGAAGGGAAATTGGTGTAAGTTTAGCAATTGGGATGACAAAAGCAAGTATTATTGGTCAATTTATACTTGAAGTATTGCTAATTAGTATTCCAAGTTTCATAGCTTCGTATTTTGTTGGAAGTGCAATAAGCCAAAGTATTGGTAATCAGATTTTACAACAGTCTATTAAGTCTGTAAGTAAGACGATATCAAATCAAGCTAATGGTGTTAATCTTGGAGCAAATGCAGAAGTTGAAGGTGCGAATAAAATTATTACAGCGCTAGATGTAAGTGTAGGCCTTGGCAATATGTTAACAGTAGTTATTGTAGGAATTGTAATTATTATCGTTGCTGTAGGTATTGCTTCTAGTAGATTGGCTTATAGAAAACCAAAAGATTTATTATCGGATATTAACTAATGTAAGGAGAAACTGATGAGTATTTTTAATAGGGCATATCTTTATATTATTAGAAAAAAAGTTAGGAGTAGCATTTTATTTTTCATTGTTACTTTAATATCATTTTTCTTGCTAAGTGGAAGTATACTAAACACAACTGTAGGAAGCATCTCTAAGAACTTATATAAAGATGTTAACTTTGGATTTACTATTGAAAGCATAGATAAATCAAATAAGGAAATAGAAAAGGATACTTTGAAGAAAATTAATGAAGTTGCTGGAGTAAACGAGAAAAACTATCTTTATGCGAAGTCTGTTAATGTAGTAGATAAAAAAGTTGTTCAAGAAAATCAAAATATTACAATTACTGAGGAAATGAAAAATAAAAGTAATTTAGTAATGATGAATGGAATAACTTCTACAAAAAATAATATAGATTTCAAAAGTGAAGTTCTGAAGCTAGAAAAGGGAAGACATATAGAAGAAAATGATCAAAATAAAATCTTAGTTCATGAAAAATTTGCTACAATCAACAATTTAAACTTAGGTGATAAGATTAAATTAGAACAAAATGGTAAAACTGTTGAATTTGAAGTAGTTGGAATTTTTTCAGGGGAGAAGACTAATAACTTTGAAGGATTAAGTTCAGATTTTATAGAAAATACTGTTTATACAGATTATAACTCTAGTCAGGAGTTATTAAATTATTCAACAAGTAATCGAGTGACATCTGTTGAGTATGGAGTAAATAATCCGACTAATTTAGATAATATTATACGAAACGTTGAGAATTTAGGAATTAATAATATTTCAGTATCAAAATCTAACAAAAATTACGAATTGATTACTTCTTCAGTTGAAAGTGTTACAAAACTTACGAACTTGATTAGAATAGGTAGTGTTATTGTAGGAGTTGTGATTTTATCGTTAGTACTTATGTTTTGGATAAGAGAACGATTATATGAAATTGGTATTTTACTTTCGTTAGGTATAAGTAAAATCAATTTAATTTTACAATTTGTTGTAGAAACATTAATGGTTACGATATTCGGCTTTTTATCAGCTTTAGGACTAGAGTTTATCTTACTTAAATACATTAGCGGTAATGCTACAAGTATTTTTTCAGAAGATTTACCAAAGATAATTAGCGATGAATTAACAAAAATTTCGATTAATGGTTCGAATATCACAGGTGTGATAATAGTTATGGTAACTATTGTGATAATTTCAGTCGTAGTTGCTTTATTACCAATATTAAAAATGAAACCGAAGAAAATTTTAACGCAAATAAATTAGAGAGGAATAAGAAATGTCGATTTTTAAATTAAAAAATGTAGATTACTTATATGAAAATAGCAGATCTAAAGTGCTAAGTGGAATTACTTATAACTTCGAAGTAGGAAAGTTTTATGCAATAATAGGGAAATCAGGAGCAGGTAAATCAACTTTATTATCTTTATTAGCAGGGCTAGATAGTCCTTCAAATGGGGAAATATTATTTAATAATGTTAATATTGAAAAAATAGGATATAGTGAACATAGACGAAAAGATATTTCTCTAGTATTTCAAAATTATAATCTAATTGATTATTTAACACCACTAGAGAATCTTAAATTAGTTTCGAAAAATGCGAACAAGGATATTCTTCTAAAACTTGGATTGGAAGAAGAACATATTAATCGTAATGTTATGAAACTTTCAGGGGGTCAACAACAACGTGTAGCTATTGCAAGAGCATTAGTATCAGAAGCTCCGATTATTCTTGCTGATGAACCGACAGGAAACTTAGACGAGAATACTGCACAAGAAATTATAGATATTCTGAAAAAAGTTGCAGTTGAGAATAATAAATGTGTAATTGTTGTTACTCATAGTAATCAATTAGCGTATGCTGCTGATGTGGTATTAGAATTGAAAGATAAGAAGTTGAAAGTTAGATAATATGTATATAATGGGCTCAAAAGTAAATAGTTGGGTCCATTTTTATTTAATATGGTATAATATTTAAAAAGATATATAGTGATAGAGGTGCATAATGAAGTTATTTTTTGTTAACGATTATGGAAGAGGAGCGCATCCAAAAATATTAGAAAAATTATCAGAATCAAATTTTGAGATAGAATATGGTTACGGTAGTGACAGTTATTCAGAGCAAGCGAAAAACAAGATTAGAGAAGCTTGTGGTAAAAACGATGCGGAAATATTTTTCTTATCAGGTGGAACACAAACGAATGCTGTTGTTATTAATGGATTGCTACGTTTATACGAAGGAGTAATAGCTGCTGATACGGGACATATTAGTACTCATGAAGCGGGAGCGATTGAATATACTGGAAGAAAAGTAATAGAACTACCTAATGTTGATGGTAAACTTAAATTTGAAGATGTCAAAGAGTGCTTAGAAAACTTCGAAAAAGATGCTAATAATGCTCACATGGTGAGACCTGGTATGGTGTATATTTCTTACCCAACTGAATATGGAACATTATACAGTAAAGAAGAATTACAAAACTTATATGAACTATGTAAGGAATATAAAATCCCATTATTCGTCGATGGTTCAAGATTAGGATATGGATTAATGTCTAAAAAATGTGATTTAACATTTGAGGAATTTGCTAATTTATGTGATGTTTTCTACATCGGTGGTACGAAAGTTGGAGCATTATGTGGAGAAGCTATTGTATTTTCAAATAATAAGTATGTTCCTAAACAATTTATTACAATAATTAAACAACAAGGTGCATTACTAGCAAAAAGTAGATTGCTTGGGGTTCAATTTGATGCTCTATTTACTGATAATTTATATTTTGAAATTAGTAAACATGCTATAGAGATGGCTGAATTATTAAAGAAAGGTCTTATAGATAAGGGATATAAACTATACGTAGATTCACCAACAAATCAACAATTTGTTATTATAAATAATACAGACATGGATAAATTAAAAGAAATTGTTGAATTTGCATATTGGAAAGCGTTCGATAAAGATCATACTATTATACGTTTTGTTACAGACTGGGGAACTAAAAAAGAAGATGTTGAAAAATTAATTGAAATATTATAATATAAAAAGCTTTAAAAGTAGAAAATCTATTTTTAAAGCTTTTTTATCGTGTTAGTTATAGTTTAGTTTTTAGGCAAAACAGTTTTTCTAATTCGTTCATAGCTTCTTCAAAACTGTAAACTAGTGTACCATGTTTTAAAATACCACCAAGAACATAATGGTTCATTGCATAGCTAGGTATATCGTATTTGTTAGCAGATTTTAATCTAATATCTGAATTTATTGCAATAATTTTTTTGTTTAGTGCAATAGCTATTCCTAATTCTACCATAACTCCGCTGTCTTCGTTAGTTACATCTGCTAAGAAAATATCACAATTTTCTACTGCGTATGTATCTCCATTGAAAATATCTTGAGGTGTTGGTAATGTTTGTTTATCTTCGTTAAAAGGTTGGTCGATTGGATTGAATACAGATAATCTTTCTCCGAATCTTTCACTTAATAATTTTCCCTCTTTTAAACGTTGAGCGATTTCCGCTTCATTAAATAGTGCTCCTGCTAAATAAAGTTTCATAGACAAATCCTCCTTTGTTGTTATATAAATTATAATATATATGAGGTGTATTTTACAACTAATGTTGGAGGGAAGTGATAGTGATTATAAATTCTACTAGTTATTTTAATCTATTTCTATTATAATAATTATAGTAGTAAAGAAAATATGTGAGGATATTATTGATGAAAAGTGTAGTACTTTGTGAAAAGCCGTCGGTTGCTCGTGATATAGCGAGAAATCTTGGGGCGAAAAATAATAAGAATGGTTGCCTAGAGGGAGATAAATATGTAGTTACATGGGCATTGGGACACTTGATTACCCTTCAAACACCGGATAAATATAAAGAATTTAATAATGTGAACTTAGAAAGTTTGCCGATGATTCCAAAATTTATGAAGACTGAAATTATTAAGAAGACTTTTAAACAATATAAAGTAGTGGAGAATGCTCTAAATAGAAAAGATGTTAAAGAAATTATTATTGCAACTGATGCTGGACGTGAGGGAGAGTTAGTTGCGCGCTACATTATTGATAAAGCTAAATGTAATAAAAATATTAAACGTCTATGGATTTCATCTGTAACTGATAAAGCTATAAAAGATGGATTTAAAAATTTAAAAGATGGAAAAGAATATCTTGGATTATATCATTCTGGTATAGCTCGTGCTAATGCGGATTGGTTAGTCGGGATTAATGCTTCAAGAGCCTTAACTTTAAAATATAATGCATCTTTAAACTGTGGCCGAGTTCAAACACCAACTTTACAGATGGTTTTCGAAAGAGAAGAAAAAATCAAACAGTTTAAGCCAAAAGATTATTATACATATGAAGCTCAAATTGATGGTGTTAAATTTAGCTGTGGTAACAGTGAGTTTAATCTAGAAAAAGCAGAACAGTTTATTAAGAAGAATGTTAATAAAGATATTAAATTTAATGATGTTCAAAAAAAATCTAAGACTTCTTCGGCTAAACCATTATATAATTTAACAGATATTCAACAAACAGCAAGTGCTTTATTTGGGATGTCACCGAAACAGACACTAAATATTGTGCAAAGTTTATATGAAAGACATAAAGTCTTAACGTATCCTAGAACTGATAGTAGATATTTAACTAGTGATATGAAAAATACTCTAAGAGATCGTGTACAAGCTATAGGTGGAGATTTTAAAGAAATTATTGCAAAACTATTAAGAGAAAAAGACTTAAATGCTAAGAAAATTATTAATAATGCAAAAGTAAGTGATCACCACGCGATTATTCCTACAGAACAAAGACCAAATTATATGTCGATGTCTGAGATGGAGATGAAAATTTATAATTTAGTAGCGAAAAGATTTTTAGAAAACTTATTACCTGAATATAAATATGAAGAAACAACTTACTCGTTTACTTCGGAGAATAAGGTATTTTCTGCAAAAGGTCTAAAAGTTCTTCAGGAAGGTTATAAAGTTTTAAGTAAAGAAGAAATCCAAGATAAAGTTATTAATCTAAAGAATAATAGTCTTAAACTTGAGTCATTAGTCTATAATAAGAAACAAACTACTCCTCCAAGTTATTATACTGAAGGTAGTTTAATATATGCAATGGAAAATCCATTTGAATTTGTTGATGATGAGAATGAAAGAAAAATTCTTAAGGAAACAAATGGTATCGGAACTGTTGCGACTAGGGCGGACATATTAGAGAAACTGTTCACGAATGATTATTTAGTATTGGACAATGGAAGAATTAAAACTACTAATAAGGCTAAACAGCTTTTAAATTTAGTTCCGAAAAATCTAAAGAGTCCGTCTCTGACAGCGGTATGGGAAAAACAACTTGATAATATTGCTAGAAATAAACTTTCTAAAGATAAGTTTCTAAATGATGTTAAACAATATACAAAATCTTGTATCGCAGAAATTAAAGATAGTGAAGATAAGTTCAAACACGATAATATTAGTGGTAAGAAATGTGAAGAGTGCGGAAGCTTTATGTTAGAAGTAGATAAAAAAGGAACTAAAATGCTAAAATGTTCTAATCCGAGCTGTCGTAATCGCAAGGTCATTAGCCGTTTAACAAATCTTCGTTGTGATAATTGTCATAAGAAAATGACATTATTCGGAAATGGAGAAAATGCTACATATCGTTGTCAATGTGGAAATTCTTTAAAACAAAAAGAAGTTGATAAGAGAATTAAATCAAGCAAAAAAGATAAGGCTAGCCGTGTAGATATGAAAAAATACATGAAGCAGGAAAAATTAGAGAATAATGCACTGGCTGGATTAGCAGGATTGAAGCTTAAGTAGAATTATAGAGTTACATCTTGTTAAATTTATAGATTGAGTTTAATTAATATTGATGATAAAAAATTTTTTTCGTATAAATGTAGTGTTAAAAGCAAGTCTGTGCTATAATGTATATTGAAAAAATTTGTCTGAGAGGTATATAATGAAATATGTATCAGTGGCTGTAGATGGGCCAGCAGGATCTGGAAAAAGTACGATAACAAAAATGGTAGCTGAAAAACTAGGATTTAACTATGTTGATACTGGTGCTATGTATCGTGCATTAACGTATAATTTTCTATCTAATGATTTAAAAGAATTGGAAGAAAATAGAATTAAAGAATTACTTGAAAAATTAGATTTTAGAGTAGAATATGTTGATGGTGTTCAATATGTATATGTAAATGATGTAGAAGTTAGTGATAAAATACGTACTGCAGAAGTTAGTCAGTATACATCTTTATTCGCTAAATCTCCTGCAGTGAGAGAATTCCTAATTGATACTCAAAGAAATCTAGCTCATACTAATAATATTATTATGGATGGACGTGATATTGCTTCTGTTGTCCTACCTAATGCAGATGTTAAAATTTTTTTAACAGCGTCTGTTGAAGAAAGAGCAAGAAGAAGAGTATTAGATTTTGAACGTCAAGGTTTAGAAAATGTTGATTTCGAAAAAGTTAAGGAAGATATTAAAGCTAGGGATTGGCAAGATGAAAATAGAGATATTGCTCCACTAGTAAAAGTTGACTCTGCAACATTAGTAGATACGACATCTATGACTATTGGTGAAGTTGTTGATAAAATGACTGAACTAGTGAAAGTTGTAGAAAGATAATATATAATAGGAGTGTAGCATGTATAATTTTGTAAGAAAATTATTAAGTTTATTTTATAAAACATTTTATAAGGTTACGATTGTTAATAAAGAAAAAATAGAAAATGCTAAAGGTGTAGTAATCTCAGGAAATCACTTGAGTAATCATGATCCATTATTATTCCCAGCTTTTTTCGAGAAAAATATCCGCTTCATAGCTAAAGAAGAATTGTTTAAAATATTTTTTGTTAAACAAGCTTTAGAAGCGACAGGAGCAATTCCTATAAAAAGAGGTACGTTTGATAGAACTGCGATAAATAATAGTATTAAATTACTTAAAGAAGGTGAAGTTGTCGGGATTTTTCCTGAGGGTACTCGTTCTCATTCAAAAGATTTAGACCTTGGTCAATCTCATAACGGAGCGTCATTTATTGCTACGAGAGCAAAAACAAAAATTATTCCATTTGCTATTATCCCAAATAAAAATTTTAGAATTTTTTCTAGTATTAAAATTGTAATTGGTGATGAGATAGATGCAACTTCTTTAAAAGAAGAAGGTAAGAGTCACGATGAGATTACTGCTATTTTAATGGAAAAAATTTCAGAATTGATTGCAAAGGAGAAATAAAGTGTACGAAAAAACGATTAAATTTAAATTAGAAAAGAAATTTTTCAATCAAGCTGGTTTTTTAGATAATAAATATGTTTATGAATGGATGAATCTTGCTAAGAAGTATTATTTAAACGGTTTGGGTATAGATATCGATTCTTTAATTAACTATAATTTATATTATGCTGATATTGATGTTAAGTATTCGATAAGATCTAATATAAAATATAATAGTCAAGATATTTTTATTAAAGCATGGATTGAAAAACATAGTGGAATTAAAACTATTTTTTCTTATGAATTTTTTGTAGATGGAGAAGTAGTTATTATTGCTTCAAGTTCGCACAATATTCTAGGAACAGATAGTGATCGAGCTATAAGAATTGATAGAAATTTACCAAAATGGGATCAAATTCTTAAAGACGTTGTAGCAAATGAATATAAAGATTAATTATAAATAATTAAAGGAGTTTCTCACTAGTATGAAAATTTCATATTTCTGAGAGACTCCTCTTATAATTTTAAAACTTTTCAATGGATTTACGAATGTAGATATATTAAATATAGCCTGTTTAATTGATAAATAATTGATTTTATTATATACTTTATAGTGGTTCAAAATATGTTTATTTTTTGAAAAACATATTTAATTACTGAGAAAGAAAGGTAGATAGTATGATATATTTAGATAATTGTGCTACGACTAAACCGTATAAAGAAGTTCTAGATGCTTTTGTGGAAGTTAATACGTCTTACTATGGAAATCCAGCTAGTATCAACAAATTTGGAAAAACAACTAATAAACTTCTTTCAGCTGCAAGAGCTCAAGTGGCAAGTATTCTTGGTGTAGGGGAAGAAAATATCTTTTTTACTTCATGTGCTACCGAGAGTAATAATATTGCATTATTAGGAAGTGTTGAACACAAGAAAGATTTTGGAAATAGGATTATAGTTTCTAAGATTGAACATCCTTCAGTTTTAGAAACATTTAGAGAACTAGAAAAACGTGGTTTTATTTTAGACTATGTTAATGTTGATGAGAATGGTATTATAGATTTAAATCATTTAAAAACATTATTAACGAAGGAAACTATATTATTAAGCGTGATGCATGTTAATAATGTATTCGGGGCAATTCAACCTATCAATGAAATTTCTGAGATACTAAAAGAGTATCCAAAAGTTCATTTTCATGTTGATGGTGTTCAAGGAGTTTTAAAAAATAGCATTGACCTTTCAAAAGTTGATAGCTATTCTATTTCTGCACATAAATTTCATGGTCTAAAAGGTATAGGAGTGTTGTATTTAAAATCTAGACGAACAGTTCATAATATTACTTTTGGTGGTGGTCACGAGGATGGATTACGTAGTGGAACAGTAAATGTTGCAGCTGCGGTGAGTTTAGCAAAATCGTTAAGATTATCACAGGAAAAAGTTGAAGCGATAAAAGCTAAGCATAAGGAATTTAAAAAACTTATCGTTGATGAATTCTCTAAATATAAGCATATAGTAATTAATTCGCCATTAAGTGAAAATTTTGTGGATTCTATTGTTAACATTAGCTTACCAAAAATTAAAGGTGAGGTAATTGTTAATGCCTTGAATGATAGAGGTATCATGGTATCTACTACAAGTGCTTGTTCTTCAAAAACATTCCATCTTAATGAGGCGTTGTATGCAAGGGGATTATCTAAGGAAAATATAGAAGGTAGTATTCGAGTTAGTTTCTCATATGAAACTACAAGAAAAGAAGTTGAAACGTTTATTGAAGTATTAATAGATGAGTACAATAAAAAATTTAAAGAGGTAATTGAAAGTGGAATTTAGTCATATTATAGTAAGATATGGAGAGCTTACTCTAAAATCTGGGAATAGAAATGAATTTCTAAAAAAACTTACAAAAAATATTAGATATAATTTACAAGGGTTAACAGGTTTTCATGTTCAAACTAAAAGAGATAGAATGTATATACATTTAGATCACAATGAAGATGTTCATGAAATTATGGAAAGATTAAAAAGAGTACCAGGTATTCATAATTTTTCACCTGTATTAAGAGCAGGATTAGATGTTGAAGAAGCTAAGAAGGTTATTGATAAGCTGCTTGAAACTAAGTTAGATAAAGAATACAAATTTAAAATTCAAACTAAACGTCCAAATAAGAACTTCCCACATACTACAAATGAATTAAATAATGTGTTTGGAAGCCATGTGTTAATAAACTACAAAAATTTAAAAGTGAATGTAAAACAACCGGATTTTGTTATAAATGTAGAAGTTCGTAGTGAAGGGGTATTTATTTTTACAGACTTTATAAAAGGGGTGGGTGGTTTCCCGGTTAATACTTCTTCGAAAGCTTTATTACTGTTATCTGGTGGTATTGATTCACCAGTAGCCGCACATACTCTTCAAGTTAAAGGTGTAGAAGTTGAAATGATTCATTTCCAATCACCACCGTTCACTTCTGCTGAAGCATTACAAAAGATTTTTGATTTAACTATTAAGTTAAGTGAAGTAGTAGGAAAAATTAAATTACACGTTGTTAACTTTACTAAGTTACAAACAGAGATTGTTAAACGTGTTCCATCGAATTATACTATGACTTCAACAAGAAGATTCATGTTACGCATTGCTGAAGAAGTGGCTAAAAAGGAAGGCTGTTTAGCTATTGCAACTGGAGAATCTCTTGGACAGGTAGCATCACAAACTTTAGAGTCGATGAATTGTATTAATGAGGTCACTAACTTACCGATATTAAGACCATTATTGACAATGGATAAAGTTGATATAATTAAAATTGCTCAAGAAATTGAAACATTAGAAATTTCTAATCTTCCTTTTGAAGATTGTTGCACAATTTTCACGCCAAAAGCACCAAAAACAAAACCAAGATTAGAAAAAATTAAAGCTTATGAAGCACGTGATGAGTACTCAGATTTAATAGCTGAGACATTAGATAGTGTTCAAACATATTTTTTTGATAAAAATGGTAGAGTTATTACTCAAGATATGAGAGAACAAGAAGTTAAAAAAGAAGAAAAAGAAGATTTTTCAGATTTATTATAAAATAGAAAGTGAGATAATTAATGGAAAAAAAAGTAATAGTAATTGGGGCAGGGCTAGCAGGAAGTGAAGCTGCTTGGCAACTAGCAAAACGTGGAGTAAAGGTTGATCTTTATGAGATGAGACCTAAGAAGATGACTCCTGCTCATAAAACACAAAACTTTGGGGAGTTAGTTTGTTCTAACTCATTAAGAGCCAATAATATAACAAATGCTGTTGGATTATTAAAAGAAGAGATGAGAATGTTAGATTCAATCATTATTAAATGTGCGGATGCAACACAAGTACCAGCTGGTGGAGCACTTGCGGTAGATAGAGATAAATTCTCAGAAATGATTACTGAAACTATTAAAAATCATCCAAATATTAATGTTATCGGTGAAGAACTACCACAAATTCCTAAAGGAGATGTACCTGTAATAGTTGCAACAGGACCACTTACATCAGATGCCTTAAGCCAAGATATTAGAAACTATACTAAACAAGATGGATTATATTTCTATGATGCTGCAGCACCAATTATAGAAAAAGATTCTATCGATATGGAAAAAGTTTATCTAAAATCAAGATATGATAAAGGTGAAGCGGCTTATTTAAACTGTCCGATGACAAAAGAAGAATTTACAAATTTCTATAATGAATTAATAACAGCTGAAGCTGCTCCGTTAAAAGAATTTGAAAAAGAAATTTACTTTGAAGGGTGTATGCCTTTTGAAGAAATGGCTAAACGTGGAGAGAAAACTTTATTATTTGGACCGATGAAACCAGTAGGATTAGAAGATCCAAAAACTGATAAACGTCCATATGCCGTTGTTCAATTGCGTCAAGATAATAGTGAAGGAACTCTATACAATATTGTTGGGTTCCAAACTCACCTTAAATGGGGTGAACAAAAGAGAATTATTAATATGATTCCTGGGCTTGAAAATGCTAATATCGTACGATATGGTGTTATGCACAGAAATACATACTTAAATTCACCACAATTATTAGAAAAAACATATAGATTAAAAGAAGAAAAAAATATTTATTTCGCTGGTCAAATGACAGGGGTAGAAGGATATGTTGAAAGTGCAGCTTCAGGGATTGTTGCAGCGTTAAACGCGCTTTATAATACTGAAGGTAGAGAAGTAGTATTTCCAACTGAAACAATGATTGGGGCAATGGCTAACTATATCGTTGATAGCACAAGTAAAAACTTCCAACCTATGAATGCAAATTTTGGTATTATTAAACCACTTCCTGAAAGAATCAAAGATAAAAAGGAAAAATATGAAAGATATGCTAAAAGATCGCTAGAAATTTTAGAAAATTTCAAAATTGATTAAATTAATTTTTAAAAAGTCTTACAATTTATTAAAATAAATGTTATAATAGTCAGGGAAGTATTTTGTAAGGAGAAAATTAATGGCAAGTTTATTACAAAAAACAAGAAAAATTAGTACAATTTTACAAGAAGGACGTCATGACAACGTAGACTTTGAAGCGATGGCTATGCGTCTTAGTCCGATTTTAGATTCAGTAGTTTATATTCTAGATACTGAAGGGAATATTCTTGGTTATGATTCAATCGTTGATTATTCAAATGAACGTATGGAAAAAATCATTCAAGATAGAAAAGTTCCTAAAGCTTATCTAGATGCAACATTAAAAGTTTATGCCACAAAGGTTAATATTCCTTTCCAAGAACCATTATCAATTTTCCCTGAAGAAGAAGAAGAACGCTTTGAAGGAAACAGTTATACTGTAATCCTACCAATTAGAGGTGGTGGAGAACGTTTAGGTACACTTGTAATTGGTAGAATGGATAATGATTTCAAAGATGATGATTTAGTTTTAGCTGAGTATGCATCTACAGTAGTAGGTATCGAGATTTTACATGAAAAACAAGATAAAGAGAAAAACTTAGCAAGAGATAAAGATATGGTTAATATGGCTCTAAACTCATTGTCATTCTCTGAGAAAGAAGCTATTGAACATATCTTTAGAGAATTAGATGGAACAGAAGGATTATTAATCGCTAGTAAAATTGCTGATAGAGTAGGGATTACAAGATCTGTAATCGTAAATGCTCTTAGAAAATTAGAAAGTGCTGGTATTATTGAATCTAAATCATTAGGTATGAAGGGTACATATATTAAAGTATTAAAAGAATATTTCTTAGAATTAATGTTTTCTAACGAATTTTAATAAGTAAAATTGTATAATAAAAGAAAGGTTGTAGATTTACAGCCTTTCTTTTTTACGTAAATAATATTTAGTATTTTAGTTAGTTAATTTATCGATAAATTTTTCATTATTAATAATTACCCTTGTATGAGAAGCGTCGCCGATTTTTTTATCTTCTTCGAATGCTTCTAAAGAAAAAATAATGACTTTTTCTTTAATAACCTCAGTAACTTCTCCTTGAATTGTAATTTCTTTTCCAACTAAAGTAGGAGCAAGATGGTTTATATTTATATTGCTTCCAACACTCCCAAATTCATTTGATAAGAAAGTGTTCAGGTATGTTTTAGCAGCATTTTCCATAAATGCCACAAGACTTGGAGTAGCTAATACTTCAAGATCACCGCTTCCCATGAATTTAGCTGTGTTTGTATCTGACACGATATATTTTTGTTTGAATTGCTTATTAATTTCTATATTCATAATTTTACTCCTATTAAATTATTCATAAAATGTAACTTCGTAGTCTACGAATTCATTATTTTTGTAATTAAATTTAGCTGAGAAGAATGGTTTATCTTTAACCAACCAATCTAGAAAGATATAATCACCTTCCCAAGTTTTTATATTTTGGATTTCAGATTTTTTCACCCATACTAAATCACCTTCATTACAATCTTCTGTCAGTTTACCTTTGTAGTTAGGTGCAGTAAATACATATGTATACCAGTCACGTTCGCCATCGAAATTAGGGAAGGTAATGATACCTCTTAATTTAGGGTTAATAATATCTAAGTTTGTTTCTTCTTTTACCTCTCTAATTATGCAATCTTCAGGACTTTCCCCAGGCTCAAACTTACCACCCACACTAATTGTTAATCCTTCGTGAATATCGTTTTCTTTCTTTGTTCTTTTTAACATTAAGAAACTATCGCCATTATCAATATAGCACATAGTAGCTAATACATTATTCATTATATTATCATCTCCTCATATTTAAAGAAAAAGTAGGAAAGAGGATTTACCTCAATGCCTACTTTCTTCTGTGAAAAATTTTTATTGAATTAATAAATAGCTTCGTTTAACGTTTTTTATCTAAACCTACAGCGTCTAGTAATGCAACAAATACTGTAAACATTACAGAAAGAATAGCACAGTCACGAAGTGTATTAACTTCACCATTGCTACCTAAAATAGATGATACGATAAATATTACAATAAATGCGAATATAAATGACCAAATTAGTGAAATAATATATTTCATCGTTATCACTCCTTAATTTTTTCTTACACTACTTATTATACAACTATTATTGAAATCTAGCAACATTTTTATTAATAAATTGTATTTATAACATTTGTGTGTAATAATTAGAGTATAAGTATGATTAATATATTAGTTCTAGAAAACTATGAAAACTAATTGGAATTTTCATTATTTTACTAGAAATTTACAAAAAATATGATACAATAAAATAAATAAAATTGTGGAGGTAGTTTATGTATCAAAAATTATATATCGATAATAATTTAAAAGACAATATTTCAACTGATATAAAACAAGTGTTTTTTGATAACGAGATACCTTTTGAATTTATTGAAAGTCCAGTCATTTTTGAATCTAATGTTTTGTTTTTAACTGATAATAAAAATAACCTTAGTTCTACATTGGTTAATGTATTCTTAATGAAAAAAGAGTACGATTTTCTAGATGTAAAAGATGCTATTTTCATTAGGAATATTGAAGATGTAGTAAGAGTGTTTAAAAATGATGTTTGGAAAAAATGGGCACAAGAGCTTCAATTTCTTTCTCAATGTAGTTTAGCTTATAGTAAAGATAAATTTGATAGAGAGCGATCAGAAAGAATTAGAGAAATTGCTTGCGAGATGTTATCGTTTAAATATGATATTCCTATAGAGAAAGTTAAGCTGGATTTTGCTGGAGAATTGGGGTATCAAACACCTAAAGTAGAAACAAGAGCTGCTGTTATTAAAGATAATAAAATTTTACTAGTTAAAGAGCAATTAGATGGTAAGTGGGCTCTTCCAGGTGGCTATCAAGATGTTAATATGAGTATTAAGGAAAATGCGATAAAAGAAGCTAGTGAGGAAGCAGGAGCGGTGGTTAATCCTGTGAAAATTATTGCAGTACTTGATTATAATAGACATCACCATGTCAATTTTCCATTTGGAATGGTTAAGGTGTTTGTTTTATGTGAATATGTGAGTCATAGTTTTGTTGAAAATACTGAAACATTGGGAGCAGAATTTTATTCACTTGATGAATTACCAGAATTATCAACAACAAGAACGACGAAAAAACAATTAGAAATGTGTTTTGATTGTTATAATAATATCGAAAATTGGAAAACTATATTTGATTAATTTTTATGAGGAGTGATTTTAGAGTTTATGAATTTACGAGAGACATTGATCAATAAAAATCTTCCAGTACATGAACAATTGATGTTCTGTTTATTATTAACGGTTATGGGTGGTTTTTTTGATGCATATACATTTGTTAACTGTGGAGGTATTTTTGCTAATGCTCAAACGGGGAATTTAATTTTTGTAGGTATTGATTTGATCGAGGGGAATTTTGGAGAAGTACTACATTATTTAATTCCTATATTTTCTTTTGTTGTAGGAGTATTAGTAAGTAAATTTATTGAGTATAGATACAAAGAGTTATCTATTTTCAAGCATATATTTATGTTATTATTGATACAAATGACAGCTTTAATAGTAATTTCAGTAAAACATCAGTTTTTTGGAATCGATGTAAGACCTATCGTTATTTCTTTCATTTGCGCAATTCAATATGATGGTTTTAGAAAAGTTAATAATTTAGTATTTGCGAGTGTATTTTGTACTGGTAACTTACGTTCTATGAGTGAGCATCTATACAAGCTTGTTGTTTTGAAAAAACAAGAGAGTAAAACTCCATTGATTATTTATTCTACAGTAATTAGTGTATTTTTATTCGGAGTAATTTTAGGAGCTGCTATGTCGAAATATTATTTACATAAAGCGATTATTGTTCCTATTGGTATAATTTCCGTTAATTTAGTTTTTATTGTTGTTATTTATAACAAATTCGGAAGAAAAAAATTAGTATAAAATAATAAAATTTCAAGGCGGTTTTAGAAAGTTTTAATTAGCTTTTTAAATTGTCTTGGAATTTTTTATATTTCAAGAAAAATTGTTATAAATGCATTTACATAAAGTTTTATAGATGTTATAATCAATATAGAAACAAAAAATAGGGTAGCTTTAATATTAAGGGGGTATTTATATGAGTGAAACAGTATTAAACAATTTTAATGAATATCTAATAAATAGAAAAGAGTTTTCAACTAACACTATTAATTCGTACGATAGAGATTTGAAAAAAATCTTTTTATATTTAGCTGAAAGAGGATATTCAACAGATGATTATTCATGGCTTAATGAGGAATTCATTTCTAGATATATTGATTACTTAAGAGAAAAAGAGTATTCATCAGCGACATTATCAAGAACGATTTCTACTGTTCATATTTTTGTAGAATATTTATGGATGGAAAAAATTATTCCTAATAGAATAAATATCGATGTACATATTGATAAAGAAGAGCACCAAGATTTGGTAATTTTTACAAGACAAGAAATTTCAAAAATTTTAGATGTGAAAACACATAATCTTATTGGTTATAGAGATAAAGCGATATTTGAATTATCTTATTCTATAGGTATAAAACCTACAGAATGTATTAACCTTGAACTTAAAGATGTAAATACTACTATTGGATTTTTAAAATATAGAAAGAAAGAAGGATATAGAACTGTCGCTTTGAATAGAGAATCAGTTGAAGCGATTGAAAATTATATTACTGAGTTAAAAAAGGAATATCCTGATATTAAGGACGATAGTAAGTTATTCTTAAATCATGATGGTGAAGGTATAAGTCGCCAAGGTTTCTGGAAAATATTTAAAAAACGTCAACAGGATTTAGGTTTGACGAAAGAATTAAATACTATGAATTTTAGAAATTCTTTAGCGATCCATTTACTTGAGGATAAAGTTCCAGCTGAAGAAGTTCAAGAACTACTTGGGCTAAAAAATATTCATAGCTTAAAATTGTATTTCTCAAGTTTAGAGGGGAATAAATCTAAAAGAACAATGACTAATCATCCAAGAAAAACAATTAATAAAGGATAAAATTAATGTATAATGTTAACTTAGAGGTTTTTCAAGGACCACTTGATTTACTTTTACATTTGATAGAAAAGATGGAAATTGATATTTATAATATTCCTATAGCGCGTCTAACAGAGAGTTATCTGGAATATATAAATAATAACGATGAATTTTCTTTAGAGAATGCAGAAGAATATATTGTTATGGCAGCAACTTTGCTTCATATAAAAAGTAAGAATTTACTTCCTAAGTTTGAAGATGAAAATATTGATGATGAAGAGGATCTAGTTCAACAGCTTCTTGATTATAAGAATTACAAAGAATTGAGTGAAAAACTAGACAATCTTCAAAGAATGAGAGCTCAATTTTTAGATAAAGAAAGTGCTAATATAGAAGTAGAAGGTAGTGTCGAATCACTTCGAATACCTTCTACTAAATTGTTAAGGGCGATGGAGAATATACTTAGATCTTTCGATGAAAAAGATAGCGAAGTTTCTTTAATTAGCTATCGTAGAGAAGTCTCGTTTGAACAGGTAAAAGAGGAACTTGTTCATAAGTTTAGGGATAGGCCTAAGATGCACTTTTTTGATCTTGTAAAAACATATTCTCAAAAAAATGAGATAGTCTTGATGTTTATGGGAATCTTAGCTATGATAAAAGAACAAGAATTATTATGTGTTGACAAAGATGGTGAAATCATTTTAGAATATAAATTAAAGGAAAATTAATATGCTATTAGATGAAACAAAGAAAATAATTGAGGCTTTACTCTTCATGAAAGGTGAAGATGGTCTTAATATTGAATATTTTTCTACCTTTATGGAGGTGGAACAACACGAAGCGGAAAACATGTTGAATGTGTTCTGTGAAGATTATAATAAAATCAATAATTCGTTGATTATTAAAAAATTTGGATCAACTTATAAAATGCTCTTAAGAGATGAAATGACAGAGGTAATAAAAAAAGCTGTTATTTCTAAAAATCTAGTTAAGTTATCTAAAGCTTCTCTAGAAACATTAGCGATAATTGCTTATAATCAACCAATTACAAAAGTTCAAATTGATAAGATAAGGGGTGTAAGTAGTGATTCTATATTACACTCTCTTGTTAGTAAAGAGCTTATAGTATCGAATAAGACTTTGGATACTATTGGTAAGCCTAAGTTATATGAAACTACAGACATTTTTTTAGATGTTTTTGGGTTAGAAAGTTTAGAACAATTACCAAAATCGGAAATTGTTAGTAATGAAGAGATTAGTAAATTTTTACAAAATTAGGAGGATGAGATGGCAGAAAGACTGCAAAAATTAATAGCTGCATCAGGATATACTTCAAGAAGAAAGGCAGAACAATTAATTCTTGATGGAAAAGTAAGTGTTAATGGAGAAGTTGTAAAAGAACTAGGTGTAAAAGCCGAACCAAGTGATATTATTATCGTAGAAGGTGTTCGTTTACTAAAAGAAAATAAGAGATACTATCTATTTTATAAACCTGAGAAGGTTATTACATCAATGTCAGATGAAAAAGATAGAACATGTGTAAAAGACTTCTTTGAGGATGTTAATGAACGTGTTGTACCTGTTGGAAGACTAGACTACGATACGTCTGGGGCACTTATAATGTCAAATGATGGTGAGTTTATTAATTTAATAACGCACCCTAAACATAAGATTAGAAAGACATACGTTGCGAAAATTAATGGTAAATTAGAAGATAATCACCTTAGAATTCTTCGTAATGGTGTGAGAATCGATAATTATAAAACTGCTAAAGCAGAAGTGAATATCGTAAAAAATAAAAACAAGAGTGGTAATACTTTAGTTAGATTAACTATCCACGAAGGGAAAAATAGACAAGTTAGAAGAATGTTTGAAGCTTTAGGATATGAAGTTATGAAACTTAAACGTGAATCTATTGAAGATTTAACATTAGAAGGTTTGAAAAAAGGTGAATATAGAACCCTTACGATTCACGAGGTTAAAAGACTTATTAATAAAGCTAAGAATGGTGAGAAGTAAAATTAGGAAGTGATGTATTGTGGCAGAAAGAATATTAATAGTAGATGATGAGGAAAGAATTAGAAAATTATTAGTAATGTATCTAGAAAAAGAAGGATATATTGTAGATGAAGCTAGTAATGGTCATGATGGTTTAGAACGTCTAAAATATATGGATTATTCTTGTGTGTTATTAGATGTGCAATTACCGATGTTAAATGGTAAGTCTATTCTATCTGAACTTAGAAAAACTAAGGCTACTCCTGTAATAATAATGTCTGCCCAAGCAGATGAACAAAGTAGGGTTGAAGGTTTTGAATTAGGTGCAGATGATTATGTAATTAAACCGTTTAGTCCGAGAGAGCTTATGTTAAGGATCAATGCTATTCTTCAACGTACAAAACGTAGTGTATTTTATACTCCGGAGCTATATACGAAGGATGTGTTAGTTTTCCCTGGTTTAATTATTGATGTTAATTCACATAAAGTAATTGTTGAGGATAGTGAAGTTTTATTAACACCTAAAGAGTTTGATTTATTACTGTTTTTAGCTAAATCACCGGATAAGGCTTTTAAGCGTAATGAAATTTTACGTGCTGTATGGGATTATGATTTTTATTCTGATTTAAGAACTGTAGATACTCATATCAAGCGTGTAAGAAAAAAATTCGATAAAATTTCTCCAAAGGTTGCTCAGATGATTGTTACTGTTTGGGGAATAGGGTATAAATTTGATACATCACAAAATAGTCTATAAAAGGAGAAAACATGCTAGGATTTTATAGAAATTTAGCGAAATTAACTAGAACTGCTAGTAAAATTGCAGGTAAAAAAGGAACGGATTTACCGGGTAAAGTATTAAGAAAAGTAAATGACAATGTACTAACGAAACTGGCTAGTGATTTTGATGAAATTGTATTCGTAACTGGAACAAATGGTAAGACAACTACATCAAATCTTATTGGACATACTCTAAAAACTGCTGGAGAAAATTTCATAAACAACTTTGAAGGAGCAAATATGTTGGATGGAATTATTTCAACTTTTGCCATTCAAGCTAAAAATGATACAAAGTTAGCTATTATCGAAATTGATGAAGGTTCAATTAGAAGGGTAATGAAATATATTACTCCTACTAAATTTGTTATCAATAATTTCTTCAGAGATCAGATTGATAGATTCGGTGAAATTGATACTTTGATAGCAACAATAGGCGAACAACTAGAAGGGAAAAATATTCAACTTATATTAAACAGTGATGATCCTTTCGTTGCAAGGCTTTCAAAATATGGTGAAGATAATATATACTTTGGTATTTCAAAAGATGCTTATAAATTTTCTGATTTTGGTATTTCAGAATCTAAATTCTGTCCTAATTGTGGAATGGAATTAATTTATGATCATGTTCACTATAGTCAACTTGGTTTTTACCACTGTTCTAAATGTGATTTTAAACACCGAGATGTTAAATATGAAGTAACTAATGCTACTGTAGAACCATTTATTAATATGACTATTAATGAAGATACTTTGATTGAAACAAAACTAGCTGGTGATTATAATATATATAATTTACTTGCAGCTTATTCACTTTTAAAAGAACTTGGATTACAAGATGAAAAAATAAAATACGGTTTAGAATCATATACTGCGACTAATGGACGTATGCAGAGTATTTCTTTAGCTAGCGGTTCAACAGTTTTATTAAATCTAGCAAAAAATCCTGCTGGATTGAATGCTTCTTTAGCAATTGCTAATTCGATAAAAGAAGAAATAAACTATCTATTAGTATTGAATGATAATGGTGCTGATGGTATTGATATATCATGGATTTGGGATACTGATTTTGACATACTGAACGGACAAAAGATAAATAATATTATCTGCTCTGGTAAGCGAGCAAAAGAATTAGCGTTGAGATTGAAGTATTCAGGACTTAATGCTAATGTAGTTGTTTTAGAAAGTATTTCAGAAGCAGTTGAAAAACTAAAAAGTTATAAAGAGAAATATGCAATTGCTATTCCGAATTATACGGCTTTAGTAGAAACTCAAAAAGAATTGGAGAAATAATTCTATGGATTTGAAATTATATCATTTTATGCCAGATAAATTAAATTTATATGGTGATATTGGAAATGTTATTGCGCTAAAAAAACGTTGTGAATGGAGAGGTATTAATTTAGAAATTGAGAATATTACTTCTACTGATGGTGTAAAGCTTACAGATTGTGATATGTTTTTTATTGGTGGTGGTTCTGATAGGGAGCAATGTATCGCGACAGAACAATTCAGTAAAATTAAACATGAATTTAAATCAGCAATTGAAGATGGGATACCAGCTCTTACAATCTGTGGTGGTTATCAGTTTTTAGGAGAATATTATAAGACTGTAGAAGGTGATAAATTACCTGGTTTAAATATTCTTGACTTTTATACAGAATCAAAAAAAGATGCACCACGTTTAATTGGTAATATCCTTGTTGAATCTGAAAAATTCGGTAATATCGTAGGTTTTGAAAATCATGGTGGAAGAACATATCATAATTATGAAACATTAGGAAATGTACTAGTAGGATATGGAAATAACGACGAAGATAAAAAAGAGGGTATTTTATACAATAATCTGATTGGTACGTATTTACATGGTCCTATCTTACCTAAAAATCCAAATGTTACAGATTATTTAATTAAAGCGGCGTTAGATAATAAGTATGGAACATATGATTTTATTGAGTTAAATAATGATATAGAATTAAATGCCAATAAACATATGGTTGAATTATTGAAAAAATCAATTAAATAAAATTTAATGTTTAAAGATTATAAAGAAACGACTTAAAAGTATGATTATTATTAATCATACTTTTAAGTCGCTTTTTATATTAAAATTGTTTAATGCACTGTTTGAATTTATTTATAAGTTCTGGAATTAACTCTTTATCTAGGCACGAGAATGCAATTCTTATGTGTTCATCATCCATTGAGTAAACTCCATACTTATATTCGTTTAGAAATTTAAGTCTAAACTCATGTGCATTTATATTCGATGGTAATTTTATAGTGAAGAAATAACCAGAATTAAATGGTAAAATTCTAACAAGAGAATCTAATTGTTCTACGGAAATAGCTTGTTTTAATTCATTATAACGTTCTTCGATAATTTTATCATTTATTTCTTTTTCTTCAAGAGCTTTTTTATTATCTAACAATCTAAGTGCAATTTGTTGTGATAAATTAGAAGGTGATGAAGTAGTACTTCTTAAAAAACCTTGGGTTTTTTCTAATAAAAGTTGTCTTAATTCATCATTTTTTGTGTAGTATGTAATGAAACCTATGCGTAATCCCCAACTGTAATATTCTTTAGTGATTCCATCAAGTTTGATTATTAAACAGTTTTCATTTTCTGCTAATTTATATGTAGCACTTAATGTAGGAGTTTTGTGATTCTTTTCAAAGAATAGTCCAAAATATGCATCATCAGAGACAATAATAAGTTGTTTATTTTTATTTTCTTTTGCATAAGTACTTATTACATCAACTAGTGAATTCAATTCAACATCAGAAGGTGTATAACCAGTTGGATTATTTGGGAAGTTTAAAATTAGAGAAATTTTATCTTCTTTGATACTATAAAGAGTTTCTTTGAAGTTTGTTATACTAAACTCATTGTTTTCGTCAAATTGGTTGTATTTATAAATCTTGTTTCCTAACTTAATTGTATAAATCTGAGCATAATTTTGCCAAAAAAGATTTGGTAGTAAAAGAGCATCTCCACTTTCGCTAAATAGATTTGCCGCTATATCGATTCCTTGGGTAATTCCTGTTGTAACCATAGGTAATGATAAAAAGTCTTTATTAATACTAGGGTTATCAGCTAAGATTTTTTCTTTCCATAATTCTCGCATTTTTGGTAATCCAGGTGTAGGAGAATAAGGTAAGTATTCTGAATTGTTAATTTCTGTTATTACTTTGTTTATTGAAGGTAAAGCCATAGCTTTTTTATTAGATGTAGCAATACCAATTGTAGCGTTAATCGCACCTGGAATAGCTGCTGTTTCTTTTGATTGAATTAATACGTCTTGAGGTAAAATTATATTTTCACCTAGTTTTGAAAAAAATGACATAGTATTCCTCCTGTTTTCTATATAGAATTATTATACCATTAATATGACATTACTAAAAGGGAGAATTATAATTAAGAAATTGAATAACATATAAAATTTTAAGAATTGAATTTAATAGGTGAAAAATTTTAAAATATTAAATTTATTATAGTCTACGATTTACTATAAAAGGTTTAGTATTAAATATTATATGATAGTCTTTGCTAGAAAAAAAATGTATTGTGTGATATAATAATGTGTATCTTTTTGAGCTTTAAATAGATTAGATAATAAAAAGATAATAAGATATAAGATAAAGTTCAATAATGTGAGGTGTAATTATGGTGAAAAATAAAGAAGAAGTAAGATGTTCTTTTTGTGGAAAAAATACTAACGAAGTTTTTAAAATGATAGCTGGGAATGACGTATTTATCTGTGATGAGTGCGTTGATTTATGTTCAGATATAATCGAAGAAGAAATTGAATATAAAAATGCTAATAACAAACCAGCATTTAAATTATTAGAACCTCAAAAAATAATGGAGCATTTAAATGAATATGTAATCAGTCAAGATAAGGCGAAAAAATCTGTTGCTGTTGCTGTTTATAATCATTATAAGAGAATAAAAGCTGCAGAGAATCATGATATAGAATTACAGAAAAGTAATATTGCCTTAATAGGAAGTACTGGATCAGGAAAAACATTGATTGCTCAAACTTTAGCTAAAATGCTGGACGTACCTTTTGCTATATCAGATGCAACAACACTTACAGAAGCAGGTTATGTTGGAGAAGATGTTGAAAATATCTTACTTAGATTAATTCAAAGTGCTAATTATGATATTGAAAGAGCTGAAAAAGGAATAATATATATTGACGAAATTGATAAGATTGCCAAAAAAGGTGAGAATGTATCAATTACTCGTGACGTTTCAGGAGAAGGTGTTCAACAAGCACTTCTTAAAATTCTAGAAGGTACGGTTGCTAGTGTGCCTCCTCAAGGTGGAAGAAAACACCCTGGAGAAGAAATGATTAAAATCAATACGAAAAATATTCTGTTTATCATTGGAGGAGCTTTTTCGGGTATAGAAGAAATAATCAAACGCCGTCTAGGAGAAAAAGTTATAGGTTTTTCTAAGAGTGATGAACTAAAAGATGATAAAGATATTATTTCTAAAGTAAAACATGAAGATTTAGTTAAGTTCGGTATGATTCCTGAATTTATTGGACGTATTCCGGTAGTTTGTTATCTAGAAGAACTTGATGAGAAAGATTTGGTTAGAGTATTAACTGAACCAAAAAATTCAGTTGTTAAACAATATGAATACTTATTTGATCTTGATGGTGTTAAATTAATTTTTGAAGAAGAAGCGCTTGAAGAAATTGCTAAAGAATCTATCAAGAGAAAAACAGGAGCACGTGGACTTCGTTCTATTATTGAAGAACTACTACTTGATGTTATGTTTGAAATACCAAGTAAAGAAGGTATTAATACTTGCACAGTAACACGTGATAACGTAATTAATAAAACAAAACCAATTTTAAAATAAATAGGTTAGAGAGGAGTTCGTTTTGACAAAATATTATTTATTAGAGAATAGAGATTTATTCTTTCCGTCTAATACTTATACAATAGATGTAACGGACAAAAAATTTTTAAAAACAATTAAAACTATTAAAAAAGATAAAATATCAGTTTTTGTAACATACAAAAGAAAACCAATTGATAGTTATGATGATTCATTTTCTGAAGAAGATGTATTTGATAGTAATGGTTTTAATGTGTTCTTTGGGACTTATGGTCAATTAACAATTGATAAAAAGAATAAAAAATATGAGTACCAATGTTATGGAATTGCAGAGGTAAAAAGTGGTGTTTATAACAATAACCATGTTGAACACCTTGAGATTAATATTAGAGAAGTTGTGGATAATGGTTTTGATAAAACAGGTTTATTGAATAGTATCAGAACAAATTTCCTAAATTATTTAAAGAGAGAAAACTTCGATATTGATTACTATAAAACTGATGATTTAGAGAAATTTATCAATAAAAATATTAAGTTTTTCCCAATTGATAAAATGCTTAAACAACGTGTATTATTCTTGTTAGATTTAGAGAAAAAGACTATTTTCTTAAATAGAAGTCTAGAAGCTTTCTTAGTTGGAAATAGCTTCAAACGTGAGATTGATGAAAAAGTTCGAGCTAATATCGATACTCAACAAAAGGAATACTTCTTGCGTGAACAGATGAAAGTTGTACAAGATGAGTTGAAGCAAATATCGCCTGAAGATGACGATATTGAAAAGATTCGTCAAGCTATTAATGATATTGAATTATCTGAAGAGGATAAAGCAGTGTTATTAAAAGAAGTAGATAGGCTAGAAAAAACACCGGTAATGAGTCCTGAACATTCTATCATTAGAACTTATTTAGATACTGTTGTTGCGCTTCCGTGGAATATACTAACAGCTGATGAAATAGATATAAAGAATGCAGAAAAAATTCTTAATGAAGATCACTATGGTTTAGAAAAAATCAAGGAGAGAATTTTAGAATTTTTAGCGGTTAAAAAACTAAGAGATGATATGAAATCTCCAATTTTATGTTTATCAGGACCTCCAGGTGTAGGTAAGAGTTCATTAGCTAAATCAATCGCCGCTTCTATGGGAAGAAGTTTTGTTCGTATTTCTTTAGGTGGAGTACATGATGAAGCTGAAATTCGTGGACATAGAAGAACTTACCTTGGTGCTTTACCTGGTAAAATTATTCAATCATTGAAGAAAATAAAAACTAAGAATCCAGTTGTTTTGTTAGATGAAATTGATAAAATGGCTTCTGATATAAAAGGTGACCCTGCAGCAGCTATGCTAGAGGTAATTGATTCAGCTCAAAACAATGAATTTGTAGATCATTACTTAGATATTCCATTTGACTTATCAAAAGTATTATTTATTGCGACAGCTAACAATTTGAGTTTAATTCCAGCTCCACTTAGAGATAGGATGGAAGTAATTGAACTTGAATCTTATACTATTAAAGAAAAAGAAAATATCGCTGCGAAATATTTAATACCACGTCAAATTAAAGAAAATGGTCTTAAAAAAGGTCAAATTACCTTTAGTAAACAGGCGATTAATAAGATAATAAATGGATATACTTATGAGGCTGGTGTAAGGAATTTAGAGAGAGTATTTGGTTCTATTTGTAGAAAAGCTGCACTAAAAGTTCTTCAAGGAGAAGAGAAAATCAAAGTAGGTGTTACTAACCTTGAGGATTTTGCTGGACCTGAAAAATATAGTTCAAAAGATAAAAATGTTAAACCTGAGATTGGTTTAGTTAATGGTCTAGCTTATACAGTTGTTGGTGGAGATACTCTAGAAATTGAAACAAGTGTATCTAAAGGAAATGGTAAGATTATTCTTACAGGAAAACTAGGGGATGTAATGAAAGAATCAGCACAAATGGCGATTTCTTATTTAAGATCTAATGCTGAAAATCTTAATATTGAGAATATTAATTTCTCAGAAATAGACATACATCTACACGTTCCTGAAGGTGCTGTTCCTAAAGATGGACCATCTGCTGGTATAACTATTACTACTTCGGTGTATTCTGCATTAACTAAAAAACCAGTTGATAATAACATAGCGATGACTGGAGAAATGACTTTACATGGAAAAGTTTTACCAATAGGTGGGGTTAAAGAGAAGATTTTAAGTTCCGAAAAGATGAATATTAATACAATAATTATTCCGACTAAGAATAAAAAAGATCTAATTGATATTCCGAAAGAAGTACTTGAAAAATTAACTATCTATTCCGTTGACAGTATTCAAGAAGTATTTAAAATAGTATTTGGAGAATAAAGATGAAAAAGTTAAATACACATAATGTTGATCTGCTTATAAGTGCAGTTTCAAAAAAACAATATCCTGAACATGATAAACCAGAAGTAGCGATGTGTGGTCGTTCAAATGTTGGTAAATCATCTTTTATTAATACAATATTAGAAAGAAAAAACTATGCGCGTGTTTCATCAAAGCCTGGTAAAACTCGTACATTAAACTTCTTCGATGTTGATAATAAGTTAGTTTTAGTCGATGTACCAGGTTATGGGTACGCTAAATTATCAAAACCAGAAAAAGAAAAACTATACGATATGATTGTTGAGTACTTCACTAATAGTGAAAATTTAGGTTTTGTTCTACATTTAATTGATAGTAGACATAAACCATCTCAAGATGATATTGAGATGAATGAATTTTTAAACTATTATGAAATCCCATTTGTTATAGTTATGACAAAAATTGATAAAATTTCTAAAAATGAACTTGTTAAAAATACAGGAATAATTAAACGCGAATTAGACTTAACTAATAATATGGCTATTATTCCTTTTTCTTCAGTTACTAAAATAGGGAAAGAACAAGTTCTAAATGAAATAGCTAAAGTATTAGAAGATTAAAAGTTAAAAAAGAAGTGGCGACCCAAAATCCCTAAATTTAAACAAGGTTTATATGAAAACTCATAGACGCAGTGGTTTATTGATATCTAAATTCGCTTTATAAAAGCTTTTTAGATATCTAATAACCTGTGCGGGGGTGACTCGACAAAATCGATTTCTTCGAAATCACGATTTTTGAGTCACTCCCTTCTATATTTTTTGATTATTAATAGAGTTTTAGATGTGAAATTTTTATAAATATTTTATCTTTACATAGCATAGAAAAATTGATATAATAGGGATTAGACGAGTCAACAAAAAAAGTTGACATTTTTCGTCGAAAAGTATTGACATACTTATATTTTAATGTTAGAATAATATCTAGCTTAGAAAACTTAGCGTTATAGATTCAACTTTTTCATTAAAACACTTCATAAACACACACACATAAAATTAATAAAAAAGTTGAAACATAAGGAGTACAAACATGGCAGTAAAAATCCGTTTAAAAAGATTAGGTGCTAAAAAATCACCTTTCTACCGTATCGTTGTTGCTGATTCAAGATCTCCACGTGATGGACGTTCTATCGAAACTATCGGTACTTACAATGCTGTTAAAGAACCAGCAGAAGTTAAAATCGATGAAGAGTTAGCATTAAAATGGTTAGGTAATGGAGCTCAACCTTCTGACACAGTTAGAAGTTTATTATCAAAAGAAGGAATTATGAAAAAATTCCACGATTCAAAATTAAATAAATAATGAATATTTAGCCCCTTAATTATTAAGGGGTTTTTGTTTTTATAAAATTGTGTTATAATTAGATTTAAAATTCAAAAGCAACCAACTACATAGCTGTCGAGTGTAGTTATTGAATATAAAAGGAGGAATTATATGGAATATTTAATGGAAATATTACCTAGTTTAATTAAAGGTGCTTTAATAACTTTAGAAGTATTTTTCCTAGTTTTAATTTTATCTATTCCATTAGGTGTAATTATAGCTTTTATTATACGATTTAATATTAAGCTATTAAACTATTTTATTAATATATATATATGGATAATGCGTGGAACACCGTTGTTACTACAATTAATTTTTATATATTATGTACTACCTTCAGTAGGAATACGATTTGATAGACTACCTGCTGCTATAATTGCATTTACGTTAAACTATGCAGCTTATTTTGCTGAAATTTTTAGAGGTGGTATTGACTCAATTCCGAAAGGTCAATATGAGGCTGCGAAAGTATTGAAATTTACTCAATTTCAAACTATTAGATTTGTTATTTTACCACAAGTTATTAAGATTGTATTGCCGAGTGTATTTAATGAAATAATGAGTTTAGTTAAGGATACTTCTTTAGTATATGCATTAGGAATAAGTGATTTGATTTTAGCTAGTAGAACAGCTGCTAACAGAGATGCAAGTTTATTGCCGATGTTTGTTGCTGGAGCAATTTATTTACTACTTATTGGTATTGTAACAATAATATCGAAACGAGTAGAAAAGCGTTATAACTACGATAGGAGATAACACATGTTAGAATTAAAAAATATAAGTAAGAAATTTAAAGATAGACAAATTCTTGAGAATTTTAACCTAACTGTAGAAGAGAATAAGATTCTAGCAATAGTAGGGCCTTCTGGTGGAGGGAAAACTACGTTGTTAAGAATGTTAGCGGGTCTAGAAAAAATTGATTCTGGTGAAATTATTTATAATAGCGAATCACTTCCAATTGATGAATTAGAAAAAAGAAATTTATTAGGATTTGTTTTCCAGGATTTTCAATTGTTTCCGCATCTTACAGTTCTTGAAAATTTAGTACTTTCTCCAATTAAGACTATGAATATGTCTAAAAATGATGCTGAAGAAAAGGCACTTACATTGTTGAATAAGCTTGGGCTAGATAAGCAGGTAAACAATTATCCAATTTCATTATCAGGTGGACAAAAACAACGTGTTGCCTTAGCAAGAGCGATGATGATTGATCCTAAAATAATAGGCTATGATGAACCTACTAGTGCATTGGATCCAGAGCTTAGATTAGAAGTAGAGAAACTTATTCTTAAAAATAGAGAATTAGGGATTACACAGATTGTTGTAACTCACGATTTGCAATTCGCAGAAAATATTGCAGATAGTATTCTGAAAGTAGAACCAAAGTAAGAGGTGATTATAATGAAAAGATTTAAATTACTTATTACTCTTCTTATTAGTGTTTTAATAATTAGTGGTTGTGCATCTGGTGGAAAAGATAAACCTAAAAAAGATAACTGGGAAGATTTTCAAAAAGATAAGAAGGTTGTTATAGGTTTTGATAATACGTTCGTTCCTATGGGATTCCAAGATAAGAGTGGTAAAAATGTTGGATTTGATATAGATCTAGCAAACTCAGTTTTTGAAAAATATGGAATAAAAGTTGAGTGGCAAGCAATTAACTGGGATTTAAAAGAAACTGAGTTGAAAAATGGTAATATAGATTTAATTTGGAATGGTTATTCAAAGACTAAAGAAAGAGAAAGTGTAGTTCGATTTACAAAGCAATATATGATAAATGAGCAAGTTGTAGTAGTGAAAAAATCTAAAAAAATTAAAACTATATCTGAACTAAAAGATAGGGTACTTGGTGCTCAAAATGGTTCGTCAGGATATGATACTTTTAATGAGAAACCAGAAGTTCTTAAAAATATAGTGAAGAATAACGATGCTACTCAGTATGAAAGTTTTAATGAGGCGTTAATTGATTTAGAAAATGATCGAATTGATGTATTATTAATTGATAAAGTGTATGCAAATTATTATTTAAAACAACAGAATAAACTCCGAGATTTTGATATTTTAAATGCAGGATTTGATAGTGAAGCATTTGCAGTAGGAGCGAGAAAAGCGGATGTTACACTTATTAATAAGGTGAATGAAGCATTTAATAAATTATATGAAGAAGGAAAATTCCAAGAAATATCAAATAAATGGTTCGGAGAAGATGTTGCTACTGATGAGATAAAAAAATAACTTAAGATTAGGAGATGAACTATTAATGACGAATATAATAGTTTGTCTCTTTTGTATTTTTTAACTATAAATAAAAGAGAGGTTTTATAGCGTAAATATAATACAAGGTGTCAACAAAAAAAGTTTACAAATATTAATAAAAGTACTTGATTTTTTTAAGATTATTATTTATAATAATAAGGTATGTGATTAACTCACTGAAAAATAACTCTGTTCGTATTAAAAGCGTTCAGGGCAGAAGGAGACGATAATAATGAGAGAAGGAATTCACCCAGATTACCGTAAAGTTGTATTCATGGATACTACAAGTGGTTTCAAATTTTTAAGTGGTTCAACTAAACCATCTAAAGAAACTATCGAGTGGGAAGACGGGAATACATACCCATTATTAAAAGTTGAGATCTCTTCAGATACACACCCATTCTACACAGGGCGTCAAAGATTCGCTCAAGCAGATGGACGTATCGAACGTTTCAACAAAAAATACGGTATCAAGTAAGAAAAATAAAACAGACATTTCTTTATTGGATTGTCTGTTTTTATTCTATTAGTAATTGTATAATACAAGCCCGAGGGGATTAATAATGATAGAAAATAGAAAATTCGGATGGATAGAATGTATTTGTGGAAGTATGTTCTCTGGAAAATCAGAAGAATTACTAAGACGTATAAAACGAGGGGTAATAGCCAAACAAAAAATACTTTTATTCAAACCGTCTATAGATAATAGATACGAAGAGAATATGGTCTCTACACATAATGGAAATAGTTATGAGTCAGTAAATATTGATAAAGCTGAACAGATTTATGACTATATTATTGATAAAAAATATGATATCATAGGAATTGACGAAGTACAGTTCTTTGATGAGAAAATTGTAGAAGTTATTAATAAGCTTGCTGATGATGGTATACGCGTTATTGTTGCAGGTTTAGACATGGATTTCAAAGCAGAACCGTTTCACCCGATGCCTGAAATAATGGCTGTAAGTGAAATGGTAACAAAACTTCATGCTGTTTGTAATAAATGCGGTAAAGAAGCTAGTCGAAGTCAAAGATTAATTGATGGTGAACCTGCTAGATATGATGACCCAATAGTGGTTATTGGTGCTAGTGAATCGTATGAAGCTAGATGTCGCCATTGTCATGAAATTAAAAGATAAATTAGGAGGAAGAAATGGAAATTTTTGGACAACTTGAGATAGTTGAAGAACGTTATGAAAAGCTAAACGAATTACTTAGTGATCCAGATGTTGTAAGTGATACGAAAAAACTTATGGAATATTCTAAAGAACAACGTTCTATTGAAAAAACTGTAGCTGTATTTAGAGAATATAAAGATATAGTTCAACAAATTAAAGATACAAAAGAACTTCTTGAAATAGAAGAAGATAAAGAAATGAAAGAAATGATGCAAGAGGAAATCAAAGAATTAGAACCAACTCTTGCACCAATGGAAGAAGAATTAAAAATCTTATTATTACCAAAAGATCCTAACGATGGGAAAAACGTTGTTGTTGAGGTTCGTGGAGCAGCTGGAGGAGATGAAGCACAATTATTTGCTGGTGATTTATTACGTATGTACACTAGATTTGCTGAATCTCAAGGATGGAAAGTTGACGTCTTAGAACGTTCTGAAACTGGTATCGGTGGTATTAAAGAAGTGATCTTTATTATTTCTGGTGAAGATGTGTACTCTAAGATGAAATTTGAAAGTGGTGCACACCGAGTTCAACGTGTTCCAACAACAGAATCAAGTGGACGTATTCACACATCTACGGCAACAGTTGTAGTATTACCTGAAGCAGAAGAGATTGAAATCGACATTAATGAAAATGATATCCGTGTTGATACTTTTGCATCTAGTGGTGCTGGAGGACAATCGGTTAATACAACGATGTCAGCTGTACGTTTAACGCACATTCCTACTGGTGTTGTTGTATCTATGCAGGATGAACGTTCTCAGATAAAAAATAAAGAAAAAGCTATGAAAGTTTTACGTGCTCGTGTTTATGATAAATATCAACAAGAAGAGCAAGCTAAATTTGATGCTGAACGTAAATCTAAAGTTGGAACAGGGGACCGTTCTGAACGTATTAGAACTTATAACTACCCTCAAAATCGTGTTACTGATCACAGAATTGGTTTAACTATTCAAAAATTAGACCAAATTATGGAAGGTAAACTTGATGAGGTTCTAGAAGCACTTCGTATTGCTGAACAAGCTGAGAAGATGGCAGAACTAAATAAAGGTGAAGAACTATAATGAACAGAAGGCAAGCTATTACAAAAGCTTGTCTTCTTTTGAGAAGACAAGGAAAAGAAGAATCGTTAGCGAGATTTTTATTAATGTATATGTTGGATGAAAACTCTCAACAATTTACAAATAATATTTCTGAGCAAATATCAAAAGAAAAAGAAGAATTGTATTTTTCTTTAATTGATAAACATATAGAGGAAAATATGCCATTAAGTCACCTTGCGGGATTTGAGTATTTTTATGATAGGAAGTTTAAAGTTACTAAAGATGTGTTATCGCCTAGAATGGAAACAGAAGAACTTATATATAAGGTTATTGAGTATATAAAATCTATTAATAAAAATAACATAAAAATTTTAGATTTATGTACAGGTAGTGGTATTATCGGAATAACTTTAAGAAAAGAACTTGAGTCTAAGTCGCTAAAGGTGGTTGCAAGTGATATTAGTGAAGAAGCTCTAAAAGTTGCTAAAGAAAATGCGATAATGAATGAGGCAGAGGTTAAATTTATACAATCTGATATTTTTGAGAATATAAATGAGAAATTCGATATCATAGTTTCAAATCCTCCATATATAGCATATAGTGATAAAATAACAATGGAAGATAATGTTTTAAATTACGATCCACATCTTGCTTTATTCGCAGAAGAAGATGGTATGTATTTCTATAGAGAAATAGTAGAAAATTCTAAAGAATATTTAAATAAAGATGGTATGATATTTTTTGAAATAGGATATGATCAAAGAGAGAAGATACTGAAGCTAGCCAATGAGAATGAATTTAAAGCTGAAGTGTATAAAGATATAAACGGCCGAGATAGGATGGCTATATTAGAAAGAATATAAAAATAAGAGTTTCTTAGGAATTAATCTAAGAAACTCTTCAGGCTGTTGACAAATGCAAAATATGCATGAATCAACAGCCTATTTAATGAGAAAAAACGCTAAAAATGTTATAATATAAGTATATAGAGGGGGTTTTAGTATGTTTAATAGAGAAGAAAATATAAAAGATGAAATAATATTAATGACGTTATCAGAAATAGTTCCTACTATTTTAATGTGTTAATCTTTTCAACAATTATATTCTACCATATTCAGCAGATAAATACTGTCTATATACGAAATTTTTTAAAATTATTTTAAAAATAATTCGATATTTATTAAATTTAACAAGTTAACCTATTATATTTAGTTCCTCATTTTATAATACCTCTAAGTTTATTTTACATGTATTGACCAAATTAATTACTTTAAAGATATATTAATTTTCTTTAGAATAATTATTCAACTTTTTACTTTTTCTCTTATAAGAATTTTATTATTCTGATTTCTTCTTTCTATATTCCTCAAAAAAAGACGACAGTTTCAACTATCGTCTTTTCTATCTATTATGTATTTTTTATAACTATAACCTAGAGGAATTATACCTAAATCAATCCTGCATCTTTTAGGATTTCTTCAATATATGTTCCTTTAATTTTTTTCAATACGCGTTTACTAATTGCTTTGGCAAAGAAAGGTAGTTTAACTTCTTCAAGTTTTTTACCATCCATTAAGCGATTAGTTGATTTAGTCATTACACGTAAATCATATGCAGAATTAAATACTTCAGGTACACCTCTATCGATATCTAGTAATGTGTATACTGCTTCCATAGCTGTACGAACAGAATATTCTGTAGTGAAGACAGTATCACGTGGTGTTTCAGAGAAGTTACCTATAAATGCTAAGTTTTTAGAACCTTCTGGAATAACTAGTGGTCTATCACCATCATGTCTTGGCATAAAGTAACTTGTTATATAAGGCATATAACATGGAACTGTGCTACAACCTTTGCTTGCAAATTCATGAATAAATTGTTCAGGAACACCAATATGGTAAAGCCATTCTTCTGCGATTTCAATACCTGTACAAGCTTCTATAGGTTTTTTAATATAGTTACCAGAAATATTTGAATATAAACCATAAATCCAAACTACTAATTCATCTTTAGATTGAGATTTAAAGTGTGGTTGACGGTTAAGTGTAAAGCTTAACATCCAATTTGAGTCACGTGCTGTTACTATACCACCAGTTACTACTTTACCTGCATAAGGATCACGTTTACAAATTTTTTCTATATATTCTGCGATTCGTTTGTCTGTTACAGTTGTTGTAGCTGAAACAAACCAGCTTTGATCAGGAAGATTTTCACAAAATACTTCTGGACGTCCAAAACGTTCATCTTGTTTAGCTAAGTTTTTCCAAAGTTGCCAAGCACCACCAAGCTCTTTGCTGACAGGAGCTGAAGTATCATTGTTACCATATGTTGTAGATGCAGTGATACTACCATTTGTAACGAATACTAGGTCATCTTCTGTTAATTCTCTAACAACAGGTTCCCCGTTTACTTCTAAGATCAGATGTTTAGCTACTAAATCTTTCCCTTGTTTTTCAACTTTAATATCTTTAACTACAGTATTGTACTCAAAAGTTACACCATGATCTTCTAAATATTTAACTAATGGTAGAACTAATGATTCATATTGATTATATTTAGTGAATTTAAGTGCTGATAAATCAGGAAGTCCTTTAATATGATGAATAAATCTCAACATATATCTACGCATTTCAGCTACTGAGTGCCATTTTTCAAAAGCAAACATTGTTGCCCAATAAGTCCAGAAATTAGACTCAAAGAATTCACTACTAAAGAAATCTGTTATTTTCTTACCTTGAAGTTCTGATTCAGAAGTTAAATATAGTTTTACTAATTCTTGACTAGATTTATCAGATAATGCGAATAGTCCATCATCAGGAATTTGTTGTCCACGGTTTTCAATAACACGACATTTTGAATAGTTAGGGTCTTCTTTATTTAGCCAGTAGAACTCATCTAAAACAGATGCATCCTCTACCTCTAATGATGGAATAGATCTGAAAAGATCCCAAAGGCATTCAAAGTGATCTTCCATTTCACGACCACCACGAATAATAAATCCACGAGTTGGATTCATAATACCATCTAAGCTACCTCCTGCGATAGGTAGTTCTTCAAGAATATGGATTCTTTCCCCTTTCATTTGTCCATCACGAACTAAAAAGGCTGCTGCAGCAAGAGATGCTAGTCCTGAACCTACTAAATAGGCTGATTTTTTATCAACTCCTGCTGGTTTTTTTGGTTTAGCAAATGCTTCATAATTTCCGTTTGAATAATACATAAAAACTCCTCCTAAAAAAAGTGTATACTAATATCTCTATTAATATACACCTTCTATATCTATAATACAATTTACAATTTTTAAATTTTGCCTAACTATTTTACAAATTTATTTAATTGTAAAAGAGCTTAAACTTTATTTAAAGAAGAGAAATTATCTCACCTGACATAACATTTTCAATTCTTTCAACCAGTTCTTCAACACTTTCTGGCATTTGCTTTTCAATCCAATCTAAACCTACTCCAACCAAAGCATATGTATAAAAAGAATAAGAAAACTCTACTTGTTTAGCTTCTTCTTTTGTTACTTCGATTTTTTTGAACACTTGATTACTTAGAAATAGTTCAATCTCCTGTCTTAGTACTTTTTCTAAAAATCCTTTCCCAAAAGAGCGATAGGTATTTAAGACAAAAACATGATTCTCAGAAATATATTGAAATATTGATGTTAGAGCATCTTGCCATTTATCATAGATTTTCCCTTTTTCGATTGGAGTCACTACCTCTTTAAGATATATCCACTCTACTAAATCATAGATGTCTTTAAAATTATTATAAAACGTTTGACGACTGACACCACAAGCTTGAGTTAAATCATTTATTGTTATTTTTGACAATGATTTCTTTTCTGCCATCTCTTTTAAAGTTGATGCCAGTACTCTTTTTATTACTATTGTCATACCTAATCACTCCCTTTCATTTATTCTCTAAATCTTATACTATTATTTTCTCATAAAGTACACTATTTTCTCAACCAATAAAATGCTTTTTTTAATTTTTCCGTACCATTTTCTAAAATTATCTTTCCATGAGAGAAAACAATTTTATCAGGTTTCCAACTTTCAATCTTAGAATAGCTATCTTTAGCTTGTTTTTTAAAGATAAATGATGATCGTAAATCTCTTGACGTTCGAAACTTAGGATACTTATTATCTCCAAACTTAAATACAAGTTTATATAATAATGGTAATTTATTTACTTCTATACTTTCTATTAAGTCCGTTAATATTAAGGTTGAGCTCTTTTTATGAAAGAAGACCATCTCTTCCATAGCTATACTTCCTCTAAAGGGAGTAAAAAATATTTCCTCTGACCAAAAAGTTTTTGAAATATTATCTAGTGATACAAAATTTTCTCTTTCATCAATTTTAAGTTTGGTACTTACTCCTTTTGCTAACCAAACTTTTGCATTTGGATAATGTTTATACCAATCTAATACATAACTATAGTGATATTTATTAGGAGCAACTATATGCTCGATTTCTCCTAGTTCTTTTATTTTTTCATCTAATTCTTTATTAAAAGCTATTGGTGAATGAATCCATAATTTGTTATTATCTAATTTAACTACTGTCATCCTTGTTGTAAAAGGAACTTTAAAAAGTTTAAAACTCATATGTATTTCATTTCCATCAACAATCCAAATATTCTCACCAATTTGTTTTAATTCATTAATGGGAGAGTATAACTTCAACATTCCTTCCATCAAACATTCACCTTCTTTCAATTGAATACTTCTAGTTTTCTTCTAGAATCTTAGCTATTTTTTCAAACGTATTAGCATTTCTAATCGTTATTTTCTTATAGAAATCTTGCTTTATTAATTTTTTATGATACGTAGTTTTTAAATATTCTGACTCATCATATTTACCCCAAAATACTGCATGTTTTCCTACATGTACTACTTCATTACGAAATGTAGATTTATCTATAAAGTCAAGAATACTTGATTTATTAAATTTGCACGAGAAAAATAGTACATCTTTTCTAGCCATATCTTCCTTCCACCAGTCTGGTAATTCAGCTTTTTCTTCTAAATATTCCTCTTTTGTGATTAGCGCAAAAGGTATCGAAAAATCATAATTAGTTTCTAATAAACTATTTATCTTTGTAATGCATATTTCATGATTTTCTAAACTACTAAAAAACAAATTTCCACTGTTAATATATGAACTAACATTTTCAAAACCTATACTTAACAATTGTTCTTTTAGTTTACTCATTGATACCTTATTCTTGCCACCTACATTTATACCACGTAATAAAAGTACATATTTCATATAATTTATCCTTTACAAATTCTAATTTAGTTAAACAAATAATTTATCTATAATTCTACATTAAAATACATAACTTATTTTATACCTACAGTAGCCCTTTATTGTTATATCAGAATTTATTTCTTATTATCTCTTTTCTAATATTATATCATCTTTAATCATCTTTTTATAATTCTAAATAGATATTCTTTAAATTTGATTAGAAATTATAACTTATATTTTCTATCTTTATACATATAATTAAAAGAAGAGTTTTTAAATAAATAAACTAAATGTAATTAGCTAATGAGGTTGTAAAATAGTAAACTCAAACAATTTAATAATTATTAAAATGTAAATAATAGAGATTTGTTAAGTATGATTTATTTTTTTAAAACTTTTATAATTTCATGCTTGACATGGAACGCGTTCCAGCATTTATAATGATTTTTGAGGAAAGAGAGGTAATTTATATGAATATCAAACGAATTTTTTGCGACATGGATGGTACATTATTAAATAGTGAAGGACAGGTAAGCGAAAGAAATGCTACTTTAATACGAGAAGCAGAGGTCCCTATAACTTTAGTATCTGCTAGAGCCCCAATGGAAATGAAGGATGCAATAAATGCTCTTCAACTTAAAGGCATTCAAGTTGCTTTTAACGGAGGATTAATTTATAGAATAGGTGATAATAATAAGATCATACCTATTCATACACAAATTATTAAAAAAAATACAGTAAGTAAATTGCTGAAAGGAATACGTCAGCATTTCCCTCAAGTTAGTTTATCTTATTATGACCTAAATAACTGGTATTGTGATAAAATAGATGAAGGAATCCGATATGAACATAATTTAACTCAACAAACTCCAACATTTATTCATAATGAAGAGCAGTTTTTAGAAGGCAAGATAAATATTTTTAAAATAATGATGATTACTTTCGATGAAGTAAACATGAGAGAATTAGAAAAATATCTTCAAAGTATGGACTTACCAGAAATCACTATTCAACGTTCAGGTAAAGCGTATCTTGAAATTACACATGCCTTAGCTAAAAAATCTAAAGGGATTGCTTACATACTTCGAAAAGATGAGTTGTTAAGAGAAGAAACTGCTGCATTTGGAGATGGACATAATGATTTGCCTATGCTTGAAATGGTAGGTTAGCCTATTGTTATGGATAATGCATTTGATGACATTAAAGCAATAGCATACAAAATAACTAAGTCTAATGATGAAGATGGTGTAGGATATGGGATTCAAAAATTCTTAAAAGGAGCTTTATAATGACAAGTATTAGTGATATAGCTAAAAAGGCAGTTGTTTCTAAATCAACAGTTTCCCGTGTTATTAACCATCATCCACATGTATCTGAAGAGACACGACAAAAAGTTATGGCGCTTATCAATGAATTAGATTATATACCAAACCAATTAGCGAGGGATTTAAGTCGAGGAAAAACACAAAAGATAGGTGTTGTAATTCCCCACACACTCCACCCTTATTTCACACAATTAATAAATGGTCTTCTAGATGCTGCTAAAACTACCAACTATCAACTTGTTATGATGCTTTCAGATTATAATCAAAAATTGGAACTTTTCTACCTGAAGCAGCTCAAAACGGAAGCTATTGATGCTTTAATATTCACTTCAAGAGCAGTAAATCTTGATATTATTAAATCTTATGCAAAATATGGACGAATAGTACTTTGTGAAAAATTGCAGGAATATAATCTCCTTTCCTCTGCTTATCTTGACCGCTATTCTTCATTTTTAGATATTTTTTCTAATATGAAAGCACGAGGATTGGAGCATTTAGTTTTATTATTTTCAAGAAGCAATGAATCATCGGCTACATATCGTTCTGCCTTATCAGCTTATCATGCTGTATACGGTCAACAATCGGCCCCATATAAAGTATTTGGCAATATTCATAACTTTAATGATGGTCTAAATTTATCATATCAATTAATAAAAGATAATAGTATAGATAGTATATTAGCCACAAGTGATGAAGTTGCAGCAGGTATAATAAAAGGATATGAAGAAAGTGGAAAAAAATGCCCCTATATTGTTGGGCAGGAAGGCTTATTAGTTGGGAAACTTTTGAAACTTCCAACAATAGACCACAAATCCTATTATTTAGGAAAGTTAGCTTTTAAACAAGCTTTATCTGAAACAATTAGTCAAGAAGTTTTATTCTCAGAGTTTTTATCTCGAGAAAATTAGTCATTTTAAAATAATAGTAAAAAGTTTCCAACTAAACTAAATTGGAAACTTTTTCAGGGTGTTGACAAATGCAAAATATGCATGAGTCAACAGCCTATTTAATGAGAAAAAACGCTAAAAATGTTATAATATAAGTATATAGAGGGGGTTTTAGTATGTTTAATAGAGAAGAAAATATAAAAGATGAAATAATATTAATGACGTTATCAGAAATAGTTCCTAAAGACCATTTTTTGAAAAAAGTAGCCGAAGCAATTGATTTTAAATTTATTTATGATTTAACAGAAAAATACTATAGTCTCACATCAGGTAGAAATAGTTTAGACCCTGTTGTGCTATTCAAATTGGTGTTCTTAAAAGATTTTTACGGAATAAAATCTATGAGAGAAACAATAATAAAGAATAGAAACAGATGCTGCATTTAGATGGTTTTTAGGGATACCATTCTCTAAACCAGTTCCTCACTACTCTACATTTTCACAAAACTATATCCGACGATTTCAAGGAACTGACGTATTCGAACAATTATTTATAAATATAGTGAACCAAGCAATTGATAAAAAATTAGTAGGTGGTATAGAGTTCTTTACTGATTCAACACATATAAAAGCTAACGCAAACAAAAGAAAATTCAACATAGAAGTAACTACAAGAGTAAAAGAAAGAAAATTAGACTTAGAAAAAGAAATAAACGAAGAGAGAGAAAAAATAGGAAAAAAGCCTTTTCAATATAAAGAAAAAGAAGAACTAAAAAGACAACGAGTTAACACAACTGATCCAGACAGCGGTTATTATCACAGAGATCATAAAGAAGAAGGTTTTATGTATTTAGATCATAGAACGGTAGATGGAAAAAATAATATAATCATGGATTGTCACATAACTCCAGGAAACGTTCATGATAGTGGTCCATATATAGATAGATTAAATCAGATAGAAAAAAATTTCGGATTAACTTCAGGGAAAGTTGCGTTAGATAGCGGATATTATTCTCTAGACATACTAAAACAGTTAGATAAAAAAAGTATATTTTCAGTGATAGGATATAGAAGATTCTCAAAATCAAAAGATAAAAAATATTTTAAATACATACCCGAAAAAGATATATTTGTAGATAGACGAACAGGAGAAATATTTAGATACAGAAATATTGATAGAAATGGATATAAGCAATATAAGAGTGATGATAAAAATGAGAAGAAAATAATAAGACGTCATATAAATGCAGATTATTATGATAAAGCAAGAACAAGACGATTGTCTAAAGAAGGAAAGATACTGTATAAAAGAAGAAAAGAAACAGTAGAGCGCAGTTTTGCAGATTCAAAACAAAATCATGGATATAGATATGCACTATATAGAGGGAAAGCCAAAGTACAGTCGTACGCTTGGTTGTCTTGTTGTGTTCAAAATATGAAAACAATAGCACTAAGAGAGGTGTAATCCTCCTTAATACTACTGATACTCGGCCATATGGCTTATTTTTTTGAAAAACGACCAAAACATCAATATGTCCATTGATATTTTGGCCGTTTTGTCAACAATCTGAAGAGTTTCTTAGGAATTAATCTAAGAAACTCTTATTTTATAAAATTATAGCTCTCTATATACACCGACGCACTCACCAATAATTTCAACGTTACGTGTTACTATAGGTTCATAGTCAGGATTACAAGGATAAAGAATTACATTGTCATTCTTAACGAATATTTTCTTTAGTGAAGCTTCGTTCCATTCCGTTAATCTAACAGCAGCTATTTTACCATTTCTTACAGAACTTTGTTGACGAATGAAAACTAAGTCACCATCAAATATTCCGGCTTCTATCATACTATCGCCTTTCACACGAAGTGCAAAATCTGCACGCATACCTTGATCTATAAAAATATGTTCATCATATTCTTCTTCAATATAAACACCATCTCCTGCGCAGATTGTACCCAATATAGGAAGTTTAGAAACATCATCTAAATAATCATTATTAGAATTTAAACTATTATCTAGAGATTCTGCGTCCATTATATCACTTTCTCCCATAAGCCAAGCAGGATTTACTGATAAATAATCGGCTATAATTTGCAATTTATCTCTTTTTGGTGTGTATTTACCTTTAGACCAATCGCTAATTGATGAAGGTGTAATTTTTGTCGAACGAGCTAGTTCAGCTTGTTTTATATTTTTTTCTTTTAAACATTTTTTAAATCTAATACTAAAAGTTGTAGTCATAATATTATATTCCAATCTATTTTCTATATATACATTGATTATAAAGGAAACCGTATATAAAATCAAGGGTATATAATAAAAAAATTAAGAAATATGAATTTTACTCTTGATTTTCGGTTTTCCGTATGTTATTATATAAGTATAAAGAAAATTAAGTTTTACGTATTAAATGAAAGAAGGTAATAGTATGTTTATATATTGGATAGTTATACTAGTTTTATTAGCTAAAGTCTTTACTTTTTTTGAGACTAACAAGTTAAAAATTGTAAAAAGGGGTAAAGTGGAACACAAAGTATTTTAAAAATACATAATTCATTATAAAGTCATTATGAACAGAAAATATTATTTATTATTATAAGATTAGATGAAAATTATTATTCAACTAGTCTTATTTTTCTTAATATATATCAGAAAGTGAAAAATATATGTAATTTATCAAAATCAGCATACCTATAACGTTTTCAATATGATTTTTATAATAAAAACTATGTACTAATACTAAAAAATATTGTATAATTGATATATAATAATAAAACTAGGAGGATTTCTTAATGAAATTAGTATTAACTAGACACGGTGAAAGCCAATGGAATCTAGAGAACAGATTTACAGGATGGGTTGATGTTGATATCACAGATAAAGGAAGACAAGAAGCTATCAAAGGTGGTCAAACACTTAAAGAATTAGGTCTTACTTTTGATGTAGCGTATACTTCTTACCAAAAACGTGCTATCAAAACTTTAAACTTATTCTTAGAAGAATTAGATTTATTATGGATTCCAGTATACAAAAGCTGGAGATTAAATGAAAGACACTACGGTGCTTTACAAGGATTAAACAAAGCTGAAACAGCAAAAAAATACGGTGATGAACAAGTTCACATTTGGAGAAGAAGTTTCGATGTAGCTCCTCCTGCAGTAGATAAATCTAGTGACATGTACCCAGGAAACATCGATAGATATAAAGAAATTCCTGAAAATGAAATTCCAACAGGAGAAAGCTTAAAACTTACAATTGATCGTGTATTACCATACTGGGAAAGCGATATTTCTAAACAAATTAAAGCTGGTAAAAACGTACTTATTTCTGCTCACGGTAACAGTTTAAGAGCGTTAATCAAATACTTATTAAAAATCTCTGATGAAAAAATCTTAGATCTTAACTTACCAACAGGTACTCCATTAGTATTTGAAATTGACGAAAACTTAAACATTATCTCAGCGCCAGAATTATTCTAATAAGTAATGAAAAAGCTGATAATATTACTAACAACCTTGCTAATTTTGCAAGGTTGTAGTTCTAAGTCAGACATGACTACAGAACAATTACAAAATCTTACAAATTCTGCGACTCTAAACCAGCTAGAAAAAACTGAATTTGATAAAAAAGATAATAAGTTAATAATTACTACTAATGACGAAGTTATTAACAAAGAAGGTTTTGAATCTTTATTGAAATCATTAAAACTTAATAATTTTAATGGAAAAACTCTAAATATTGATAATATTAATTCAAACGAGTTTAATAATAAAGATTTCATTATTGAAATTGTAACTAAGAATAATAATTCAGTTGTATTTAATTTAAAAGATAGTGCTAACAAAAACTACAATATTTCACAAACAAAATATTCTAATGAATATATGAAGAATAAACTAAGTTCTTTTTCAAAAGAATTAATTACCTTTGATGAGCTTGCAGGAACTATTGAAACAGATCTTGATAAGGGACGTCCTTTAGGTGATAAAGTAGAGAAGTTTAAAGAGGTGACTGATAAGGTAAACTCTTCAATAGCGACTCTTAAATTGTTAAATAATGAAAATATTGAGTATGCAAAATTAGATGAGGTTAAGGCTAAATTAGTCCGTTTAGATGCATTAACTAAAAATATGATTGCAGCAGTAAATAGTTCTGTTACAGCAAAAAATGGTTCTGCAATAGCGGCAGCATTTTTAAATATTAATGATATAGATAAAATTGCTCGTGATTTAGCAGCGATGTAATAGACAAAACCTGGATATAGATTTTCTATGTCCAGGTTTTCGTATATATGTAATTGTGAATGTTACAGGAAATCTGTAGGTTTTATATTTTCCATACCAATCATAGGGTCAATAGTATTTATATTTTGAAAATCTAATATATATGTTTTAAGCTCTTCATCAATTTCAATGTCTTCAATATTCGCTTCTCTATCTGTTGTAAAGAACCATTCTAGAGCAGTTTGCCTATTGACAGTATTTGTAGGCTCGATTGACTTATAAAAAACATTATGATTTCCACATAGTATTAGTTTTTTCTTTGCACGTGTGATAGCAGTATAAGTTAAATTTTTATTGAGCATAAAGTTATAATTATCAATAAATGGAATTATAACATTTTCAAATTCTGATCCTTGAGCTTTGTGTATTGAACACGCATATGAAAGGGTAATTTGATTTAATTCTTGTTTTTCATAAGTAACAAAATTATCATCATAATCTATGACAATCTTTAATTTATTACCTTCTTTATAAATTTCTTTAATATAACCTATATCACCATTAAATATATTATCTTCGGGTCTATTAACAAGTTGCATAACTCTATCGTCGACTTTATATATTAATTCTCCATATTCAATTTGTTCTTCATTATCGTTAAATCTTGATTGAATAGCCGTATTAATTTCATTTATACCGCTTGTACCTTTATATATTGGAGCAAGAATTTGTATATTTTCTTTACTAGTGTTTTTAAGTAAATCGTCATATACCGCTGAGATTACATTAATCATTTCATTTTTATTAGCTGAAATGAACTCCTTATCATCAAAATTTTCTAATATATCGAATGGAATATCATTTTTAATAGAGTGCGAAATATTAATGATACTTGAGTGTTCGCTTTGCCTAAAAATTTTATTTAATTTAACTGTTGATATGGCTTTAGAATTAATCAGGTCGTTAAGAACATTACCAGGAGCAATTGATGGTAATTGATCATTGTCACCGACTAGAATGATTTTTGCATCTTTATGAATAATCTTTAATAAGTTATACATAAGGAATACGTCAATCATACTTGATTCATCTATTATTACTAATTCGGATTTAATACTCTTATCACTGACAAATTCTTCCATGTTTTCGTCTTCTGTGCTCCAACCAATGGCTTTATGTATTGTTGATGCATAAAATCCTGTACTTTCTGACATTCTTTTGGCTGCTTTTCCGGTAGGTGCACATAAGGTAATAATATTTCTAGTTTCATCCAATAAGTCGTGAATACTATAGTTATTAATTTTTTGGAATATTTTAATAACTGCTAGTATAATTGTTGTTTTACCAGTTCCAGGACCACCGGTTAAAATAGAAAAGTTATTTTGTATACAGTTTTTTATCGCAGCAATCTGAACTATATCGTATTCTATACCTAATTCATCTTCAACTTCTTCTATATATTTATCTAGAAGTTTTTCGCTAATATCTTCAGTGTTTTTCATTTCTAATCTTCTATTTATGTCACTATAAATAGAATACTCTGAATAGTAAATTTCTGGTAAGAAAACTCTACCTTCAATTTCTATTAGTTTTGCAGTATCAAGAGCATAAGTATATGCTTTTAGTATGTCTTCTTTATCAACTGCTATGTTTCTTGAAGAATATAAAATATTAAAAGTATTGTATAGTAGGTTATTTTTTGAAATATATGTATTACCAGTAGAAAAACAATATGTATTTATAGTATAAATAAAACCGTATAGTATTCTTTCTTGATCATTCGCAGTAATTTCATTAGTTTCTGCAATTTTATCTACTGTTTTAAAATTTATACCTTTTATATCTTTAATTAGAGAGTAGGGATTTTCGGTAATTGTACGTAATGTGTTATGTTTGTAAAAGTTATAGATTTTCAAAATTAAATTATTGCTAAGATTATATTCGTTTAGCTTTAAAATAATATCTTGGGTTTGTTTATTTGCAACAATTGTAGCATAAATAGTATCTTTACGTTGTGTAGGGATACCCTTTATTGCGAATAGTACATCCTTATCTTCATATATTTTATCTAGAGCTTCAACTCCTAAACTTTCTACTATTAATTCGGCAGTTTTTCTTCCGACACCTTGAAAAATGGAACTTGATAAGTAGGATACAATAGCTTCTTTATCTTTTTCGATTACTGGTTCAACTACAATCGCGGATAGCTGAGTTCCATATTTCCTATGCTGGACTATTTCTCCTTTGAATGAATATAATTCATCTTCAACGAAGTCAAAATCATTAAATGTTCCTACAACGCTTAAATAATCTCCTTCAGCAAAATCATATTGATCATTTAAAAATATAGATAAAATATAATAATTATTTTCTTTATTATGAAAGATAATTTTATTTAGATAACCTTCTACAGTTTGCATAACAATCTCCTACGAATTTCTTTATAAGAACAATGATAATATATTATAAAGAAAATGTCTAGTATTGATTGAATTGGGGAGGAACTCAACTTACTTATTGTTAATATAAAGACTTATAAAGTGAAATAATTTGTATAGCTATATTTTTATAGAATAAGAAAAAATATTGTATGGAATAAATATGTTATTTTAGTTACAAAATAAGTTTCGTAATGGCAATATTTTTCATAAAATGTTATAATAAAATGATAATAAGATAAGGAGGTAGATCTTGTGAGAACGGTAAAAGATGTATTTATTCATTTAAATAAACTAGCTGATGTTAAGTTAGCAGAAAATTGGGATAATGTTGGATTGTTGTTAGGAAACAATAATAATGAGGTAAATAAAGTGTTAGTATGTTTAGATGTAACTACTGACGTCGTAGAAGAAGCTATAGCTAATAAAGTTAATCTAATAGTTTCACATCATCCTCTTATCTTTAAACCATTAAAATCTTTAGATTTTACTTCTGATTTTAAATCGAGAATTATTCGTGATTTGATAAAAAATGATATCTCAGTTATTTCATTTCATACAAATTTAGATTCTGCGACTTTAGGTCTTAATGATTATTTAGCTAAACTTCTTAAATTAGAAGATATACAAGTATTATTTGAACATAATATAGATAAAACAGCTGGTTTAGGAAGAATTGGAAAATTAAGTAGTCCACTGAAATATAGTAACTTTATTACTTATTTAAAAGATAAATTTTCATTAGAAAATGTGGCGGCTGTTATTGGTGATGAAAAGGAAATCTCTACTGTTGCATTATTAGGAGGAAGTGGAGCTGATTTTATTTATACATTACCAGAAGTAGATGTATATTTAACTGGTGATGTAGGTTATCATGTAGCACTTGATGCAATAGAAATGAAAAAAAATATAATTGATATTGGTCATTTTACTGAAAGTCTTGTAAAAGACTTACTTTTAGATTATATCTCAGAATTAAATGTAGAGGTAATAAAATCAACAGTTGAAAAATCACCATTTACAATACTATAAAGGAGGTAACGATTTATGGCAAAAACAACACCAACGATGGAAGATTATATAGAAGTGATATATTCATTAGTAAAGAATAAAGGTTATGCTAGAAGTGCTGATATCGCAGAAAAATTAGAAGTATATCCTTCTACAGTAACTAAAATGTTAAAAAAGCTTGATGTCGAAGGATACATCGTGTACGAAAAGTATAGAGGAATTGCACTTACTGAACAAGGTGAGAAAATGGGCGAATATGCCTTAACTCGTCATGAATTATTAGAAGATTTCCTTAGACTTATTGGAGTAGACGAAGATAAAATATATGAAGAAGTTGAAGGAATTGAACATCATTTTGGTAAGAGTTCATTAGAAAAAATAAAAGACTTAATGAAATATTTAAAAGAAAACAACTATAAAGCGTAATGGAGAATAATTGTGGTAGATAAAGAGTATTTAAAATTATGTCAGCACATTCTAGATAATGGAATAGAAAAAGAAGATAGAACTGGTGTAGGTACGAAAAGTGTCTTCGGTTATCAGATGAAGTTCGATCTTTCTGAAGGATTTCCTTTATTAACTACTAAGAAAGTAAATTTTAATTTAGTTTGGTCAGAATTACTGTGGTTTATAAAAGGTGATACTAATATCAAGTTTTTATTAGAAAATAAAAATAACATATGGAATGAATGGGCATTTAAAAAGTGGATAGAAAGTGAAAAATATACTGGTCCTGATATGACAGATTTTGGTCATAGAACATTGGTTGATGAGGAATTTTCTAAACAATACAAGGAACAAATGGCGATATTTAAAGAACGAGTACTTACAGACGAGAGCTTTTCAGAAAAATATGGTGATTTAGGTAATGTTTATGGGAAACAATGGAGAAACTTTAACGGTATTGATCAACTTAAAAATGTAGTGGAGCAGATTAAAACTAATCCATCTTCACGACGTTTAATAGTTTCATCATGGAATCCGGCAGAAGTAGATACTATGGCTTTACCACCATGTCATTCACTATTCCAATTTTATGTGAATGATGGTAAATTAAGTTGTCAATTATATCAACGAAGCGGAGATGTTTTCTTAGGAGTTCCATTTAATATTGCATCTTATTCACTGCTTACTATATTAATAGCTAAAGAATGTGGTCTTGAGGTTGGTGAATTTGTTCATACACTTGGTGATGCACATATTTATAAAAATCATTTTGATCAAGTAAAAGAACAAATGTCTAGAACACCATATTCTTTACCTGAATTAAAGGTCAACGACTTTGAAAGTATCTTTGATCTTAAGATTGAAGATGTTGAAGTTGTTAATTATGAAAGTCATCCATTCATTAAAGCACCAATAGCTGTTTAGGAGGGGTAATATGTTATCACTAATAGTTGCATATGATAAGAATAAATCCATAGGTCAAGAAAATACTATTCCTTGGCGTTTAAAGAGTGATATGTTGCGAGTTAAAGAGTTAACTACAAATCAAACAATTATCATGGGACGTAAAACACTAGATAGTATAGGAAAAGCTTTACCTAATCGTATAAATAGAGTTTTGACTCGGGACAAAAATTCCTTAAAACATTATTCAAATATAGAAATCTATTCAGATGATTCAATTTTAGAAAATATCGAGACTGAAAAGGCATATATATTTGGTGGTGGAACGATTTATAGTAAATTTTTTGATAAATGTGATGAATTGTTTATCACTGAAGTAGATACAATAGTAGAAGCTGATACAAAGTTTCCTGATTTTGATGAAAATGAATGGGACTTGTTAAGTCGAGAAGAATTTAAAAAAGATGATAATAATGAATTTAACTATTCATTTTTACACTACATAAGAAAAAGGAAGGAGTAGAAAATGGAAAAAGTAAAAATTATTATTGATTCATCAAGTGATTTAACGTTTGATGAAATAGAAAAATATAATGTTGAAGTAATTCCTCTTACAATTAATATTGATGGAAATGAGTATGATTACCGTACAATAAGTAATGATGAATATATAGAAAGAATGAGAACAGCTACTAGTTATTCAACTAGTCAACCTGCAATTGGTAAGTTTTTAGAAGCTTATGAAAGATGGACAAAAGAAGGCTATAAAATTATTGTTTTAACTCTTTCATCTGCCTTAAGTGGAACTTATAATACTGCTGTTACTGCAAGTTCTGAATTTGAAGGTGTTTATGTTGTAGATAGTAAAACTACAACTCGTGGAATGGTATTTTTATTAAAAGAATGTCTAAAACAATTAGAAGAACAGGTAGCTGTTGAAACGATTGTAGAAAGCTTAAGAGAAAAAGCTAAAAATATTTTAACATACGTTACAATCGATAAACTTGACAATTTGGTAAAAGGTGGTAGACTAAGTAAGTCACAAGCTTTAATCGGAGGTCTTTTAAATATAAAAGTTTTAACTCAGTTAAAAGAGAAAGAATTAGTTGCTTTAGATAAAGTTCGTGGTAAGAAAAAATTAGTTCAGACTTTAATTAAACATATTCAAGAAGAAAAACAAGATAAAACTATAAAAAGTATAAGTTTACCTAATTCATTAGCTGATGAATATGTAGCTTTAATTAAGTCAGAATTAAAAGAAACATTTGGTTATGAAGTAAATGAAGATGAAATATTTACGACAACACCAATTATTTCGACACATACAGGAGAAAATGCAGTAGGTATCTTAGTAGAGTTAGTATAATCGGAGGTAAAGATTATGACAAATTTCGATGAAACAAGATTATTTGATAGCAATTTTTATGATAAAAATGATATTCACAACATATTAAAAAATGTTGTTGAAACAATAAAACAGCGTGGGTATGATCCTATTAATCAATTAATGGGATATATTAAAACTGCTGATCCAGTATACATTCCTAGAGATAATCATGCAAGGGAGCAAATAAGATTAATAGATATGGATGATATACTAGAGTACTTATTATACTTTTTTATACAGGAGTCGTAGATGTTAGATAAGAGAATAATGGGCCTTGATTACGGATCAAAAACTATAGGTGTTGCTGTTAGTGATTTGTTAGGCTTGACTGCACAAGGTATTGAGACTATTAATATCAACGAGCAGATAAAAGATTTTAAAATTAAAAGGATTAAAGAATTAGTTCAAGAGCATAATGTAGGAAAAATTGTTGTTGGCCTTCCTAAAAATATGGATAATTCTGTAGGTTTTAGAGGTGAAGCCACATTATTTTTTGTAGAAGTTTTGAAAAAGAAGATAAAGAATGTTGAAATAATTCTACAAGATGAACGTTTAACTACTATGGGTGCTGAAAGAGTACTTCTTGAAGCGAATGTTTCAAGGAAGAAAAGAAAAGATGTTATTGATAAAATGGCTGCAGTATTAATATTACAGACATATTTAGATAAATTAAATTAATATAAATTTCAGGAGGAAAATAAAATGCAAGAAAAAGATTTAAAAAACATTAGTATTGATAATACTGAAGAGGTGTATACACTTAGTACTTTAGAAGGTGAAGAAAAAGAATACCGTAAAATTTTAGAATTTACTAACCCTACAAATGGTAATCTTTACTATATCTTCGCTGAGGAAGAAACAATTGATGAAGAGGAAATTAGTATTTTCCCAATGGTATGTATAGAAGATGGAGAAGACGCTGTTCGTTTTGAACCAGTAGAAACAGATGAAGAATATGATATGATTTCTGAAGTTTTAGATACTTTTTATTACGACGAAAGTGAGTAAGTAATGAGAGAAGATAAGATAAGAAGAAGAAAAGAACTGAGAAAAAAGAATAGAAAAAGAAAATCTATCATTCCTATAATACTGACAGTATTTGTTGTTGTAGGTATAGCAGTACTATCAATATTTTATTACATGACAACCCCGGTTGATAAAAGTAATAATAAGGATATTACAGTAGAAGTAAAAGAAAATTATGGAAGTGCGAGAATAGCACAAGAATTAAAAGCAAAAGGTTTAATCAAAAACGAAGAGGTATTTAAAATATATTCTAGATTAACACCGAATACAACTTTTTATGTTGGTAGCTTTAAATTAAAACAAAGCATGAGCTTATCTCAAATTATACAAGAATTAGGAGCTAAAAATAAAGGTAAAACAGGTAATACGTTTGCTTTAATCGAAGGTGACAGTATTTTGAAAATTTCTAAGAATCTAGAAAAGACAAAACTAGATCCTAAAGAATTTTTAGAAAAAGTTAATGACGGCGTATTTATTAAAAAACTACAAGCTCAGTTCCCTGAGTTAATAACAGATGAGATTTACGGTAAAGATATTAAATATGCTTTAGAAGGATACTTATATCCAGCTATTTATGATTTAAAAGATGATGAAACAGTTGAGAGTTTAATTACTAAGATGGTTAAATTATCTAATGAAAAAATAGTACCGTTATACAAAAAGAATAATAAATCATGGAACATTGGTGGACAAAATAAACAAGTGTCTATCCATCAATATATGACGCTTGCTAGTATCTTGGAGAAAGAGTCTACAAAATCAGATGAGAACAGATTAATTGCTAGTGTATTCTTGAATAGACTTGCACAAGGTATGAGATTACAAACTGATCCATCAGCAAACTATGCTGCAGATAAACTTACAGGCGCACCGACGCAAGCAGAATTATCATTGAATTCTCCATATAATACTTATACTAATATCGGTTTACCACCTGGTCCAATTTCTTCAATTGGTTCAGAATCATTCGAAGCGTTAAATAATGCGGAAAATACGGATTATGTTTATTTCTTACATGCAACAAAAGATGGAAAAGCATATTTCTCTAAAACATATCCAGAACACGAGAAGTTAGCTAAGGAACATATTGAAGGTTATATTCCATCGAGTAGCTAGAAAAGTAAATAATATATATAATTTAACATATTAGAGAATAGTCTAATTAATCACTTTAAATGTTGATTGATTAGGCTGTTCTCTTTTTATGTTTGTAATTAGCTACTATTGAATAAATAACAAGATTAAGGTAAAATTAGATATAAGATAAAATTTTAGGAGAAATTATGCAACAGTATTTTTTAAATGAAGAATTGAATGTTGAATCAACATATGAATTATCAAAAGATGACAGCAATCATATTGTCAGAATAATGAGAAAAAAAATTAATGATAAAGTATATGTAGTATTTAATAATGAAATTAAGTACATTTGTAATATTATAGATAATAATGTAGATAAAGTTCTAATAACACCATATGAACAGGTAGATGGTAGTAATGAACTTCCAACAAAAATAACGGTGGCTATTCCGCCTTTGAAGAATGATAAAATAGAGTACTTAATTCAGAAGCTTACTGAACTTGGAGTAAGTAATATTATTTTATTTAACTCTGAACGTAATATAGCAAAAATTAAAAAAGATAAAGTGGATTCTAAATTAAATAGATGGAATAAGATTATAAAAGAAGCGGCTGAGCAATCAAAACGTAATATTATACCTGATATAACTTATGTGGATAGTTTGAAAGAATTAATTTTATTTAGTGAAAATTACGATTATAAAGTTGTTGCTTATGAGAAAGAATCTGTAAATGAAGATAACGTTAATTTTAAGAGATTATTAAATTCTGATTTAAATAATAAAAACGTTATTGCAGTTTTTGGTAGTGAAGGTGGTCTTTCAGAACAAGAAATCTATAATTTATTAGATGATAATTTTGAAGTAATTGGCCTAGGAAAAAGAATATTAAGAGCTGAGACGGCACCTCTGTACTTTGTGAGTTGTGTTAGTTATTTTAGTGAATTCAAGTAAAGGAGTTTAACTATGAGTATTGAATTAAATTTAACAGCTAAAGAAATATATGAAAAAGAATTTAAAAAAACTAGAGTAAAGGGTTATAGTGAAGAAGATGTAAATGATTATTTGGACTTAATAATTGAAGACTATATGAAACTTGATAAACTACTTACTCGTTTAAAAGAATTAGAAATTGAAAATCAAAATCTTAAAATTAAAATTGAGGCTATAAAAAATGCTAGTCGAGAGGATAAACCAGCACAGGTTACTAATTTAGACATATTAAAAAGATTATCTAAACTTGAAACAGCTGTTTTTGGTCCTAATCATTCTGATCATGATTTATATTAATATATTATTATAAAAGATTAAATAAGGAGAATATCATGAATATTTTACTGATAGTTTCTGGTGGAATTGCGGCATATAAATCTATTGATTTATCTAGTTCCCTAGTGAAGAAAGGTAACGATGTTAGGGTTATACTTACAGAAAATGCAAAGAACTTTGTGACAGAACTACCTTTTCAATCATTAACTAAAAATAGAGTGTATACTAATACTTTCGATGAATTAAATGAAAATGAAATTCAACATATTGATTTAACTAAATGGGCAGATAAAATAATTGTAGCACCAGCTACTGCAAATATAATTTCAAAATTTTCGTGTGGAATTGCTGATGACTTAGCAACTTCTCTTATGTTAGCTGTTCAGGATGTAACAAAAGTATATATTGTTCCTGCAATGAATACAGTTATGTTTAACAACCCTATTATTAAAGAGAATATAAGCAAGCTTTTGAAACTAGGTTTTAATTTTGTTGAGCCTGATAGTGGATTGTTGGCTTGCGGTGATGTCGGGAAAGGAAAATTTCCAACAGTAGAAAAAATTGAAAAAGCTGTTTTCTCTGAGACAGAGTTAGACTTGAAAGGAAAAAAAGTTTTAGTAACTGCTGGTCCTACTAAGGAATTCATAGATCCGTTTAGATGTCTAACTAATCCATCTACTGGAAAAATGGGGATTGCTATAGCTAACGAATTTAAGAAAAGAGGAGCTGAAGTAATTTTAGTAACTAGTGTGAAGAATGATACTATTTTAAATGGTATAAAGGTATTAGATGTTGTTAGTACAAAGGATATGTTTGAAGCGGTAAAAAATAATTTTAAAGATTGCGATTATATAGTTAAGGCAGCTGCAGTATCTGATTATACCCCTGTACTTGTCTTTGATAAAAAAGTAAAAAAACAAGATGGAAATCTTACAATGGAGTTTGAGAGAACTCAAGATATATTGAAATATGTTGGTGAAAATAAAACAGAAGAACAAATTGTTGTAGGATTTGCTGCTGAAACTAACGATCTTCTTGCATATGCTAGAGAAAAAATAGTTAAGAAAAATTTAGATTATATAGTGGCAAACGATATATCTCAAAAAGATATCGGTTTTGGAAGTGATAATAATGAGGTGTGTATTATTGACAAATTCAATAATATAACAAAAATTGATAAATCTAGTAAGACAAACATAGCTAAAGAAATTGTAGATACTGTTACTAAGTAAGCTTGAAACTTTAAAGAAGGTGAGGTGAGATTATGTATGCTGAAGTTATTGTCGATGTAAATAATCATAGTGTCGATCAGAGTTTTTACTATTTAATTCCTGATGAAATTAAGGAACATGATCTTGTAGGTTATAGAGTGGAAGTTCCTTTTGGCACTCGTGTAGTTCAAGGATATGTTGTTAATGTTAGTGAAAAATATAACAGGGGATACGATAGAGATAACTTTAAAAGTATAAAAAAATTAAAAGATGACTTTCCAATTTTAACTAAAGAAATGCTTCTTTTATCTAAAGTTATGGCAGATGAACTTTTTTGCACTAGAATTCAAGCTATAGAAACGCTAATTCCGACGACATTAAAAAATAAATATGTCGAGTATTACGAGTTGATAGATGCGAACAAAACTTTACTATTTGATTATGCTAAGTACTTTGATAAGAACTACTTAGTTGAAAAGAAAAAGTTTGAAAAAATTTTTTCAATCGAACAAATTGGATATTTAATCTCGCTAAAAGCCATAAAACTTATAAGTAAAGTTAAAGAAATAAATAATAATATTACGGAAGAATTCTATATTCTAGGTGATATTAGTAATGTTAAACTAACAAAGAAACAACAGATAATTGTTGATTACCTTAGTAAGAATGAGAAGATAAAGAAATCGGATGTTAAAGAAATATTAAATATTGGACCTACAGTAACGAAAAAATTATTAGAACAAAATGTTATCCGTATTATTGAAGAAGAAGTAATTCCTGAGATTAACACGACTATTTTACAAAATGAAACAGAACTAAGTAAATATCAACGAGAAATCTATGATAGTATTGCAAAAAATTATAATACTAATAAATTCAATGAATATCTTCTCCATGGTGTTACAGGATCTGGGAAAACTGAAATATATATTAAATTAGTTGAAGAAAGTTTGAGAAATGGAAAAGATGCTATTGTTCTTGTTCCAGAAATAATTTTAACACCACAAATAGAGAAAAAATTCAAGAAAATTTTTAATGAAAACATTGCTGTAATTCATTCTAGATTGAATACTAAAGAGAAATATAACGAATGGAAAAAGATTAAAGACGGTAAGGTTAAAATTTGTCTTGGAACTAGATCTGCTATTTTTGCCCCATTTGAAAATCTAGGTATTATAATTATTGATGAAGAACATGAAAATAGTTATAAACAAACTGAATCTCCAAGATATGATGCTAAAGATATCGCAAAAAAGCGTGGTATTTATAATAAATGTACTGTAGTGTATGCCAGTGCAACGCCATCTGTTGATTTATATTATAATTTTGAAAAGAATAATCCTAATAATTTATTAACTTTAACGCATAGATTTAATAATAATTTACCAAAAATTAATATTGTTCATACAGAAGATAAAGAAAAAGTAATAGCTGATGAATTACTTGTTAAGATTAAGGAAAAAATTGACAAAAAAGAACAGGTATTATTATTGATGAATAAAAGAGGATATACTAATTTTATTCGTTGTTTTACCTGTGGTCATTTATATAAATGTGAGAACTGCGATATAAGTTTAAATTATCATAAACACGATAATTCGTTACGTTGTCATTTTTGTGGATATCATAAAAAAATTTCAAATATAAAAAAATGTTGCGAACATCCAGAGTTAGTTTCAGGTAACTATGGAATTCAAAAGGTAGAGGAATATTTGATTCAACATATATCAGATGTAAGAATAACAAGGATGGATTCAGATACGACTAGTCGAAAAGGTGCATATGAGAAGCTATTAACTGATTTTAAAAAACATAAATCAGATATACTTTTAGGGACTCAAATGATATCAAAAGGTCTGGATTTCCCCAATATTACTTTAGTTGGAGTACTATCAATTGACAGTATGATAGCTATACCGAGTTTTAAAGCGAATGAGAAGCTATTTCAGTTATTAGTTCAAACAGCAGGAAGAGCTGGAAGAAGCGAAAAAGAAGGCGAAGTTGTGTTTCAAACAAATATAGCGAGCAATATATTGGATTATGCAATTGATCATAGTTACGAGAGATTTTATAAGTACGAATTAAATCGCCGTAAACTCATTGACTATCCGCCGTTCTGTAAAATTTCATTTATTACGATAAAAGGTTATGATGAAGTGAAAACAGAACAGGTTGCAAAGATGATTTATAACTTTATAAGTAAAAAACTTAGTGGTATTTCTATTCTTGGTCCGAATAAAAGCTTATTCTATAAGATTAATAATGAGTTCAAGTATAATTTGGCAATAAGGTATAATGATGAGGAATATAGTAAATTACATCCGCTTTTGAAGTATATAAATGATTATTTTGCAGAAAGTTTTTCAAAAGAGAAGATAACTATAACAATAGATAATTCAGCTTTAGATTTTATGTGATTTCATGTAAAAATTAATTTAATAGATTCAATTAATCAGCTTGTAGAAATTGCTTTACAAGTTGATTTTATTTGTTTAGAAATACGATAAAAATTTGAAAAAATAGCGATTTTATCGTATAATATAAGGATGTAGATTTATATTTTATGACTGGAGGAAGATTGTGGAAATAGAACAAGTTATAAAAATTTCACAACTCTATGATTTTTACTCTGAATTACTTAGTGATAAACAAAAACAATATTTAAATGATTATTATTTTAATGATTTATCATTAACAGAGATATCGGAAAATTACAATATTTCAAAACAAGCTGTTTCAAATAATATTAAAAGAACAGTGTTAGAGTTAGAACAGTTTGAGGAGAAGTTAAATTTAATAAAACTAAACAATCAAAGATTGTTTTTACTAAATGAAATAAAAAAATCAACAAATGATACAGAAGTACTGACATATGTTGATGAATTGATAAAATTAGAAAACTAGGAGAATCTTTTATGGCATTTGAAAATCTATCGCAAAGATTACAAAATACAATAGCGAAGCTTACAGGAAAAGGAAAAGTTTCTGAAGCTGATGTTAAAGAAATGATGAGAGAAGTTAGGTTGGCATTACTAGAAGCCGATGTTAACTTTAAAGTAGTAAAAGAATTTGTTAAGAAGATTAGTGAAAGAGCAGTAGGAACTGAAGTTATGAAATCATTAACTCCTGCTCAACAAATTGTAAAAATAGTAAATGAAGAACTTGTTGAATTACTTGGTGGTTCTAACGTTGAATTAAACCAAGGTGGTAAGATTACAACAGTAATGATGGTTGGTCTTCAAGGGGCTGGGAAAACAACTACAGCAGGTAAGTTAGCTCTTAAAGTTAAAAAAACTATGAAGAAAAAACCCCTTCTTATTGCAGCTGACGTTTATAGACCAGCAGCGGTTCAACAATTGAAAACTTTAGGAAAACAACTTGATATTGAAGTTTTCTATGTTGATAAAGATCCTGTAGATATTGTTAAAGATGGATTAGCATTCGCTAAAGAAAATTACTTTAACTATGTAATTATCGATACTGCTGGGCGTCTTCATATTGATGAATTACTAATGGATGAATTAAAAGATATTAAAGCGGCAACAACTCCAGATGAAATCTTACTTGTAATAGATGCAATGATTGGACAAGAAGCTGTTAATATTGCAAGTTCATTTGATGAACAACTAGATATCACTGGATTAGTACTAACGAAACTTGATGGAGATACACGTGGTGGGGCAGCCTTATCTATTAAATCTATCACTGGTAAGCCGATTAAGTTAGTTGGTATGGGTGAGAAAATGAATGACCTAGAAATATTCCATCCAGAACGTATGGCTTCTCGTATTTTAGGTATGGGTGATGTCCTTACTTTAATCGAAAAAGCTCAAGCTTCTATTGATGAAGATGAAGCCAAAAAAATGCAGGAAAAAATCCTTAATCAAAGTTTCACCTTCGAAGACTTTTTAACTCAACTTGAACAAGTGAAAAAACTTGGTAGCTTAAAAGATATTCTAGGAATGATTCCTGGTATGGGTAAACTTAAAAATATGAATTTAGATGCAGTTGATGAAAAGCAGTTTGTTTATATTGAAGCTATCATCAAATCTATGACTATTGAAGAAAGGCAAAATCCAGATATCATTAATGTACCACGTAGAAAACGAATTGCACAAGGTAGTGGTAGACCAATTAATGAGGTTCATAAGTTAATTAAGCAATTCGAAGAAATGAGAAAAATGATGAAACAGTTTGGTGGACTTATGAATGATAAATCTAAGAGAAAGGGTCTAGGAAGAATGTTTGGTGGCAAACTTCCATTTTAATAAATTATGAATAATATAGTTTTATTTCAACCAGAGATACCAGCTAATACAGGTAATATAGCACGAACATGTGTTGGTACTAATACAAGATTACATTTAATTAGACCTTTAGGTTTTTCTATTGATGATAAACATGTTAAACGTGCAGGTTTAGATTACTGGGAACATTTAGATTTAGTTGTTTGGGATAGTTTTGATGAATTTCTTGAAGCGACTAATGATAAGCATTATTATCTTATTACTAAATTTGGTTCAAAGAATTATTGTGATTTTGATTTCTCTAATGAAGAAAATGAAGATATATATTTTATCTTTGGAAGAGAAACTAAAGGATTGCCTAAAGAATTCCGAGAAAAATATAGTGAACAAGCATTACGTATACCTATGAGTGAAAATGTACGTTCATTGAATTTATCTAATACAGCGGCATTAATAATTTATGAAGCTCTGAGACAACAAAGTTTTAATAAATTACAATAATATGATTATAATTTATTAAATCCTAAATTAAAGAGAATTAATAAGAATAGAGGTTTATTTATATCTAAATTTTTTATAAAAGCTTTTTAGATATCTAGTAAATATTATGGGAGTAATCGACAAAATCGAATTCTTCAAAATCTTGATTTTGATTTACTCCCTGCGTATTAATAATATAAAAGGAGAACAACATGACATTTGTTGATATTATAGATGATAATAACTTAGTAGAAGATAGCACTAAAGATATGTTATTAAAATTGTTAGAATGTGCTGCGGAGTATGAAAATGTTGATACTGAGATTACTGAGATGTCATTATCTTTTGTTAGTAAGGAAGAAATTCAAGAAATTAACCGTGATTATAGAGGTAAAGATGTTCCAACTGATGTTATTTCTTTTGCATTAAATGATGAAGTAGAAGATGAAATTGATATTATTGGACTTGAAGATGAAATTAATTCTATTGGAGATGTTATTATCTGTGTAGATATTGCTCATGAACAAGCAAAAGAATATGAACATAGTTTCGATAGAGAAATTGGTTTCTTAGCAGTACATGGTTTTTTACATCTACTTGGTTATGATCACATGAATGAAGAAGATGAAAAAGAAATGTTTGGAAAACAAGATGAAATTTTAGAAAAATTTGGTTTAAGGAGATAAGCATGTTTGAAGAACAAATTAAAACTGGATTTGTCACAATTATTGGCCGTCCTAATGCTGGTAAATCTACGTTATTAAATAATATATTACAACAAAAAATTGCAATCATGTCAGATAAACCACAAACAACGAGAAATATTATTAATGGTGTATATACTGATAATGATTCACAAATCGTGTTCATTGATACTCCTGGAATACACAAGCCAAAGCATAGACTTGGAGATTATATGATGAAACTTGCGAGTAGTGCGATTCAAGAGTCAGAAATAGTTTATTTAATTATAAATGCGAGTGAAAAGTTTGGACCTGGAGATCAACATTTAATAAATATTGTTAAAGAATTAAAAGTTCCTACATTTTTATTAATTAACAAAATAGATTTAATTTCACCGGAACAATTAATCCAAATCATAGAATTTTATAAAGATTTATATGATTTTGTGGAAATAGTTCCTATTTCTGCTCTTAAATCAATAAATGTAGATAATCTACTAAATACAACGAAAAAATACTTGCAACCAAGTTTTAAAATGTATCCTGATGATGTAATTACAGACTCACCTGAGTATTTTGTAATTTCTGAATTTATTAGGGAAAAAGTCTTACAATTAACAGAACAGGAAATACCACATTCTATAGCTGTTGTTATCGATAGAATTGAGAAACAACCAGGTAAGAAAAAAAATATTATTGCGACTATCGTTGTTGAGAGAAAATCTCAAAAAGGTATGATTATCGGTAAACAAGGTAAAATGATAAAAGAAATTGGTTCTAGAGCAAGAAAAGATATTGAGGTTCTTCTTGGCGAAAAGATATTCCTAGAATTATGGGTAAAAGTTATTGATAATTGGAGATCAAAACCAAATCAAATTAGAGATTTAGGCTATAGGGATGATATCTTTGACTAATAGAAATTATATAACGGGGATTATAATAAAAAAAATACGTTATAAAGATTATCATGAAATTTTACAGGTTTTAACAGAACAGGGAAATGTAGAAAGTTTTTTTTATGAGAATGTTCATAAAAGCAAAAAGAAAATTAAGGTTAGTACACCATACGAAGTGAGTATTAACTATTTTCCTACAAATGGTATGAATAAAATTACAAATTTGGAAATTGAAAATACATATACCAATATAGTTTATGATGTTATTAAAAATAGTTATGTTTCAAATATGTTGGAATACACATATTTGGTTAATGATAACTCCTTTAATATTTATAAGCTACTAAAACTTTGTTTAAATAATATTGAAAGTAATGTTTCCGAAAAGTTAGTTGTAAGCTATTTTTTAGCGAAAATATTAAAAGAGCAAGGTTTTATGTTTAAATATCAAAAAACTGATTATGATTATGTAGGTTATAGTTTTCAGAAGAATAGTTTTGTTGATAAGTATAATACGGACTACAGTGTCTATGGATTGAATGATCACCTCGTAAAACTTACATACTATCTATCAATTAAAAATATCGATTTTTTGGAAAGTTTAGAAATTGAAAATAAAGATTTAATTAGACTCTTTTCATTTTTTAATATGTTATTTAAAGAATTTATTGGAGTTGAAACGAAATCATATAAAAAAATACTAGAACTTGAAGAAATATTAGGTTCTAAATAGAAAGAGGCTATGTATGAATAATGCAATAGGAGTATTCGATAGTGGAGTGGGAGGATTAACGGTTGCTCGAGAAATAATGAGACAACTTCCTAATGAAACTATTTATTATTTCGGTGATGTGAAAAATTGCCCTTACGGAGATAAAACTAGAGAAGAGATAATTAAATATACCGATAGAGCGGTGAAATATTTAATTGACAAAGGTGTTAAAATGGTTGTACTAGCGTGTAATACGGCAACGGCAGCTGCACTTAATTATCTTCAAGATAAATATGACATACCGATAATAGGAGTAGTACAACCTGGTGCAAGACGTGCAATTCAGGCTACTGAGAATAATAAGGTTCTTGTTTTAGGTACTAAATTTACTGCAAAATCAAAAGTTTATGATATCGAAATTGAGAATATTAATTCTGATATTCAAGTCGTTGATAAAGCTTGTCCTGCTTTTGTACCTTTTATTGAATCAGAAGGTAACGTTGATAAAGATGCAACAAAGAAAATTATACATGAAACTTTAGAGAATACACGCAACTTAGGTGTAGATACAGTTGTTTTAGGTTGTACGCATTATCCAATTTTGAAAAAAGATATAGAAGAATATTATGGTAATAATATTAAGGTTATTTCTTCAGGACGAGAAGCTGCACGAGAAGTTAGCTCCGTATTAGGATATGCAAAGTTACATCAGAAGAGATTTAATAAAAAAGATCATGAGTTTTACATATCTGAAGCCAGTGAAAATTTTAATAATATAGCTTCTAAATGGTTGAATAAAGAAATCATTGCAGAAGTAGTAGATTTATAGGAGAAAATAATGAAAGAATTAATTTTAGCATCTAATAATGCTCACAAAGTAGAAGAAATTAAAAGTATTCTAGAAGATTATAATATCTTAACTCTTAAGGATATTAATTATACAGAAGAAATTGTAGAAGATGGTTCTACATTTGAAGAGAATGCATTAATAAAAGCTCGAACAATAAGTAAATACTCTGGTAAAACAGCTATTTCTGATGACAGTGGATTAAGCGTTGACTTACTTGATGGGAGACCCGGTGTCTATTCTGCAAGATATTCTAAAGAACAAACTGATGAAAAAAATATAGAAAAAGTTCTTTTAGAGTTAAATGGACAAAAATCAAAAGCTAAATTTGTTTCTGTTATAGCTCTTGTAAAACCTGATGGAACAGAATTAACTTTTAGAGGTGAGTGTCATGGCGAAATTATTTTTGAAAAACGTGGTACGAATGGTTTTGGATATGATCCAATATTCTATGTTCCATCTTTAGATAAAACTTTTGCAGAGTTAAGTGCTGAACAAAAAAATAGTATTAGTCATAGAAAACAATCATTAGAGAAATTTTCTCAATATTTGAAAGAAGAAAGTGATGAAAACTAGAATAATTCGTGAAGATTGTATTGCTTGTGGAAATTGTAATGCTATCTGTCCTGACATATATGATTATGACGAAGATGGAATTGCTTATTGTATTATAGATGAAAATAATATGACAGAAGTAGTTCCAGATAAATATAGAAGTTTGGTTCTTGAAGCACAAATAAATTGTCCTACTGAGGCAGTTTATGTGGAAGAGGACTAGAAAGGAGAGAAGATTGAGCAATAAAAAAACAAAAAAATCAAAAAAAACTAGTGGAAATAAAAAATCAACTAACTCCAAAGGTAAAAAAGGTACTACAAAGAAAAATCCTAAGAAAAATATAATTCCAGTTTTAACTAAAGAAACATACAGAGGATTGTATTTTGTAATTTCTGTTCTTATTATAATTTTATCTGTTCTTCAGATGGGATTTGTAGGTAAATTTTTTGATTCATTATTTAAATATCTATTTGGTAGCTTTAGCTATATACTATATATTATTATAGTAGCTACACCAATTTATTATATAATGAATAAAAAAATAAAAACACCTGTTATTGTAGTAACGCTCTTAGTGTTGATAGATTTCTTATTCCAGTTAATACTAGTAGGTAATGCAGAAAGCACTTATATTAGGTTTACAGAGATATATAATGGTAAAGTGTTAACTTATGGCGGTGGACTGATATCTTACTATCCAGTTAAATTTTTAATATATTTATTATCATACTATGGATCTTTATTAGTAGTTATTTCAGCATTTATTACGTCAGTATTCCTATATTTTAATATAAACCATAGAACGCTTGTTTTAAGATTAAAGCATCAAATTGTTGATGCCTTTGACAAAAGTGAATATGTAGATGAAGAATATGACGAGTATCTCGAATTTGACGATGAAATTATAGACGATTATAATTATGTAGATACAAAAAAAGAAAATTCTAATGAACAAAGATATAATAATATAAAAGATAAAGATTTAGTGGTAGATATTAGAGAGTTTAAAGAAGAACCCGAGGAAGAACTTGTACAAAGAGTCACAAGAAAACAAGCTAAGACAAAAGAAGTTAAAAGTGTTGATGTTGTTGAAGAATCTTTAAATGAAGAAGTGTCTGAAGAATCATATGATAATTATCAGCTACCACCAATTACATTGCTTAATAGTCCAGTTAAAAAACAAACAATAACTAAGGGTGATGTAGTTGAAAAATCTAAAATATTACAAAGTACATTTAATAACTTTGGTATTGAGGTGAAAATAGTTAAAGCAATAGTAGGTCCTTCTATTACACAATTTCAAATTTTGCCGACTCCTGGAACTAAGGTGAGCAAGATAGTGAACCTGAGTAATGATATTGCGTTGAATCTTGCAGCCAAAGATGTACGTATAGAAGCACCTATTCCTGGTAAATCATTAATTGGTATTGAAATTCCAAATACAGTAAATGAATTAGTAACAATGAAGGAAGTATTTGTAAATGATGAGGACAACTCGCCTCTATCTGTTGCCTTGGGGAAAGATGTATCTGGTGAATCAATTTTTACAAGAATCGATAAAACACCGCACTTATTAATTGCAGGATCAACAGGTAGTGGTAAATCAGTATGTGTTAATACTATAATTACAAGTATATTACTAAAAAATAAACCAGATAAAGTAAAATTAATAATGATAGACCCTAAAATGGTAGAATTATCAATATATGATGGAATTCCGCATCTATTAACATCAGTTGTAACTGATCCAATAAAAGCTGCTGATGTACTTCATAAAGTAGTTTTAGAAATGGAAAATAGATATCGAGAGTTTGCTAGAGCACGTGTTAGAAATATGGAAGGCTATAATAAAATAGCAGCAAAAGATCCTGATTATAAAGAACTACCGTATATAGTAGTAATTATTGATGAATTGGCTGACTTGATGATGGTGTCATCTAAAGAAGTAGAAGAATCAATAGCACGAATAGCTCAGAAAGCACGTGCTGCAGGAATACATATGATTATAGCTACTCAGAGACCGTCTGTAGATGTTATAACAGGTGTAATTAAAACAAATATACCTTCAAGAATAGCATTTGCAGTAAGTTCAAGTATTGATTCAAGAACAATTTTAGACAAATCAGGAGCTGAAACTCTGCTTGGTAAAGGCGATATGCTTTACTTATCTGCTGATTCAAGTAAACCAGTACGTATCCAAGGAGCCTTTCTTTCAGATGAGGAAGTAGAAAAAGTAGTAGATTACGTTAAGAGCCAGTCAGAGGCTCAATATGATCCAAATATGACACCAAGTGAAGTAAGTTCACAAGGTGGTAGTTCATCAGCGGATGATGTAGATCCATTGTATAAAGAAGTATTACTATTTATAGCAAAAACACAAAAAGCTTCAGCTTCACTGTTACAACGTAGATTTAAAATTGGTTATAATAGAGCAGCTAGAATAATAGATATGCTTGAAGAAGATGGTTATATCGGTCCAGTTGATGGAAGTAAGTCTAGAAAAGTATTTTTAGAGAAGGAATTTGCAGAAGATTATGAGTAACGTAGTTTACATAAGTAACTTTATGTAAACTATAATATGATATTATTAAGAGAGGTAAATTAAATTGAGAAAAAATAATAAAGTACTAGTTGGGTTATTGATAATCGTACTTTTAGCGGTTATTGGATTATCTGCTTATGCTTATCATAAGCAAAAATCATTAAATAATGTTAAACCAAAAGTTACAGAGACTAAGAAAGAAGATTCTAAATTTGAAAGAATAATAAAAGAAAGTTCTAGTAACTTTAATAAAGAAAATGAATTAAGTAAGAAAATTGATATACTAAAAAATCTATTAACTTATAAAGAAGAAATAAGTAAAGAGAATAAAGATAAACTTAACGAAAAATTTAATTCTCAAGTAAAAGAGATGCGAGAAAAAATTAAAAATAGTTTGAAAGATAATATTGGTTTACTAACGGTATCTAATGAAGATAAAACTAATACTGAAAAAATTACTAATGTTAATAAAGAACTTACTGAACTGCAAACTTTAGTAGATAAAGAAAAAGAAACAATTTTTGAAAAAGATGAGGACTACAATGAAATTTCTCAACTAATTAAAACAAATCTTGCAACTACTGAAGTAACACAAACAGCTGCAACAACAAACAATAGTAATACTACTGAACAGGTTCAACATACTGAAGTAGTTGAAGTACCAACTCCTCAAGGACAAAGAGGGACGACTTCGTATACTCCTCCAAGAGTACAAAATAGTCCAGCACCTAGTACTAGTAATACTACTGCTTCTAACACACCGTCAACTCCAACTCTACCAGCACCAGTAGAATCAAGTACAACTGAAACTTCTGGTACTAGTGAATAGTATAATATATAATAAAAACAGGATAATAAGACTATTTATCCTGTTTTTGTTATTGTAGCATATTACAGAATATGTTATAATTATAATGAATTTAAATTTATGCAAGAAGGGTAAGTAATAATAATGAATCTACCAAATAAAATAACATTATTTAGAACAATATTAATACCTATATTTATAGTATTTTTATTATATAATATGGGAGGAAGTATTTCTATCCTAGGTGGTCGAAATATAACCCTTAATATTTTTATAGCAGCATTGATTTTTATGTTTGCATCATTCACAGATTTTATTGATGGATATCTTGCTAGAAAATATAATTTAGTCACTAATATGGGTAAATTCTTAGATCCATTAGCTGATAAACTTCTAGTTGGAAGTGCCTTTATTGTAATGGTTGAACTAGGTTTAATGCATAGTTGGATGGTAGTGGTTGTAATAGCAAGGGAATTTGCAGTTACAGGTCTTAGACTTTTGGCTGTAGAAAAAGGGGAAGTAATACCCGCAGGAATTCTAGGTAAATTAAAAACTATTAGCCAATTATTAGCTATTATTCTTATTTTATTAGGTAATCCAATTTTTAACAGTATTGGTTTTAAACTAGATTATATCCTATTATGGATTTCTGTATTATTGACTATTTTATCAGGATTAGAATATTTCAAAAATTCTTTACATGTATTTAAATAATGTTAGTGATAGGATCTCCTATCCTAACATTTTTTTTAATAGAAAAATTAGAAAGGTGTGATTATATTGGATAATATTCTGAAAGATGAGTGTTTTAAGAAAAGATATCCTATTACTTTAGTATGTCATAATAATAAATGGATAGAATGGTATAATGAGATGGAAGTAAAATTATCAAAATTACTTAATGATATACCTATAAATATTTATCATATTGGAAGTTCTGTAATACCAAATATAGAATCAAAAAATATAATAGATATACTTATAGAAACAATAGATGATAGAAATTTTGATAAAATAGTTCAAATTCTTTCTAAAGAATGGGAATTACGTTGGAATGAAGACGATAGAGCTTTTTTAGTTAAAGGATATGGCGAGAAAGGTTTTCTAGATAAAGTGTTTCATCTTCATATAAGAAAAAAAGGTGATATTACTGAAGTAGAATTCAAAAATATATTATTAGAACATCCAGTAGTTGCAAAGAAATATGAGGCTTTAAAGTTAAAACTAGAAAAAGAATATAAATATGATAGAGAAGGATATACTGAAGGAAAAACAGAATTTATAGATAATATTATAAAAGAATATAGTTTACATAAATAATATTATGAAAACTATATTCTTTATTTTACTTCTTTATTATTTAAATAATTATATAATCCGTGAATAGCAACTATTGACCAAACACCTTCTAGTAAAACAAATCCCCATTGTTTCCCAACAAAGGCATCAATACCAAGAATTAATGCTCCGATAGCATTTAATAATAAATAACTAAGTGATGTAGTTTTAAGTTTTCCTAACTGGCTAAATACAAAGCCGATAAGAATTAATAGTGATCCTAAAACTTGTACAATAATACCCATAAACTTGTACAATAATACCCATTTTTTACCTCCATAATATTTAATAACTTTTATATTTTAACTTAATTGGAGATATATTGCAATACTAATCATCTAATTTATCAATAGATTGTTTAATTATCTTTTTAGATTCATTAATATATAGCATTGAAGTATCACTGTTAGAGTGTCCCATTTGAGTCATAATGATTGGGATGTTACCGTTTGTTTTTAATGCTAATTTAGTACCGTAACTATGTCTTAGTTTATGTGGTGACATAGGAACATTAAAGGCATCGGTATATTTCATAACTAGTTTTTGGATAGCTCTTATTGATAATCCAGCTTTATTTTTACTAATAAAGACATAGTCTTCTCTATTAAGTTTAAAAGGTAGGGAAGTTATGTATTCATTAAGTCTATCTAATGCTGATTTAGTTATTATAACGGTGTCTACTTTATTACCTTTTCTAATGACGTTTATTTCACTATTTAGAAAATCTATATCCTTAACCTTTAAATTAGCAAGTTCATTAACACGAATACCACTTTTTAAAAATAGCGTTAATATCGCAAGATCTCGTGCTTTATCACGTAAAAAGAATGTCTTTCCATGTTTTGATAAAGTTTTCTCGTACTCAAATTCAACATACTGCAAGAATTCTTCGTCCTGAGAGTCTAAGAATATCTTTTCAGAAATTTTCTTTGATCTTGATGATAATGTCTCTTTCACTCGATTAATAGGTATCTTAAGCATTACATTTCGCTCAAAATAAGCTCGTCCTTGTTCATTCTCGCTTGTAACAGTAAGAAACTTATACAGAGACCGCATAGCAGCCTTATAATTGTTTACAGTCGTTTGACTTCTATATTTTCCATTAACTTGTTCACGAGAGAGACTTTTAAAATAACTTTCCATTTCTTTTTTAGATATATTTTCTAAAGTAGATAGTTGAACTTCTTTTATACTTTCTGCATCTGAAATTGTTTCTCTAATAGTCCAGTTTAGAAAATTCTTGTAAGTTTCTAAATATCTATGTAAGGTAAGTGGCGATAAATTATCGTAATACGTGTCGATGAAGTCTTCTATATAATCTGGGAATTCAGGAAGTATTTTATTTATTTTTTGTTTATAATAATCACGTTGATTCATTGGTATTACTACATTCTCCTATAGTTTATTAATTATACATATAATATGTATTATACGAACAAATATATTATATCATATTTATTAGTTTCTTTCAATATACTTCAATCCCCTTATTTCGATAAAGAATAAAATATTTCATTTTTAGTTTCTGATAAATGATTATTTATTTGATTTATTTTGTTTTATATTAATTTTTTCAATTTAATGAGTAACTATAATTAATAATATATGAGTTTCACTTTCAAATTTGAAATTCTAGAAAAAAAATGACCTATTTAAACGTCATATAAGCTTTCTAAATAATTATTTAATACAATTACTCCAAAATGATATAAAACCTTTTAAAATTGATTTAAATGGCTAATTTGGCATTTTCATCTAATTCAGCATATATTTTAGTTAATTTCTATATATATTTTATTAATATAATGTAAAAAGCTATCTAAGTTTCCTTAGATAGCTTAAAGTTTATCGCTTAATTATACACGCTCAACTTTTCCAGATTTTAAAGCTCTAGCAGAAACCCATACTTTTTTAGGTTGTCCGTCTACTAAAATTGTTACTTTTTGTAGATTAGCTTTGAATTTTCTTTTATTTGCGTTCATTGCGTGTGAACGAGTATTTCCTGAACGAGCTTTACGTCCAGTAACGTAACAAACTTTTGCCATGAATTAATCCTCCTTTTGGAAATAGTTTATTCATAACATTTACTACATACACAAGTATTAATATAACATACCTTAACATAAATATCAAGTAAAAACATTATTTATTCTTAAAATATTTTATGTAATCGAAGTCATAATCAATATTATAATAAATGCTACTATAGAAGCTATAGTCGTACCTAATGTCCAAGTTTTAAATGTTGTTTTAAAATCTAAATTTAAATACTGTTTAAATAACCAAAAACCAGGATCATTTACGTGTGAACAGAACATACTTCCTGCAGTAATACTCAACATTATAAATACCGGTGAATAACTAATAGTTGGAACTAAAGGTTCTACTATTGCTAATGTTGTAATAGCTGCAATAGTTGCACTACCTAATGATATTCTTAGGATGGCAGCAACAAAGAAACTAATAAGTATTGGTGATATGTTCATACCACTAGTTATTTGAACTATCTCATCTGTTACCTTTGAATCTACTAATACCTGTTTTAAACCTCCAGCAGCACCGTTAATAAGTAATACGACTGCTATTGTTTTAATGGATTGACTTAACAATGGAGCAATACTACTAATCCTTAAATGTTTTACAATCATTAATTTCCAAATGGCTATTAATAAGCTGATTATCAATGCAGTAACTGGATTACTTATAATTGTTAATATATCTTTTAAGTAAGTTGGCAAACTATTTAAACTTAATGCTACTGTAGGAATAGTAATTAATATAACAGGTAATAACATTAGGACGATAGCAAAACCAGAACTCATCAACTGTTTCTCTATTTTTAATACACTAATATTATTTTGTTCAGTTTGTACGATAGGTTTAGTTTGTACCATCTTTGAATTAGTTAATAATAAACCACCGATAATTGCTGTTGGTATTGCAACTATTAAACCATAGAAGAATACTTCCGCCATATTAAGATGGAATGTTTTAGTAATAATACTTGGACTAGGATGTGGTGGGAATAGTGCATGGATTGTTAGAACACCAATACTTGCTGGTAAAGCTAAGTATATTTTATCCAAATTTAATTCTTTAGCTACTGCTAAAATAATTGGTATTACTAAAATAAAAGCTACATCAAAAAATAAAGAAAAACTGATACACATTCCAGCAATAAGAAGACCTAATTGAATCCTCTTGATTCCGAATAGACTAATCATTTTCTTTGCAGTAATTTCTACTGCTCCTAATTCTTCTAGTATTCTTCCAAACATAGCTCCTAATCCTAAGATTAGTGACAGATGCCCTAGAAGAGATCCTGTCCCCTTCTCTACTGAATCAATTATTGAACTAGGGGATAAGCCTAAAAATAAACCTAGAATAATTGCTACTATAAGTATTGATAAGAAGGGTTCAAAATGTAATTTTGTTATTAAAAATATTAGTACGCTAATTCCTAAGAAAACTAATAACAATTTATAAGAATGAATTCCTAAAAAATAAGCTAGGATTGAATATATAATTAATCCTAAGCCGATTAATATTTTATCTAATTTCATTATATTCTCCTTAATTTTTTCATTAGGTAATTATATCATTATTAACTATATCAAGTAAAGATATACGCTTACTATAAAATTAGTGTTCATTATCTAGTAACTCAGCGATTTTCATAAAAGTTCTTCCGTTTCTAATAGTAACAGCTTTATAGAAAGATTCTTTAATTAAATATTTATGATATGCCGTTTTTAAATAGTTCTTTTCATTAAATTTCCCCCAAAAAACAGCCCTTTTCCCAAAGTGAACTTTTTCGTCTTTTAAAGGTATATTATTTATTCGTTCTTTGATAATAGAATAATCTATATCTTCACTATAAAAAAGTACATCTTTTCTATAAAAATCATCTTTCCACCAACTAGGCAGATTTTTAAGTTCTTCTATGTATTCTTGTTTTGTCAGTATTACTTTATTAATTTTGAAAGGATATGAATTTAATATCTGTGATATCTTATCATTAACAACACCTATATTTTCAGTGGTATCAAATATAATATTACCACTGTTAATATAGGTAATAACATTTTTATATCCTAAATAAGCAATCGCATCTTTCAAATCAGCCATAGAGACTTTATTCTTACCGCCAACATTGATTCCACGAAGCAAAAGTACGTATTTCATTAGTTTCTCCTTTTATAAAAAACTCTCTATCATAGTAATATAGAGAGTTTTTAAATTATTCATAAATTATGCTCTTGATACGTAAGAACCTTCTGCTGTATTGATTACTAATACATCTCCTTCTTTAACGAATAGAGGTACTTGTAATGTGTATCCAGTTTCTACTGTAGCAGCTTTAGTAGCTCCTTGTGCAGTATCACCTTTAACACCAGGTTCAGTTTCAGTTACAGTAAGTTCTACTGTTGTTGGTAAGTCAATACCTAAGATTTCATCACCAAACATTAAGATTGAAACTTCCATATTTTCTTTTAAGAAGTTTAATTCGTATTCTAATTGTGCTTCTGGTACTTCGATTTGCTCGTAAGTAGCGTTATCCATAAATACATAAGCTTCACCTGTTGAGTAAAGGTATGACATTTTTTGGTTATTGATTTGAGCTTTTGCTACTTTCTCACCAGCTCTGAATGTTTTATCATTAACTGCACCTGTACGCATGTTTCTTAATTTAGAACGTACGAAAGCAGCTCCTTTACCAGGTTTAACGTGTTGGAATTCCATTACTTTCCAAATGTTTCCATCAACTTCGATAGTAACTCCAGTTTTAAAATCATTAACTGATATCATTATTGTATTTCTCCTTTAAATTGTACTAATATTATTATAAATAAAAATTTTTTTAAAATCAAGGTAAAAACGATTAATTTTAATGTAAAATGTTATAAACAAAGTAGTTTCCAATTAGTTAGTTTACGTAATATATTTTATGTAAACTAACTGTGATTATTCTACTTTTACAGCTTCTACCATGTATATTCTATTACCTTTTTTAATGAACTTATCTTCATATTCTGTATGAACATTATCTTCTTCATAGATGCTGTTTGTTAGGTCTAATGATAATCTATTGAATGTAAATCCGTATTTTGCATAACTCATTAGACTATATTCAAATAAGCCTTGATTATCTGTTTTTTGTATAATAGTTTTATCTCCACTAAGTATCGCTTCATAACGAGCTAAAAATGTGTGGAATGTTAAACGTCTTTTTTCATGTCTTGTTTTTGGCCATGGATCAGAGAAGTTTAGATAAAGTTGATCAACTTCTCCTTCAGCAAAATATTCAAGTAAATCCTCTGCATTACCAGAAATTAGTTTCAGATTTTCTCTGTGTGTTTCTTCTACTTTATCTAATAGAAATGTTAATACAGTAGGTTGAGCTTCCATTGCGATAAAGTTTATATCTGGATGTTTTTCTGCTAATGTATGAATAAACTTACCTTTTCCACTCCCTATTTCAAGATGAATTGAATTTTCATTTCCAAATATTTCTTTCCATTTCCCTTTATTATCCTTAGGTTGTAAAAATACAACGGGACTATTTTCTAAACGCTCTCTTGCGTCTGCTCTATTTCGAACTCTCATTCATGCACCTTTCTATTTTAATTCAATTGTTTTATTGAATAATTCTTTATTTTCTAATACTTTTTCTTTTGAACCTAGCACACAAGTATAGGCTTTAGATTTCATATTTTTAAATACAGTTTCTAATTTTTGTATATCTTCAACTTTGGTATTTTTAATTTCATTTACAAGTTCATCATAAATATTAAATGGTGAATTTGTTAAATATTTATTAAGTGAATATGTTGCTAACGCACTTGGTGACATCAATACATCTAAAGTATTCAATGTACCGATAATGTATTTATTTAGATCTTGATCATCAGCAACAAAGTTTCGAACATAGTTATCAATATTGTAATATATATCTAATGTTTCAACTAAGTTAGGATCACGATAAGACCATAAGTTAAAATCACCAAAGTTATTAAATATTGCTCCAGCACCGTATGCTCCATTTTTCACACGAACATTATTCCATAAATAATCTAAACTTAGGATATGTCTCAGTACTAAATGAGTTCCGGTATAATCTTTAATATTGTATCCAACACCTACATACTGTACAAGAGAATCAAAGTAAAATCCTTCAGAATAACCATGTTCTTCTAATTCTATTTCGAATCCTTTTTGTCTATTTGTATCTTCTGGATATTTTTCTAAGAAGCTAGTAAAAACTTCTTTAAAATCATTATATTCTTCTTTATTTCCAACAAAGTTAGTTAATAATCTAGATTTATTGAAAATTAACTTAGCTACATTATAAAGATTTTCTCTTATACTTTCATTGTCAGTTTCATAATTATCTAGTAACTTATTCATGAATAAGTAGAAGTCATATTCACCATGGTATGATGCTAACTTACTTTGTGGATTATAGAATCCACTAATTCGACGTGCTACAAATGCATGCCCTGAATTCTTGAATTTGTTTTCTAGCATTAATTTAACTTCTAATAGGACGTTGTATAATGCTTCTTTATCATCAAAATCAACGTTTAATGTAGTTTCTTCTAATATATTAGCTAATTCTTCTGATTTTTCAACGAGATTTTTCGCACTAATTATAAATTTAACTTCGCATTCGTCACTCTTATGTTTTCTAAAGACATCTATATATGAACTAACTCCACCAAGATTTGCTCCTATTTCTTTAATAACTTCTGCCTCTGTTTTATTTTTTGTGTTAAAGTTAAATAATAAATACGATAAAATTGAAGCGTATTGAAGCTGTTCTAGCTCAAAATCGCTAATATCAAAAAGTAATTTAGTATAAGAAATTCCATTTGTTACTGCATTATAATGAGAGAATTTTAAATCTCTATATGTTTCAAATAATGTTTCTTCAAAAGGATTTTTTAACTCAACTTCTTTAGCATCAACACATTTAATTTTTTCAAGATCTTCTTTCTTATCAATACTATTTTGCCAGTTTTGTAGAGATTTCGTATTTTCGACTATATCTTGTAGTTCATTTTCAGATAATGAAGCTTTGTATTCAACTAGATTTTTCTCTTTTTGCTCTTTTTCTAAAGTTGGAATTAACTGTAAAACAGCCTGTTTCTCATTATTAATTAGGAACTCTTTTGCAAGACTTTCATATTTTTTATCTTTACAATTTTCTTGTAAATCAGCTATAACTTTATCTAAATCAAATGAAGACAGGATATCTTCTTCACTGTAAAGCCAAGTTCTTAATAATCTTATTGCGTAAGAAACACCTTTAGGTGCCGAAGTTTTGTTAATTTCTTCTTTAATTGAGAAATTTTTCTTATTGATTGAAGCTTGTACTTGTTCATAATCAAAACCTTTTTCAATGATTGATTTAAGAAGTTTTTTGTATTCACTATCAAGATTATCTAATTTATCATCTTTTACATATTTGAAGATGATTGAATAGACAGTTTCTTTTCTATCTTTTTGAACATAACTATAAACATCTTCACAAAAATCATTTTCTATGAAATATTTTCTAAATTCAGTATTACTACTTCCTAGAAGTATATCATCTATAATATCAATATTCTCAATTCTACTGAATTCATTACTATCACCAAGGATGTAATTATATGCAACATATGCCTTGTTGCTTAGCTCTTCGTTGAAATAAGTTCGCTTAACAATTTCTTTTGAAAAATGATTTTGACGTGATAAGTTATAGTCACTATAATCTTTATAATCATAGTTATTTAAATAACTATCGATATGTTCCAAATATTTGTTTACATTTAGATTACCATATAAGAAGATATAACTGTTACTTGGGTGATAATTATAAATGTATGTCTCTAAAAATTCTTCTTGTGTAATTGAAGGAATAGCCTCTGGCTTTCCTCCCGAAGAATATTTATAAGGTGTATCATTAAATAAGTGTTCACTTACATATTGATCAAGAACTTCATCTACTGATGAGTATGCACCTTTCATTTCATTATAAACTACACCTTTGTATATAAGTTCATCCTCTTTATTTTCTAAATGGTAATGCCAACCTTCTTGTGCTAGTATATTTTTATTAACTTTTAAATTCGGATTAAATACGGCATCTAAATAGATGTCCATTAATATTTCTAAATCTTTTTCATTTTTAGATGATACTGGATACATAGTTTTATCAGGAAATGTCATTGCATTTAAAAATGTATTAAAAGAACCTTTAAGTAGTTCTACAAAAGGTTCTTTTACTGGATATTTCGCTGAACCACATAAAACAGAATGTTCTAAAATATGAAAAATACCATTATCATTATAAGGGATAGTTTTAAAACTGATGCTAAAACTTTTATTTATGTCGTCATTTTCAAAGAAAACTAATCTAGCACGAGTTTTAGTATGCTCATAAAGATAAGCATTTGTATTAATATTTTTTAGATATTTCTTTTCTATAAGTTCAAATGTCATATTATTTAATTATTTCATAGTAGATTACATTTTTAGTAATGTAAGAACATCATAACCTTGTAGTTTGTCCATTCCATTTAGACCATCTAGTTCGATTAAGAATGCAATACCTACTACGATTCCTCCTAATTCTTCTACTAATTTAATAGTTGCTTCAATTGTTCCACCAGTAGCTAATAAATCGTCAGTGATAAGAACACGTTGACCTGGTTTAATAGCATCTTTGTGCATTGTTAAAGTGTTACTACCATATTCTAAATCATATTGGTAAGAAATAACTTCACGAGGTAATTTATTAGGTTTTCTAACAGGAACGAACCCAATACCTAATGAATAAGATACAGGACATCCAATGATAAAACCACGTGCTTCTGGTCCAACTACAACATCAACTTTTCTTTCTTTTGCATAGTTAACGATTTGATCAGTAGCATATTTATATGCCTCACCATCTGCCATTAATGTAGTAATATCTTTAAAACTAATTCCTTCTTTTGGCCAATTTTCTACGATTGAAATGTATTTTTCTAAATTCATTTATTTTTCTTTTCTCCTAAATGTTTTCTTAACTCAATTATTATACTATAAAATCCCAAAATAAGCAATTTTAAACACTATTAATACACTAAGAAATAGTAATTTATTAGATTATGAATCTACTTATAATATGAAGAATTTACTTATATAGTATTAGATAATCTAGAACTCTGTATATTTTTAGTAATATAAAATCACCAATTGATAAAATCAATTATTATTTGTATTCTATGTTATGTGTTAAAATATATTATAAATACAATATAAGGAGATTTTAGTATGAAAATTACATTTACTGATTCAGCTGTGGATTATATTTATAAAAAATTTGAAAGTAAGGACACTAGTGCATATGATATTATTATCGACTATTTAGATGGAAATAGTCCCTATTCTGATAACGTTAATGGGTGTCATTGTCAAGTATATGATAAATATAGAATTCTAATTGTTTCTAAAGAAGATAAAAATATTAAGTGGGATAAATATGATAAGGAACTATCTACAAACATAGGTACTGTTCATTATCCTTCTTATTATGAAGTGATGTTTGATAAAGACAATAAATTTGATTATAGTGAGACGAATTTTACTTTATATTTAAAGAGCGAAGCGGGAATTATTACAGAACAAGTCCAATTAATAATTAAAAAATAAATTTAAGTAAATTTTAATAAGTTTTGCTAACATTATCATAAGTGTAATTAGAGGAAGGAGAATATTTTGAAATCTTTTCTAAACAGTAGAAAATTAACAGTTTTTCTATTTTTTGTATATTTATTTATTCTTACTTGGGTAATAGTAGCTAAAATGGATTGGAACCTACTTTTAAGTAGTAATATTTCATGGATAAATAATCCTCGTGTATTACTTTATCCTGGTGTAACTTGGAGAACAATCAATCTAGTACCATACAGATTTGGAAATTTTGACATTGTGGAAGTTTTACTTAATATAATTTTCTTTATACCTTTTAGCTTTTATATCAAAATACTATATCCTAAATCGTCTGGCTTAAGCGCTATAATTTTAGGATTTATATTAAGTTTAATATATGAATCTACTCAATATATCTTGACTATTGGGTTCCCTGATATAACAGATTTAATAGATAATACTTTAGGTGCTTGCATAGGAGTAATAATTATCAATATTATTTCTCTAATTTTCAAAGAAAAACTTAGATTGTATATGAATTTCATTTTAATACTTCTTTCGGGATATATTATTTATGAAATAATTAATATAGTATCTTAAATAATAAATAATAACGGATGTACTTGGCAATTGTTAAGTACATCCGTTATTTATATCTTATGTAATTATTATTAAATTTTTAAATTATCTTTTTCTTCTGAAGCCTAATACAGCTAATCTAATACCTAATATACCTAGTAATAATGCTCCAACACTATTTTCAGTTAATCCTGTTTTAGGTAATATATTATTGAATCTTTGTGAAATTGGATTGTTTCCAACATTAGTATTGTTATTTTGAGTAGATAATGTAGAGTTTGTATTAGAATCTTGGTTATGTGATCTATTGTTATTTGTTCTTGAAACAATTGTATATGTACTGAAGTGATCTGTATAGAATGTTAATTTCCCATCTGAATATGAACTTGGGACTTTTTCTAATTTATCACCATTTACATAATAAACTTCTAATGTTTCATTATCTTTAGCAAGAACAGCTACAGTAACTGCTCTAGTTTCACCATTATTATTTATTACATTTCCATTATCATCTGTGAAGAATAGATCAAAAGTTTTCACAACATTTAAATTCTCATCAAGATTCTTAACTAATTCTTTTACTTCATTTACTTTTTGTTCGTTAGAATTTTGAGCAACAAAGTGAATACCAGTAACATCTTTAGCCTTGAATTTTACAATTACTTCTTCATCTCCAGGTAATTTAGCTACAAGTGTATCTTTTAGATTGTTAAGTTTATCATCATTTGTAGGGTTACTTGGTTGTTCAACTGCTGGTGTTTGAGTATTTTCCTCTGATTTAGGCTGTTCTGGTGTTACCTGAGGTTTTTCTTCAACTTTAGGTTGTTCTGGAGTTACTTGAGGTTTTTCTTCAACCTTAGGTTGCTCAGTAGGTTTCTCATCTTTTTTATCTTCTACTTTTGGTTCTTCTTTTTTAACATCAGCATCAACTGTAGTTATAAGTTCAACTAATTTATCATCGATATTAGTAGCATTTTTCTCGAATAAAGTTTTAGTAATTCTATATTTATCTCCTGCTTTCATATCATTATCAGTAATTTCTAGTTTTTTATCATCTTCATTAGAAACACTTGAAGAACTAATTTCTTTAATTTCATTGCCACGGATACGTTCTACCTTAGTAACAATATACCAGTTACGACCATAATCATCACTCTTAAGTAGTTCTGCCATAGGTTTAGTTTGTTTACTTAGGAATTCTTTATATTTTTCTAAACCTTGTAAGATACCTTCTCCGCCATAAAACTCAGAACGTCCTCTATACCAGTGTAGAAGATTAAGAATAGTTAATTTCTCATCTTTAGGTTGAATTGTAATCTTGTTATCTTTTGCAACAACATTTAATTCGATAGCTTGTTTTTGTGGATAATAACCTTGTGTTATTTCAGGAGAAATTCCTAATAATTTTGTATCAGAATCATTATACGGCAATGTTGCTGGTAAATTGTTATTAGCGATATCAAGAATTTGTAGACTACCATTTGCTTTAATTAAATCTAACGGTATATTACTAATTTGGTTATTTACCAATCTTACAGTTGCTTTATTTTTAGCTAGTGTTTTCCATAATTCATCAGATAAGCTAGCGATATGGTTATTATTTAAAGCTAGAGTATTTAATTTTGTTAAATTAACTCCATTTTCTGGAAGTGATGTTAATTTGTTATTAGCAGCATATAACTGTGTTAAAGAAGATAAATTAGCAACACTAGCAGGAAGTTTAGTTAGTTCATTATCTGTGAATGATAAGAATGTTAAAGCTGAATTATTATTAAATAAATCATCAGGAAGTGAAACTATTTTATTGTTAGATAAACTTACAGTTTTTAGCTTCTTATTATTAGCAAATACATTTGTCGGTAATGTAGATAGCCATGATTGACTGAATTCAACAGATTCTAATTCAGGATTATTTGCAAACAAACCTTCTGGGATATTACCTAAGTTGTTAGAAGATAAGTTTACAGTTTTTAATTTTTTGTTATTAGCGAATAGGTTTTCAGGTAGTTTAGTAACACCGTTTCCTCCTAAGTTAATACGCTCAATATTAACTGCATTTTTGAATAAGTCTTCTGGTAATTCACCAAAGTTATTACTATCAGAAGTGAATGATTTAACTCCAGGACCCATGTGTTTTAGTAAATCTAAGTTGTAAATAGCACCTTTATCAACTTTTCCATCAATCTCTAATGATCCAATGTTGATATCACCAGTGAAGTTTTTTAATTCATCTTCTGTTACTTTACCGTCTTTGTTAGTATCTACCCCATTGGCGATTAATTTTTTCTGAAGAAGATCATCACTTTTTTTACGTTCTTCATTATTTTTTTCTACTAACTCAAATCCATTCCAGCCTTTTTTAATTTCAGGTTTAAATTTCAATTTAACAGTAGTATATTTGTCGAAGTTTCCTTTATCACTTTCTAAAGCGCCCCCATAAGAAACTATAACACCACCTAAGTGTACTTGGTCTAGATCTTCAACCGGAAGAGTAAATAACGCTCTGTCGTATTGTCCTGCTGAGTTCTTCTCACCAAAGTTTTCTTTCACACCTGATTCCCATTTACCTTTGTTTTGGATGGCAAAATCATATAAACCATGAGCAAATAATGTATTTAACATTGTAATACTCATTTTCCCATCTTTAACTACTAATTTCACATTTTTGTCAAAGAATCCTTCTAGCATTGAAGTACCTTGTCTTCCATCAGCGTATAAAGCATTAAATCCTAAAGTATATTCACCATCTTCTAATTTATCAGTAAGTGAATAAGTTTTTTCTTCTTGTTTTTCAGGAGTTTTTTCTGATACTGGTTTTTCTTCAACTACTTTATTACCAGTAGTATATGCTTTACTTTCGCTTCCGTCATTTGCTTTAAATACAATTGTATTATCTCCATCAAAGTTCCAAGCTTTAAATGCTTTAAGACTTTCTCCACCATCGTCGAAAGTAACGATTTGATCTTTCCAGTTTTTATTAAATAGTGATTTATCAAATGATTTTCCATTAATAATTACTTCTTTAGTATTTTTAAGAACATCTTCCGCTTTAAATCCATTAACAAGCGAAATGTTTAATTCATCTCCGTACCCGTTCTTTTCTACTTTAGAAACTAAATCTTTTTGAGCATATGAAGAACTTGTTGTAGGCACCTCTTGTTTTGGTTCTGTAGGTTTTACATCTTCTTTTTTATCTGTTGATGTTGGATATGAAATTATTGTTCCATCAACAAGTTTAACTTCTAGTTTGTTGTCAGAATCTTTTAAAGCCTTAACTAAGTCTTCGTTAAAGATTCTGATTCCAAGATATTTTGAAGTTTCTACTTTATCTTTGAAAACATCTTTATTTACAGTTGTACCATTTAGTGTCACACTAGCTATTTCTTCAACAAAATTATCATAAACAGATGTATCAGATAACTCTAAAGTTAAGTGTTTTTCATCTTTCCAGTTTTTACCTTGATCTAATTTAGAAATAGTATATTTAGCATTTGAAGCTGGTTTGTTAGTATCAGTTTCATTTTCTTTTGATGGTGCAGGTGTATCATTACTTGGCTCTACATACCCAGTATCTTCATATGTTGTTTTTGAGCCATCTGTAAATGTAAATTCAATTTTATGTTTATCTTGTTTTTTATAATGCTCAGTTATTGCTTTATCTACAGCAGTTACTTGTCCATCATATAGTTTATAAAATTTACTGTTAGTATTTTGGTTATCAAACCCAAAATCTTTTCCATCTACTGTAAGTTTAGTTACTTTTGTCCAATAATTTCTATAAATATCCGATCCTTCTAAAAAGAAAATTAAAGAATCACTGTCTAATTGTGGTTCTACAATCTTCAAACCTTCATTAATTAATTTTGGTTTAGCTGTTGGATCTACATATCCTTTATCTTCATATACAGCTTTTGAGCCATCTTTAAAAATAATTTCTATTTTGTGTTTGTCTTGTTTATTATAATGATTAGTTATTTCACTATTATTAACATAAATAATACTGTTAAATAATGAATAGTTTTTTGATGCAGATGCTTGATTATTAAAACCAAAATCCTTTCCGTCTATTAATAGCTTATCAATTTTACTCCAGTATCTATTAAATAAAGTATCTGATGTGTCTTGACCTTCAACTGCTATTTCTAAAGAACCACTAGCTCCAATCTCTGGTTCGTATACTTTAAAACCTGTGCTCTGTTGATCTTGTGCATAAACTACATTAGAATTAAGATTTAGTTTAGAATAATTGAAATCTACTGAACCTATACTTAAACAGATAGGTACTGCTAATCCAATTATTAATTTATTATTATATTTTTTGTTCATTACGTTCCTCCATAAAAACAATGATAATCAATATCGATTAATTATAGCTACATTATACTACAACAGGTTAAAAGATACAAGTAAAAACATCAAAATATAAAAAAATAGAGCATATTTTTATGAAATCAGTTTGGAAAAGATTGATTTCATAGGCTTATACTCTACAAAGTAATGTTCATATTTTTGCCACAATAAAAAAATAATTATTATTAATAATTAGAATCTTTTAGCTATCAAATTATAATGTATTTCGATATCTTCTGGTTCTGTAGCATAACCACGTAAATCGTAGTATTCTCCATCTTTTTCTAATACTGCAGTAGGATAAGATTCTATACCTAAGTTAAGTGTTCTTAGAAAATCTGGATGAATCGGATTCGTATTTTTAAAAGCAATTGTAAGTTTTAAGGCCAAATCAGAACTATCGATTTCATATTTGTCACATAGTTCTAAATATGTTGCAATATCACTTAAACTTTTACCTTCAACAAAAAACTTACATTGCATATCATATGCATAATCTAATAATTTTGAATTTGTGATAAATTCTTTTACTGTATTTAAAGCAATCGCAGGATGAAGTGAATTTAATACCATCTCACCCTCTTCAAGTACTTTTTTATACCCTTCTCCAAACTCAATATTATACATTTCTGAAATTTTTTTATTTCCTTCTGCTATATTTGTGTACTCTCCGATTTTTTTACTGTTTTCACCAATAAATAATCCACCAGAGACAATATCAATTTCTATGTCTGTATGATTCTTGTAAAACTCAGTAAATAATTTATCAAAACCATAGCACCAACCACAGTATGCATCCCAAAAATATAATATTTTCATTTTATTCTCCTTTTATTACCTTAATTTTTATCAAAAGCTTTGTTAATATTCGTTATATTCTCTTTTAGTAATAACTTTTCAACTTCGAATATACTTTCCATTCTAACAAAACTTGCTGATTGTTTTAAATCAACTTTTTTATAGTTTTCATTCAATTTAATGGTATTATTCTCAAAAGTTATAAGATTTAATTCTCTAAAAATTTGAATCATGATTTTCAAACTATCCACATTTGTTTTTAATGTTGTTAACAGTTTATCTAATTGCTGTGTAATATTAATTTGTTTATTTGGAATAGATAGAATAATGTTAAATAGTTTTATCAATCTATCTTTATCTATTAAATAAACATCTGATAAAACTTGTTTTTCTTCACAAATTAAATATATTTTCTTAGGTTTTAAATTAACTAATTTCTCAATATATTCTTTACTATTTGGAATGTCTAATAAGTAGATATCTTCAATATTTTCTTCTAATTTTTCAATATCTTTATATAGATAATAATTGATATCCCTGTTATCAATTTTTTTAGAAATTTTTATTGCTTTATTATCAATTTGGGAAATGTCATAATTAATAAATCTTAAGTCTTCAAATAAGAATTCTTTAATATCTATATCTATTATATGAGCTTGTAATTTTGTACGACCGTTAAAGTTATTTTTATCAATTGTACATAATAAATCAATGATATCATTCTTCTCAACTTTTTCAAATGCAACACTATCTTTAAAAGTGATACATTCTAGGTTTCCTACTTCATCAGCAATTGTTAGTCTTAGATACTGGTTATCTGATCCGAAATAAGATTTATTTAGTACCATTGCATTCTCTAATAATACCGTTGGTTTCTCAAAGTCCATACCAAATGGTTTTAATATTTCAAGTGAATTTAGAAATTGATAGCTTATTTCTTCTAAGCTAGTAACAATATCTATTTTTTTAGTTGATTTTAATTCATTATTCTTCTTAAACTTTTCATATTCACAATTTAGAAATTCTTGTATTTTGTCTAGATTAATTTCATCAAACGAAAAACCAGCAGCAAGTGTATGTCCACCAAATGCTAAAAATAAATCAGAAATTTTATTCATAGCTGTGTAGATGTTAAAATCAAAAATGCTTCTAGCTGATCCTTTTAAAATACCCTCTTTATTATTCATAATAAATACAGGTCTTTGATATTTTTCTACTATATTGGATGCTACTATTCCTAGAACGCCTTCATGATAATCTCCAGATATCATAAGTACATTATTATCTTTCTTACTAGAATTCTCTATTTGATCAATAACATCTTTAACAATATCTTCAGTAACTTGTTTACGTTCAATATTGTACTTTTCAATTTGTTCTGCCAATACTCTAGCAGTTTCAGCATCTTCTGCCATTAGGAATGAAAGACCTAATTTAGCACTATCCATTCTACCAATAGAGTTTAGTTTTGGTCCTATGTAAAAGCCTATTGTTTGTTCATCTACTTTTGTATCAATATTTGATAATTCAAGTAACATTTTCAAACCAATACGCGGATCTTCATTTATTAGTTCTAATCCCTGTTTAACAAATATTCTATTCTCATCTGTAATTGATACCATATCAGCGATAGTTCCAATTGCAACTAAGTCTAAAAGAAAATCAGGAAAAATTTCTAGAAGAGCATGTGCAAGTTTAAATGCTACACCTACCCCTGCAAGTTTTTTGAAAGGATAATTTCCTTCTGGATGCTCGGGATGAATAATTGCATATGCATTTGGAATTGTATCTTGAATCTTATGGTGGTCTGTAATAATAACATCACATCCTAATTCATTAGCTAAATCTACTTCTTCTACACCTGCAATCCCATTATCGACTGTAATAATTAATGAAATACCAGATTCAATAATTTTAGTAAATGCTTCTTTATTCGGTCCATACCCCTCTTCGAATCTATTAGGTATGTATGATGAGACATTTGCACCTAAAGAAATCAGTGTTTCAACTAATAAAACTGTTGAAGTTATACCATCTGCATCATAATCCCCATATACTAGAATCTTCTCCTCATTTTCGATCGCTTCATTAATTCTATCAACAGCTTTTTGCATATCATGCATTAGAAACGGATCATATCCTTCTTCATATTCATCTGAAAAATATTTTTTTACTGATGACATATCAGTAATAGAACGAGCATTTAATATTTTAGCAACGTTTTTTGAAATATTATACGATTCTATTTCTTTTATAAAACTTTCATCATATGTTGGATATATCCAATTGTATTTAATTCCCATTTTCTCACCTCACTTCTTTTTATTTCACTATATTTATTCTTTTTTATCTTCTTCTAATTGTTCTTTGGTAAATAATAACTTTTCTGTTCTTTCGTATTTCTTAGAAAGAGTTTTATATTTTTGACGCCAATACAAACTAGCAAGTATCATTCCTATAAAGAAACATACAAAAAATAGAATTGTTAACGGTAATTTCACCGTAAAGAAAATAAATGAAACAGGTACAGAATTATAATTCATTATAAAGAATGTTATTATTGATACAAAGGCTATTACTATACCAAATACTTTATAAGGTAATTTATTATCCATTATTTCACCTCTCTAACCATGTTAGCAAATTCTTCTTCATTTATTACTTTTATTCCTAATTGTTCAGCTTTAGCTAGTTTTGAACCAGCTTTTTCTCCAGCTATTACTAAATCAGTTTTTGAAGTCACACTTCCTGTAACTTTTGCTCCATATTTTTCTAAATATTCTTTAGCTTCATTTCTTGTTAATTCAACTAATTTACCAGTCAGAACTACAGTTTTCCCAGCAAAAATATTATCTGTATTAACTTCTTGAATTTCATACTGAGGATTCATTCCAACTTTAATTAAATCATTTATGAATTTTATGTTATTTTCATCAGATAAATAATCTAAAATAGATTCAGCAGTAATTTGACCTACATCATCTAGATTAACAAGTTCATCTAGAGTGGCATTCATTAAATTAGACAGATTCAAATACTTTTCTGCCAATATTTTCCCTGCTTTTTTTCCTACATTAAGAATACCGAGTGCAAAGATAACTTTGTCTAAACTACTTTTTTTAGAATTCTCAATTGCATTTAGAAGATTATCAGCTGATTTTTCACCCATTCTATCTAATGATATTAATTTTTCTCTTTCTAATGAAAATAAATCAATAGTATGAGCAATAATACCTTTTTCGTAAAGTGTAGCTACAACTTTATCTCCTAATCCTTCAATATTTAAAGCGTCTCTTGAAGCAAAGTGTATTATTCTTCTTATATTTTGGTCGGGACAATCTGGATTTTTACATCTCGTAAATGGATCATTTTCTTTTGTGTAAGTTTGTTGTCCGCACGATGGGCATGTATTAGGCATTACATATTTTGTTGAACTCTCAGTTCTTAGTTCTCTAACTACACGTACTACTTTTGGAATTATCTCACCTGCTTTTTTTACAACGACCATATCGTCTATGTGAATATCCAGTTCCTCAATAATATCTTTATTGTGTAAAGAAGCTTTAGATACGGTTGATCCAGAAATTACGATAGGGTCAAGAATAGCTACTGGAGTGATAATACCTGTTCTACCAACACTTAGTTCTACATCAAGCAATTTAGTGGCTAATTCCTCTTCAGGAAATTTATATGCGGTAGCCCATCTTGGACTCTTTTGAGTGTATCCTACTTTTTCTTGTGTTGAGTACGAATTTACTTTTATAACTATTCCATCGATATCATACGGTAGATCTTTCTTGTGCTCTGTCCAATAATTTATATAATCTATAACCTCATCGATATTTTTGCATAATTTGAAGTTAGGATTAACTGGCAAATCATACTCTTTAGCTGTATTTAAAGCATTCTCCTGTGATACAATGCTGTCATCTCCAACTATTGAATAAATAAATGCTGATAATCTTCTTTTTGCAGTTATTTTAGAATCGAGTTGTCTTAATGAACCAGCGGCTGCATTCCTTGGATTAGCAAATAATACTTCATTGTTGCTCTCACGTTCAGAATTTAATAGTTCAAATGATTTTCTCGGCAAGTAAACTTCACCTCTTACTTCAAATGTTCTATTATCTTTTAATACTTTTGGAATTGAGAAAATAGTTTTAATATTTTCAGTAACATCTTCACCAATGCTACCATCTCCACGTGTAGCAGCACTTACCAATCTTCCATCTTCATATTTAATTGAAATTGCTAAACCATCAATTTTTAATTCACATATATATTCAACACTATGATCTGGTACTAATTTTGAAATTCTTGCATCAAAATCTCTTAAATCTTCAGTTGAGAACGTATTAGATAGACTTAACATTGGAACTTTATGTGTTATTTTTTCAAATTCATCTAATACCCTATCGCCTACTCGTTGAGTAGGTGAGTTCTCTAATATATACTCAGGATGATTTTCTTCTAGTTTTTCTAATTGTTTATATAATGTATCATATTCTGTATCAGATATCTGTGGATTATCTTCAACATAATAATCATAAGAATATTTATTTAATAAAGAAACTAATTTCGAAATTTTTTCTTGAACTTGTTTCATAATAAATTAATCCTTTCTAGTTAAGTTGGCATATTCGATTAGTAATGTTTTCATACCAACTTCACTAAATTCAACTTTAACACTATCACTTGTAATATCTAATACTTTACCCTCACCAAATTTCTTATGAATAACAGTATCGCCGATGCCATAATTGGTACTGATAGCATTCTTTGGTTTATCTGAAATTTTGATTTTCGGACTAAGTTTACTAATAAATTTATTAGCATCTTCTACGTTTGTATTACTAGACTCAAACGCAGAAGATCCAAAAGATGATTCAAAGTGCATAAGTTTATTAGGTACTTCATCTAAAAATCTAGAACGTTTATTCATCTTAATAGAACCAAATTGCATACGTCTATTAGCATATGACATAAATAGTTTTTCTTTAGCACGTGTAATTGCAACATATGCTAAACGACGCTCTTCTTCCATCTTATTTTTCTCATCAGCACTACTTTCCGCATCACGAATTGAAGGGAATAAATTTTCTTCTAACCCCATAATAAACACTACTTTATATTCTAATCCTTTTGCGGCATGAACAGTTGATAAAACGACAGAATCTTCTTCATTTTCATCATCAGCATCTGATGTAAGTGACATCTCAGAAATAAAGTCAATAAGACTATCATTCATACTTGAGAATTGTTTAGCAGAAGATACTAACTCAGAAATATTCTCTATCCTACTTTCAGCATAAGCATCATTTGATTCTTTTAGCATACTTTCATATCCAGAATCTTTATAAATACCAATAATTAATTCATCAATTGAATATTTATCAGTTTCCGAATATTTTTCTATAAGATTTGTCAGCAAATGAACATTAGTTGTAATTTTCTTAGATACCCCTACTGCCTCTATATTTTTTAAGGCATCGAATAACGATATACCATATTGTGTTGCATAGTTGTCAATTTTTTCCATTGAACTTGCGCCAATTCCACGTTTAGGAACATTTATAATTCTTCTTAAACTAAATTCATCATCTCTATTAACAATAACGTTAAGATAGGCAAGTAAATCACGCACCTCTTGACGTTGCAAGAATTTAAGTGATCCAATTAATTTATATGGTATTCCAAAAGCTAAACAAGAATTCTCCATCTGGCGAGAAAGATAGTTAGCTCGGTATAAAATAGCAATATCCTTATACGATATACCTTCTTTTTTCAATTCTAGAATTTTTTTAGCGATATCATCTGTTTCATCTTTATCGTTTGAAGCAGCATATACGGAGATTTTACCTCCACCTTTGTTTTCAGACCATAGAGCCTTTTCTTTTCTATCAGTATTATTTTTAATTACTGCATTCGCAGCATCTAAAATAGTTGAATTAGAACGATAGTTTTGATCTAAGAAAATCAGCTCAACATCTTTATAATCTTTTTCAAAGTTAATAATATTATCACTACATGCTCCACGCCAACTATAGATACTTTGATCATCGTCCCCAACAACACATACGTTTTTATGGACTTCTGACAACATTTTAATCAATCTATATTGAATTACGTTAGTATCTTGATACTCATCAACATGAATATATTCAAATTTATTTTGATAAATAGCTAGTACTTCAGGGAATTTTTTAAATAGTATGATAGTTTTTAACATAAGGTCGTCAAAATCTAGTACACTATTTTTCTTTAGATATCTTTGGTAATGAGCATATATTTCAGCTACATTTTTCATATATCCATAACGTGATTGTTCTCTCATTGCCTTTACAGTAGTCATACTATTTTTTGCATTTGAAATTATTTTTAATACATTAGCTGGTTGATATGAGTCTTCTGAAAGATTAAGATTTTTAACAATTGTTTTTATAATACTTTTCTGTTCACTAGTATCCAAAATTGTAAAGTTTTTATTATATCCTAGCAATTCTATGTGTTGACGTAGAATTCTTACACACATTGAGTGGAAAGTATTTATCCAAATGTATTTAGAAGTTTCCCCTACTAATGCATAAATTCTTTCTTTCATTTCTTTTGCAGCTTTATTAGTAAAAGTTATCGCTAGTATATTACTTTCTAATACATTTTTTTCTGCAATTAAATATGCAATTCTATTAGTTAATACACGTGTTTTTCCACTACCAGCACCAGCTATTACCATTACTGCACCGTCAGTTTTTAAAATAGCTTTTAGCTGATTGTCATTCATATTTTGTACAAAATTCACAGTTATTTCTCCTATATTTTCTCTAATTATATTTTATCATACTTTCAAAATAAAAGGGAGTGACTCTAAAAACTAGATTCCAAGGAAATCAATGTTGCCGAGTCAGTCCCTCTATTTTTATTTAGTTTGTATATAGATTATAAGAATATTGCTATAGCAGAGATAAATCCACTAGCTAATATAATAAAAATCATTAACCATAATACAATTTTAAATAATTTTTTATTCATATATATTATTCTACCTCACCTAATGTTTCTATCCCTAAGTCAAGTTCATCGATGTCATCATTTTCATCATTTTCTACAATTGAGTCAGTTTTTTTCCCAGTTTTATTCATCATTTCTTCCCTAACAAGACCATAAATTTCATTGTAAAGTTCTTCATTTTCTTCGAAAACTTTCTTCACGTTTTCACGACCTTGTCCTAAACGCTCTCCATTATAAGAGAACCATGATCCAGATTTATTAATAATATCTAAATCAACTGCAAAATCAAGAGTTTCTCCGATTTTAGAAATTCCTTCACCAAACATAATATCTACTTCTGCAATTTTAAATGGTGGAGCTACTTTATTTTTAACAATTTTAATTTTTGTTCTGTTACCTAAAATTTCACTATCAGCACCCTTAATTGCTTCCCCTTTACGTACATCAATACGAACTGTAGAATAGAATTTCAGTGCACGTCCACCAGTTGTAACTTCTGGACTACCAAACATTACCCCTACTTTTTCACGAAGTTGGTTGATGAATAATGCAATAGTGTTGGCTTTATTGATTTGACCTGTTAATTTACGTAAAGCTTGTGACATAAGACGAGCTTGTAAACCAATATGGTTAGCTCCCATAACTCCATCGATTTCAGCTTTTGGTACTAATGCTGCAACTGAGTCGATAACGATAATATCAATAGCTCCTGATAAAATTAATTTTTCAGCTATATCAAGTGCCTGTTCACCACTATCTGGTTGAGATAAGAAGAATTTACCTGGTGTAAAATCTACACCTAGAGCTTTTGCATATTCAATATCAAGTGCATTTTCAGCATCTATAAACGCTGCAATACCACCTGTTTTTTGTACTTCCGCAATTGCGTGTAAAGCTATTGTAGTCTTACCTGAAGATTCTGGACCGTATACTTCAACAATACGTCCTTTTGGATATCCTCCAATCCCTAATGCTGAATCTATTGCTAATGAACCTGAAGATACGGCTTCTACTTTAATAGGATTTTCTGAAGAGATATCCATGATAGCACCTTTACCGTATTCTTTTTCAATTACTTTTATGGCTTCGTTAATAGCGGCTTGACGGGCTTTTAAATCGTCTTTTTCAATATGAGTGACTTGTTTATCTTTTGATTTTTTTGCCATTGTTTTTCCTTTCTGCTTATTCTCCAATTACTGTAGTTAAAGTTCCAATACCTTCAACAGTGATTTTAATTTCATCACCTGTTTGTAAGAATCTTGGTGGATTTTGTGCTGCACCTACTCCTGCTGGAGTACCAGTAGCAATAATATCACCAGCTTCTAATGGAACAATTTTACTAATTTCTGCCAATACATCATCAACTCTAAATAACATTTCAGATGTCATAGCATTTTGTTTAATTTCTCCATTAATTTTTGTTACGATACTCATTGATTCAGGTGAACTAACTTCGTCTTTAGTTACTAAATAAGGACCTACTACTGCTGATTTTTCTAATGATTTACCTAAGAAAAATTGTCCGTGTTTATATTGTAAATCTGTAGCAGTAATATCATTCATGATTGTGTAACCGAAAATATAATCTAAAACTAAAGGTCTTAGAATGTTTTTACCTGGTTTAGCTATTACCACAGCAAGTTCTCCTCCGAAGTCTAAGCTATCTGTAATATTTTTGTGAGATGGAACTACTTCATTATTTCCAGCTAGAGCTGTTGTTGCTTTCGTAAAGATAAGAACATCTTTAGGAGTTTTAGCAAGCTCATCTCCAAGTTCATTAACATGAGCCTCATAATTGTGTCCAACACAAAGAATATTTTTTGGTGTTCTTGTAATTGGTGAACGCCAAATTATTTTATCAAATGGTACTTTATAACTTTCAGCTTTACCACTTTCTTCAACTAATTTTAGTACTTTTCTAATTTTTTCAATGAAAGAAACTCCATATACTTCAATTGCTTCTCTTAAAGTCGCAGGTATTTTATCAGTATTATCAAAATCTTCTAGTACTTTAATTAGATTCCATGCACTTTCTTCACGTTTTACTTTTACTCCATATAATTCATTATCGTTATAACTGAATGATAAAAATTTCATAGTTGCCTCCTCGACTGTTATAATTTCTTTAAGTTATTATACCATACTTTTAGTAATATTACTATAGAATAATTTAAAAAAATTAAGTTATCCGTACAATTAGTTATATAAAATAAGGATAACTTAATAATTTATAAATTATTTTTCAAATTGTTTATTACATCTTTTGGAATACCTAATTTTAATAGTCTTTCTTCAGATGCTTCTTTAATTTCTTCGATTGAAGAAAATGTTTTTAGTAAGAGATTCTTTCTCACTTTTCCAATACCTTGAATATTGTCTAAACTAGAATTGTACATATTTTTAGTTTTAATTGCTCTATGATAAGTAATAGCAAACCTATGTACTTCATCTTGTATTTGTTTTAAAAATAAATATTCTGCTGATGTTTTAGGGAACTCAATTATTTCATAATCATCTGTAATTATATATTCAGTAATATGTTTATCATTTTTTGCTAAACCAATAATCTTAACTTTAGTCAAACCAAGCTTCTCATGAACAATTTCTATCGCAGCATTAAGATGATTTTTTCCTCCATCGACAATTAATAATTCTGTATTAGTTTTCTTATCTTTATAGTTTCTATACAAAACTTCTTTCATCGTCTGAACATCATTTATTCCCATAGATTCATCAATTTTAAATTTTCTATAGTTATATGTATTTTTTTTTCCATTTGTAAAATTTACTTTTACCGATACGGCATCTACACCCATAATATTAGAGTTATCAAATGCATCAATACTATCTATTGATTTAACACCTAGTTTCTCTGCTATATTATTTAAAGTTACTTGCAATTTACGTTCTTTTAGCTCTTCAATGGCTAAATTATTGTTTAAATAATGAGAAGCATTTTCTTTTACAGTGTCTAGTATTTTCCTATGATTTCCTCTTTTAGGAATTATAACCTTACAATCAACTACATTTGATAATAAATTGTCATCAACTTCATCAATATAGATTTCTTTAGGTAATTTATTCATGGCATAGTATTGAATTAAATAAGAATATAAAATTTGATCTGGACTGTCGTATAGATTAAAATATTCAACTTTACGTTCAATAATATTACCTAATCTAGATAAAAATATTTGAATACAGATATAATCATTATTAAAACTATATCCTATGTAATCACGATCAATATTATTGCTATCTGCAACAACTTGATTCTGCACTGAAACCTCAATCGATTTTATATAACTATGAATCTGACCTGCAGCTTCAAATTCAAGATTTTTAACATGATCTTGCATTTTATTATTTAAGTCTTCTAAAATTTCTTTAGTATTACCAGTTAAAAATGATTTTATTTTATTAATCTGAGTTTTATATTCATCAGGTGTAATCTTTTTAGCACATGGACCTATGCATTCACCTATTTGATAATACATACATGGACGCTTTTCTACAGGATTACACTTTCTAAGTGGATAAATTTTATCGAGGATCTTTTTTACTTCCATCGCAGATTTGATATCAACATATGGCCCAAAATAAATATTTTTATTACTCTTTTTATATTTTCTAGTCATTAATAACCTTGGATGCTCTTCCTTAGTAACCATCAAATAAGGGTAACTCTTATCATCTTTTAATCGAATATTAAAGTACGGTCTATATTTTTTTATTAAGTTGTTCTCAAGTAATAATGCTTCCTTCTCTGAGTTTACTATAATGTATTCAAGATCTTCAATTTTTGAAACTAAAGTTTGTGTTTTTTTATTGTGAGTTCCGGTAAAGTAACTTTTTACTCTATTCTTTAAGTTTTTAGCTTTACCTACATAAATTATTTCTCCAATATTATCTTTATATAGATAACAACCAGGATTATCTGGAAGTAATTCTAATTTTTTTTGTAATGTTAAATTCATTATTATCACCATTTAATTGTATGTTAACTTTTTAAAAAAGGGAGTGACTCAAAAATCGTGATTTCATAGAAATCGATTTTGTCGAGTCACCCCCGCACAGTTTATTAGATATCTAAAAAGCTTACCCAAAGCGAATTTAGATATCAATAAACCACTGCGTCTATGAGTTCTCATGTAAACTATTTTTAAAATCTAGAACTTTTGGGTCAACCCCTTTCATTATCATAATCTAGCTATTATCTCTTCTGTCATTATTATTAACATTAGTTGAAGAGTTTGTATTTCTTGAAGATGAATTATTAGAGTTATTATCATTATTTGTTCTAGGATCAGTATCAGAATCGTCTCTTGAAGTTTTCTTCTCTTTTCCTTTAGAAATTATAATTTCAAGTGATTCCTCACTAGGAATTATACTAGATCCACTTCTTATACTTTGAGAAATTACTGTACCAGCTTCTTTGTCTGAGTATTCTTCTTTATATGAAACATTTTTGAATCCATAAGAAGCAATTACACTTTCAGCTCTACTACTTTCTTCACCGACTAAATTAGGCATAGAAACTTTTTTCTTACCACTTGAAACTTGGATAATTAGTTCTTTTTCCTTTGGAACAATTTCTGTACCCGCTGGGATATTTTGAGAAACTACTTTACCTGTATCATATCTGTCGCTTTCAACTTTCTCAACAGTAATATTTTTAAATCCTAGTTTTGATGCGTTTCTTCTAACATTTTCTTCGTCTATACCAACAAAGTTAGGCATGTCGACAGTTTTCTTACCAGAAGATACTCGTAAGTCCACTTTGGAACCTTTTCTTACTTTTTTGCCAGCCTTAGGATCACTATCAATTACTGTTTTTTCTTTAACATCATCACTTGCTACTTCAGTAATATCTCCAACTTGTAAGCCAGCCTTAACAATAGTAACTTTTGCTTCTTCTAAAGTCTTATTACGGACATCAGGGGCAGAGACACTATTAGCACCTATTAAATAGTTATATGTGAAAAATGCTCCAACAATAATTACTACCATTGCTAGTATTGCGAAGAATATGTGTTTAGCCTTAGAAGTTTGCTCCTTATTATTTTTCTTACTTACACTATTATAACTATTTTTGTACTGTTTATTCTGATATTCCCTATTGTTATTGTTATTTTGACGTTGATCCTCTTCATAATCATAATAATCATCTTCTTCATTATAGTTATTATAATCTGAATAACCATGAGGAACATCAATAGGATTTCTATCAATATATTGAGTTTGATTATAGTTGTTATTTTGAACTGGTTCTGTTGGTATTTTGAATCCTGTATATTTATTTTCGTGTAATCGTTCTGGATTTAATACAGTACTTAAATCTTCAAATAACTCCTTCGAACTTATGTATCGTTCGTTAGGGTTTTTCATTGTGGCTTGAAGTACGATATTTTTTACACTTTGAGGTACATTATCTCTATACTTATCGATATCAGGAAGTTCTTCTTGCAAATGTTTTAAAGCGATAGCAACCGCTGATTCACCTTTGAAAGGTATTTGACCTGTTATCATTTCAAAAATAAGAATACCAAGAGAATATATATCACTTTGAGCTGTAGCAACATTCCCACGAGCTTGTTCTGGAGATAAATAATATACAGTCCCTAACATTTGATTTGTTTGAGTTAATGTAGTATCTCCGTACGCTCTAGCGATACCAAAATCAGTAATCTTACATGTTAAATTCTCATTCATTAATATATTTTGAGGTTTAATGTCTCTATGAATAATACCATTCTGATGGGCATGACTAAGTCCCGCTGCAATTTGTTTAGCTATATGAACAATTGTTTCGATTGGCATACGTGGATTTTTTATCATGTAGTCTTTTAAAGTCATTCCTTCTACATACTCAAGTATCAGATAGTAAAATTCTCCTTCGTTCTCTACGTCATAAATAGATACTATATTAGGATGAGAAAGACTTGTTACTGCTTTCGCCTCTCTATTGAATCTTTTTACTGCATCTTCATCATTAGCATCAATTTTAAATGTTTTAATAGCTACTTGTCTATCTAAAATCGTATCATAACCTAACCAAACAGTGGCCATTCCACCTGTACCTAGATGATCTAAAATTTTATATCTATTACATATAATTTTATTTATCATGGTTTACACCCCCTAGATTTTTTATTATAGCTACAGATATATTATCTACTCCTCCGCGATTAACACACAATTCTATAAGTTTTTCTACAGATATTGATAATTCATTGTTTCTAACTATATCTTGAATTTCTTCATTTTCCATCATGTTCGTTAGACCGTCAGAACATAGTAAAAAATAATCATATTTGCTTAAATCATCAATGAAAGTATGTAAATTAATATTATCTCTTGTAGCTAATGCTTGAGTTAGTACATGGCGTTCTGGATGAGTTTTTGCTTCTTCTTGTGTTATAGCCCCAGCACTTATTAAGGCTCCAACAAATGAATCTTCCACAGTAACTACACTCATCTCATTATCTTTAGTCAAACCATAAGCGCTACTATCACCAATATTATAAACAACAACTTGATTGTCAAATGTAGCTAATGTGACAATAGTAGTTCCCATTTTTTTATTCTTTTCTTGTGACTTGTTAAATAATTCTAAATTCAATTTTTCTATTTTATCACAAAGCCAATTTTTCATATTATTAAAATTAGCAAATGTTAAATTCTGCCACTCTTTTTCTAGAGTCGCCACAATATAATTACTCGAATATGCTGCATTACTATGGCTACCAACACCATCACAAACAACTGCAAGAACTTCACCTTGTTTATTTTTCATAACAGCAATTGCATCCTCATTTTTTTCTTTTCTTCCTTTATTACTATTATACGAATATACTAGTGGCATCTGGAATTCCTCCTTTTACCTCATCCTTACGTTCTTTAGCACGAAGTTGTCCACACGCAGCATCAATATCATCACCTTGAGTTCTTCTAATTGTAACATTAACCTTATTTTTCTTAAGTATTTTTTCAAATGCAAAAATATCGCTCTTACTAGTTCTAACGTAGTTACGTTCTGGTACATAGTTAATTGGGATTAAGTTAACATGACAGTTTAGACCTTTAATAATCTCCGATAATTTCTCTGCATGTTCTTTTTGATCGTTTACTTTACCCATTAGACCATATTCAAAAGTAATACGACGATTAGTAGTTTCTTGATAATATTTTAATGCTTCCATAAGTTTGTCAATATTATAAGCTCTGTTTACTGGCATGATTTTACTTCTTAATTCATTAGTAGGTGCGTGTAAAGAAACCGCGAAGTTAATTTGAACTTTTTCATTCGCAAAATCATAAATTTTCGGCACAATCCCAGAAGTTGAAACAGTAATGTGTCTAGCTCCAATGTTGAAACTTTCATCACTATTTACTATTCTAATAAAATCCATCATCTCATCGTAGTTTTCAAATGGTTCACCAATTCCCATGATTACGATACTAGAGATACGTTCACCTTTTTTATCCAGTTCCTGTTGAACTTTTAACACTTGAGAAACTATCTCACCCGCATCTAAATTACGTTTTAAACCACCAAGTGTTGAAGCACAGAAAGTACAGCCGATACGACATCCAACTTGTGTTGTTACACAAAGAGAATTACCGTATTTATTTTTCATGAGTACACTCTCAATTGTATATTTGTCTTGTAGCTCAAATAAGAACTTCATAGTACCATCAGCTGATTCTTGTTTAATTATTGTTTTTAAAGTTGTAATTTCGAACTCTTCAGCGAGTTTTTCTTGTAAAGATTTAGGTACATTTTTCATTTCTGAAAAATCTGTAACTCTCTTTTTATATAACCAATCATAAATTTGCTTAGCTCTAAATTTTTTCTCACCAATACTTACAATATATTCTTCTAATTGATCTAGTCTTAAAGAATATATTGACATTTTATCAAAATCTTTTAACCATCTTGACTTTTTATAACCTTTAAAATCTGAAATTAACATTTTGCCTCCATTTTTTTAAGTTTTGCTATAAAGAATCCATCGCAACTATACTCATCGGGTAGTATTTCTAATACACCATTGTCTCTTGTTTTTACTATACTATTATTTAGAGTTATTTTCTCTAAAATAAAATCTCTGTTCTCTTTTAAAAACTTCTCAATATTTTGTATGTTTTCTCTCTTATCAATTGTACAAGTAGAATACAAAAGTGTTCCGCCTTGCTTTACATAATGTTTACTATTTTCTAAAATCTCATACTGAAGTTTTGCGATATCTTCAACATATGCATTTGTGATTTTATATTTAATTTCGGGTTTATTTTTAATAACCCCAATTCCTGAACAAGGGACATCACATACTACTATATCAAATTTATCAGTGAATGAATCGTTCGTTAATGTTGCATCTTGTTCTTTTACTTGAATATTAGTTATTCCAAGTTTTTCTTTATTATCTTCTATTAATTTTAGCTTATGTATATATTTATCACATGAAATTAAACTAGAATTAAAATACTTACTCGCTATATGAAGACTTTTACCTCCTGGAGCAGCACAAGTATCTAGTATTTTGTATTTATTATCTAATGGTAAACCAATTGATGTAGCTACTAACGCACTTGCCTCATCTTGTATAATATAATATCCTTTTGTGAATAAACTACTATCTAGGTTTAATTTATTTAAAACTAGGCTATCTTCACAGATTTCACTCTCGCTAACAGCATCACCTAATTTTTCTATTAGCTCTTTCTTAGTGATTTTTAAAGGATTATATCTAATACTATTTTTACTCTTCTCATTAAAAGATACAACAATTTTTTGAGCTTTTTCTACTCCGTATTGTTCTTTAAGTATATTGTATAATTCGTTAGGGCAACTATTTTCTATACAAAATTGTTCTGTATTATTTCTATATTTTAGATCTAGATTACTAGCATGTCGTTCAATATTTCTAAGAATACCATTTACGAATTTTCCTGTGATATTACCTGCAACTTTCTTACTTAGTTTAACAGCTTCATCAATAATTGCAAAATTCGGAGTTTTATCCATATACAGTAATTGATAAATACTCATTGATAAAATCACTTTAACCTTTGGTTTAACTCTACCTTTTGAATAGCTTTTAAGAATATGTTCAAGATATATTTTATTTTTTATAGTGCCGTACACTACTTCGCTAATAAATCTTTTATCTTGCTCTTGAATCTTATACTGATTAAAGTACTTATTTAACGTAATATTACTATAACCATCTTCTTGAATGATTGTATAAAGTACTTCATAAGCAATCTGCCTAGCATTTATGCTATTCATTGTTTTCACCTAAAATTGTACCTACATAATCTTTCTTATTAGATAAGAAATTTACCACTGGCATGCGCTTTTTACCAGATACTTGAAGTTCATGTACTTTTAGTATTGTTTCATTCCCACATAAAACATAGATGTTTTTCTTATCTTGCTTAACAATTGTTCCTACTTTACTATAACTAGATTGTTCTTCTAATTCAACAACTTCACTAGACCAGATCTTTAACACATTACCATCTAAGTATGTAAACGCCCCTGGTGTAGGATCTAATGCACGAACTTTATTAAATACCTCTCTTGCCGATGTATTCCAATCAATTTTTTCATCTTCTCTTAAAATATTTCTTGCAAAAGTAGCTTGCTCGTCATCTTGTTTTTCAGGTGCTATGTCACCACTAAAAATCTTTGGTAAAGTTTCGTTTAGTAAATCACGTCCAGCTACTGAAAGTTTATCATGTAGTGACTCATAGTTATCGCTATCTAAAATATCAACTTCAACTTTTGAAATCATGTCTCCTGCATCTAGTTTTTTAACCATATACATAATAGTGATACCTGTTTTCTTATGATCTTCTAATATCGAATATTGAATAGGTGCTCCACCTCGTAATTTAGGTAATAAAGACCCGTGAACATTTATACATTTATGTTTTGGAATTTCTAATATTTTTTCAGGTACAAGCTGCCCATATGCAGCAGTAATAATTATATCAGGATTCAGCTCTTTTAATGTATTATATGTCTCTTCATCTGTAGATATTTTTTCAGGTTGTAATACCTTAATATTATTATCTAATGCCACAACTTTTACTGGCGGTGGTGTTAATACTTTTTTTCTACCAACTTTTTTGTCTGGTTGGGTAATTACTAAATCTACCCCATAATTTTCAATTAACATTTCTAAAACAGGAACCGCAAACTTTGGAGTTCCCATAAATACTATCTTTTTCTTGTTCATTTATTTCTCCTAATAAAGAATTTAATCTTACTAATTATACCATATTTTTTTATATTCTTCTATTATTAGCCGGTTTTTAGTATCCTAGTTAATAATTATTATTATTATTAGATTCAAAGTTCAATAAAAACCTTTTGTTTTCTAATCCAGCAGCATAACCAGTTAAACTTCCATTTGTACCTATAACCCTGTGACAAGGAATAAATATTAACAATGGATTATGTCCTACTGCTCCTCCAACTGCTTGAGATGACATAGTATCTATAGCCTGAAGTTCTGCAATTTTCTTAGAAATATATTTATAAGTAACTACTTCACCATACGGAATATCTTTTAGTAACGACCAAATTTGTTTCCTAAAAGCTGTTCCTATCATTTTTATAGGTATATTTTCCAAACCAGGTTTCTCATTATTAAAATAACTCTCTAACCATAATCTCGCTTCATTAAATATTTCTAAACCATTATTAAATTCGTACATATCTAAATCATCAGGAAAATACCTTTGCTCCTCTAAATAACATCCACATAGATGGATACCATCAGAAATTAAATATAGAAGACCTATCTTACTTTTATACGTGCAATAATACATTCAAAACTCCTTTAATTATTTATATTATAATTATTATAACAAAAAAGAGAGTATGATTAAAAAATCATCTCTCGATTTATTATTATTTATCTTCTTCCTTATAAATTTTAAATAATAAGAATACAACTCCTACACAAATAAAGCAATCAGCCAAGTTGAATATAGGAAAATCATAGCCAAAAATTCTAAAATCTAGGAAATCAACAACTTCATGTCTAGTTAATCTATCAATAAAATTACCAATTGCTCCTCCATAAATTAGAGAAAAAATAGCTTTATCAAAACTCGATAATATATTTCTTTGTTTAACTAAATAATATGTTAAAATAGCAATAAAAATTATCGTAACAACTATAAAAAATATGCGACTATCTTGTAAAATTCCCCATGCGGCTCCTCTATTTCTATGAGATGAAATACTAAAGAAATTAGCTATAACTTCCTTACTTTCACCTAATGTAAAATGATTAACTATAAAATTTTTGCTAAGTTGATCTAGCAATATTAGAAAACACGCCAGTATAAATATAATTAGCATAGTCCCTCTCCTCTTATTTTAATACTAATAATTTTTCTAATTCGGGGTCAATAGAACGCTCCCCTCTTGCAGGGAGTTTATAACGACCTAAATGAATTAATTGATGATGTATTTTCCCCCAACTTTCCATAGGAAATACACTCATCAGATTTTTTTCGACTTGAAGCGGACTATCATTTATATCCGCAAGACCAAACATTTTTGCAACTCTTTCTACATGAGTATCAACTGCTATAGCAGGTATATTAAAACCAACAGAAAGAACAACATTCGCTGTCTTTCTACCTACACCAGGTAAAGTTTCTAATTCCTCTCTAGTTTGTGGAATTTTATAGTCATAAACGTCTCTAAGCATATTAGCCATTCCAACAATATTTTTTGACTTAGCTTTATAAAGACCTAATGTACGAATATATTTTTCAATGTCTTCTACTTTAGCATCAGCATAGTCATCAATAGTTTTATAATTTTCAAATAATCCTACTGTAGCTCTATTAACATACTCATCTTTACATTGGGCAGACAACAGAACAGCAATAATTAATTCTAAATGGTTAGAAAAATCTAATTCACATTCAACATTAGGAAATACTTTATCCAAATAATCCATTACTTTTTTTGCTTTAATCTTTTTTTGTCTATTTGTTAAACCAGTCATAACCTAAATTACTTCCACTTTCTTTTTTTATTTCTTTACTAACTTTATTGTTTAAAATACCATTAACATAACTAATATTTTTCGAGATAGTTAATGCCTCATCGATCTCTGTTTTTGTATATTTTCTTTCGAACCATGAAGACACTATATCCATCTCTTTTGAAGTTAATATTTTTCCTGTTACTTTCTCAACTAATCTTAAAAGTTCACGTAATGTATAATAATCATCTTTATTATTAAATACTATAAAGTCTATTCTACTATCTGGTAAAAGTGCTATTAATTCTTTCTTAATTAAAATATCTAAGAGAGAAAAAATCTGATCTTCAGAATAACTTAATTTTTCCTTGAAAACTTCTATTGAAAAAGGTATCTTCCCTTGATTTGTCAAATAACTTATCTGAAGAAGAAACATTGCTTCCTCTCCAGATAAGTTATGAGAAGTATAATTCATTAAAAAATCAGCATCAACTAAAAGACCTTTTATATTGATATTGATCATATTAAACTCCTATGGTGTTAGTCTGTTTAATAAACGTGGGAATGGAACAGTTTCACGAACGTGGCCGTTACCAGTAATCCAAGCAACTGTTCTTTCCAACCCTAAACCAAATCCTGCATGTTCAACAGAACCATATTTACGTAAATCTAAATACCAACCATAAGTATCAAGATTTAAATCATGTTTCTTAATATTTTCTAATAGTTTATCATAATCGTCAATACGTTGAGAACCACCAATAATTTCTCCATATCCTTCTGGAGCTATTAAATCCGCACATAATACTACACCAGGTTCATTTGGATCTTCAATCATGTAGAATGGTTTAATATCTAATGGCCAGTGAGTAATAAACACTGGTTTATTATAGCTATTAGCTATAAACGTTTCATGTGGTGACCCAAAATCGTCCCCGTATTCAATGTCGTCAAATCCATTTTCTTTTAATAACTTGATTGCATCTTTATATTTAATACGAGGGAATTCTCCTCTAGCATTTTCTAATGCTTCAATGTCACGACCTAGTACTTTAAGCTGTTCTTGACATTTTTCTAATACATCAGTTAATAAATGATTAACAAAAGCTTCTTGTAAAGCTAAACTTTCATCATGATTACAGAATGCCATTTCAGCTTCAATCATCCAGAACTCGATTAAGTGACGACGAGTTTTAGATTTTTCAGCTCTAAATGTAGGTCCAAATGAGAATACTTTACCAAACGCCATTGCTGTAGCTTCTAAGTATAATTGACCTGACTGAGAAAGGTAAGCTTCTTCGTCAAAGTATTTAGTGTTGAATAATTCTGTTGTTCCTTCAGGAGCTGAAGATGTTAAAATTGGTGGATCAGTTTTTAAGAAACCTTCTTTTTCAAAGAAATCATAAGTAGATTTAATGATTTGATTTCTAATTGTTAAAATAGCATGTTGTTTTTTAGAACGAATCCAAATGTGACGATTATCAGCTAAAAATTCTACTCCATGCTCTTTTGGAGTAATAGGATAATCAACTGCTTCAGAAATTACTTCGAAATCTTCTATCTCTAACTCAATTCCAGAAAGTTCTCTTTCATTTTCTTTAATTAACCCAGTTACTTTTAATGAAGTTTCTTGTGGTAAGTGACGTAATTGTTGATATCTTTCTTCACCTAAAGATTCTTTTAAAGCGATAGCTTGAATAAATCCAGCTCCATATCTTAATTGGAAAAATGCAATTTTACCACTGCTTCTCTTGTTGGCAATCCATGCACCAAGAGTTACTTTTTGACCTAGTTGTTCTTTTAAATTATTAATGTTCAACTTACAGTCCCTCCTATTTTTAATTAATGTTTTGTTCAATTTAAAATTGTCATATATTATATATAAAAACTATTTATATTATAACATAAATTTACTATTTTTTTAATTACGTGTTTTTATTTTTTCTCATCTAATGTTCTAAGTCGCGAAATACTATAATACTTTCAAATATATCATTAAGATAGTATCGATACTCCAGAATATCCTTCGTCGCGTAACATCTGTAAGATATTTTATTATTTTTTATAACATCATTATATAATTCATTAAAATTATCTTTTATTGAGAAATTATAATATTTTATATAACTTCTTTTTTCTCTTTTGTTAAAATATAAATCCTTATATTTATTACTTTCAAATACATATAGTATTGAGCTTGTAGCTTTTGAATTCAATAATTCCTCATCACCATTACTATAAATATAATGTGCTTTAGCTTTTAGATTTAAATATTTATGGTTTCTAGAATGAATTATATTAATTAATCCCTTTACTTTCTTATCGTCAACAACTGTTAATTTTAAACTATTTTCTTGATTAAGAACAACGAACTTATATGTGTTTTTAGAGTTTGTAAGTACATCTTTCAATTTTCTCATAAATTTGTATGAAGCTGGTAGTATATCTTTATAAGATTTTATATCATTTAATATAGCCTCCACATCTTGAAGAATAAAACTCAAACTATCATTATATAAGAATAAACTTTCTGATAAATACATTTCATGTAAAAATTTTACAAGTCCATCTATATTATTTCTTAACATTTTAATGTTTTTGTCTTTTGGATTTTTCGACACAGCAACATTTAACTCAATGATAACATTTTTATAGAAGTAATCTTTTGTATTTTTTGAATCAAGTTCACGTCCTAAAATCTTTTTGTTTTCAAAAATAAAAGTATGATTTTTCAAGTTATTATTATCCAATAAATACTCGATTGAATTATAATTTGTAACAATATTTTTACAACTATCAGCAACCCTATTCTTTTCATCAAAATAATAAGATTTAGAGCTTATTAAAATACCATTTCTTATATTATCAATATACAATTTCTCAAGATAAAGTAAATTCAACTCACAAAAGTCCCCAGAATTTGTTTCTAATATCCATACATATAATTTTATTAAAAGTTTATCTAAATTTAAATCTTCTTTTTTAGGGAATAGTTTAAATACATTCAATGGAACATAATTACTCTTTTCTTTTAAAATAACATAATTCCTAATTTTAAAGTTGTCTATATATTTCTTTTCACTGATAGATGAAAACATTATAAACTTATCTTTAAAATTGTTATCATTAACATTATATGATACTTTTTTAAAATCTACACCATCAAAATTAATGAAGTCTTCTTTTTTTATTTTCTTTCCTCTAATTATTCTTTTGCAATATCTAGAAAATTTAAGAGTATTGTAATCTATTTTTTCTAAAAGTACTTCTATCTTTTTAAAATTGTTTGAATTTATATTTGCTATTCTCTTAGAAATTTCTTTTAGTAATTCTACAGTTACCTGTACATCAATCGCGGCATTGTGATATCCATCACCAGAGTATAGAGCAAGAGAATTAGATAAATCAGATAATCTATAACTTTCCTGAGTTGGCATAAATAATCTAGCTAGTTCAACTGTATCTAAAGACATTTTAGCATGATATCTTATTCCTACATCATGAAACCTTTTCTTTAAAATTACATAATCAGATGGTAAGCCGTGACAAACAAGTATATCTTCTTTTATGAAGTCATATAATTCTTTCGCAACATCTTCAAAATATAATTTTTCGCTTAACATATCGTTATTAATACCAGTTAACTCAGTAACAAAAGGTGAGACTTGTTTTTTAGGTTTAATATAATAATTAATAGACTCTATCTCTTTAAAGTTTTGATCTAGTTTTGTTGCAGAAAATTGAATTATTTCTTTTTCCTCAGTTAATTCAATATCCACTACACAAAATAATTTATTCATATATTCTCTCACCTCTCTTTCATTATATCTATCTATTATCTCTTATTTTCATTAAAAAATCTAGTATGTCTTTTTTTGTATTATCTATTTTATATAATATAATATCTTCTTCTAGTTTCTTAATGATTTCCTTTATCCACGGTCCTGCAGGCTTATCTATTATACTTATGATTTCCATTGAAGTTATAGCTATATCATTAAAAGATTTAATTGGTAATTTAATTTTTTCTATATCTTCCTTATCACAATAATTAGAATAACTAGCAATAAAAGTAACATCATTAACATCATAGTTATATAAAATTATTTCTAAAGGAATATTACTACTAAAGTCCTCGTTAATTTTTTCATATATTTTAATCTGTTTAATTTCTTTATTAGATAGTTTTAGTTCTTTTAACTTTTCAAAAGAAATATCATTGATTTTAGATAGGATGTATAAACTTTGACAAAATGTATAATTTGAAAAGTCAATTATTTTAGAAATTTCATCTAGAAAAGGAATATAATTATTCAATTTACTATCTAATAATAATTCTAAACTTCGTTTATTTCCTCTTCCTGTTAATAATTTTCTAAATTCATTTACTATACGCTCAATTGAAACAAATTTTATAAGCTCAGCATTATTTTTTATAGCCTTTAAGGTATTTTCTTCAATTTCAAATCCAAGTTTTGAGGAGAAACGGAATGATCTTAACATTCTTAGGGCATCTTCAAAAAACCTTTCATTAGGATTATTAACAGTTTTTATTACTTTATTTCTTAAATCTCTCTCTCCACAGTGATAATCATACAATTTCCCGTTACTATCTAGAGCCATGGCATTAATAGTAAAATCTCGTCTATCTAAATCTTCCTTTAAATCACTAACAAACTCTACCTTTTCTGGAGTACGATGATCAATATAATCATCCTCAGTTCTAAAAGTTGTTACTTCAAAACTATCTTCATCTACTAATATTGTAACCGTTCCGTGTTGTATTCCTGTATCTATACTTTTTCTAAAGATTTGTTTAACTTCTTCAGGTAAAGCATTAGTAGTAATGTCTATATCAGAAAATTCATCATTAAGTAAGTAATCTCTAACGCAACCACCCACAAAATATGCTTCATAACCTGCTTCATTGAATTTTTCCAGTATATTTATGGCACTGTTAAATTTCTCATTAAAGTTATTTATATCCATATTATCCTTTCAAAATAGTAAAGGACTGGAGAAACCCCAGCCCTTTTAATCTCTTATATTATTTAGATAAGTTATAAGTATCTCTAGCAATCATAACTTCTTCATCTGTTGGAATAACAAATGCTTTAACTTTAGAGTCTGCTGTAGAAATTTCTGCAACTTTTCCGCGTACATTGTTTCTTTCTTTGTCAACTTGTACACCTAGGAAAGTTAAACCTTCTAATACTTCTTCACGTACCCATGTAGCATTTTCACCAACACCAGCAGTAAATACGATAGCATCTACACCGTTCATAGCTGCAGCATAAGCTCCAACATACTCTTTAATTCTGTTGATGTAAACATCGATTGCTTCAGCAGCATGTGGATTAGTATCTCTTACAGACTCAACATCACGTAAGTCAGAAGATAATCCTGAAACTCCTTTTAATCCTGATTCAAAGTTGAAAATACGCACGATTTCTTCAAGAGATAATCCAGTTTTTTGAGCGATATAAGGGATAGTAGCTGGATCAATATCACCAGTTCTAGTACCCATTACTAATCCTGATAATGGAGTGAATCCCATAGAAGTGTCGAATGATTTACCATTTTTAATAGCACAAATTGAAGCTCCGTTCCCAATGTGACAAGAAATAGTTTTAAGTTCTTTTGGATCTTTTCCTAAAATTTCAGCAACTTTTTCCTCAATGAATCTGTGGCTAGTTCCGTGAGCACCATATTTACGAACTCCGTATTTTTCATAAAATTCTCTTGGCACAGCATACATGTAAGTTGATTTTGGCATACTTTGGTGGAATGCTGTATCAAATGTTAATACGTTTGGAACACCTGGTAATTCTTTTTGGAATGAACGAACACCTTTAATATTAGCTGGGTTGTGTAAAGGCGCTAAGTCTTCGATTGAATCTACTTTAGCTAACTCTTCATCATTAACTAATACAGAAGCATCATAGAATTCTCCACCATGAACAACACGGTGTCCAACTCCTTCGATTTCTTTAACATCTTTTACAATTCCTAATTTAGTTAATTTTTCAAGTAACATTTCGATTGCCACATCGTGATTTGGAATATCTAATGTTTCTTTATTTTTTTCACCGTTGAATTCGATAGTGAATACACTATTTTCAATACCGATTCTTTCAACTAGTCCTTTTGTAATAACTTTTTCTTCAGGCATTTCAAATAATTGAAATTTTAAAGATGAACTTCCTGAGTTAATAGCTAAAATCTTTGTCATAAGTATATATCTCCTCTTACTCAATTTACATTATATAGTCTATTATCTCATTAATTATAATTAATTACAAGAGTTATTTATAACTTTATAATAAAAAATTTACAAAAAAACTGATAACTAGAATACGCTATCTATATTTTAGTTATCAGTTTTATAAGTTTTTATGTTTTTTTAGCGAATATAAAAATATTTTGATTGCAGCATTTAAGAAGTGAATGTACTACTTACTACTACCCATCCGCTATTTTCACTATGTTCAAGTTCACCTCTTGCGTTTACTCTATATTTCCCTACTATACTTCCGTCTTTTTTCAGATTAACATAGGCTAAATGATCGCTACCTAACCAAACATCATATGAAAAATCAGAAGTTGAAGAATTACGAGAAAATTCTTTAATATAAATAGCCCTTGCCCAATCACCGACTTGAGTATCTGTAAGTTCTTTAGTATTCACCGAACTATCTTCTCTAAGTACTATACTACTTGAAGAAGACTTACTATCTTTGCTACTATTATCTTTTGATTTTTCACTTAACCCTTTTACTGTATATGAACGTTTGAATTCACCTTTAAGTTCTAGTTTTTTTGCATCAGCAGAAGATTTACTTAGACTTATTGTTACTTCAACTTTTTCTCCATTTTTTAAGTTATTTGATTTACTATAAGTTATAGTAGGTTCTTGTAGAAATTGTGTTACACTTCCGTCTGCATTTTCTACTGTTGGAATTTTCTTAATATCTGCTGCTGCAGTTCCATCTCCATCAGTTCCGTATGGCTTAAATTCTATTTCATACTGATTAAGATCAACTACCGCCTTCTTATTAACAATATATTTGTTATATGCAAAATATCCAGATATTGCTATAAGTCCAATAATCAAAAAACTAACCAATAGTATTATACCTGTTCTTTTCTTAGGTTCTGCGTATTCTTCATATACTGGATTAAAATTATTATCATTTTGTTCATAATACTCCTGGTTATTAGTTTGTAATTGATTATTATCATTATATGTATTATAATTCATATTTTGATCTTGATAATTTATATCGTAACTATTTAAGCCTTCATTATATTGATCGTTATACTCAGTATTTTGATTTTGTAAGTTACCATTATAATTAACATCTTGACTATATTGACCATTATACATTTCTTGATTTTGATAATTATCGTTATAGATTTGACTTTGGTCATAATTATTCTCATTATAATTCAAGAATTCCTGGTTTTGGTAATTATCATAATAATTTGTATTCTGATCCTGATAACCATTGTTAGATTCGTTGTTATTATATCTTTGATTATTATTACTCATAACTAAACTCCTATACTTCGTTACACTATTTCTATCTAAAATTTATTTTTTATACTTCACTTATAATATTAACATAACTCTAACAATTTTTCTATAACAACCATATTTTGACATAAAATAAAAAGACTATAAGACTAACTTTCATCAAAATTATAATTCTAATTTAAGTATATTTTATAATCCTTTTATTTATTATTCGCTAATTAAGTTTTCTAACTGTCTCGTTGCAGATTCAATTTCATATCCATGTTTTCTAATTTTCTCATGCCTGGATTTTATTATACAACCTTAAGAACTCTGAAAATCTATGAATAGATTTTCAGAGTTCAAAATATAATTTATTATCCTATTGATCCTTCCATCTCAAATGAAATTAATCTGTTTAATTCTACAGCGTATTCCATTGGAAGTTCTTTCGTAAATGGTTCGATGAATCCCATAACTATCATTTCTGTAGCTTGTCCTTCATCAAGACCTCTACTCATTAAGTAAAATAGTTGTTCTTCTGATACTTTAGATACTTTTGCTTCGTGTTCTAATGATACGTTAGAGTTTTTAACTATGTTGTAAGGAATAGTATCTGAAGTTGAGTATTCATCTAAGATTAATGTATCACATTCAATGTTTGATCGAGATCCTTCTGAGTTTTTACCGAAGTGAATCCATCCACGGTAGTTAACTTTTCCACCACGACGAGACATTGATTTAGAAACAACAGTAGATGATGTTCTAGGCGCTAGGTGAATCATCTTAGAACCCGCATCAAGTACTTGTCCTTCACTAGCCATTGCAATAGATAGTGTACTTCCACTTGCTCCTTCACCAACTAAGATACAAGCTGGATATTTCATTGTTAATTTAGAACCTAAGTTTCCATCTACCCATTCCATTGTCCCGTTTTTCTCAACAATCGCACGCTTAGTAACTAAGTTATAAACGTTTGTTGACCAGTTTTGAATAGTCGTATATCTAAAACGAGCATTTTCTTTAATAAAGATTTCTACTACAGCAGCATGTAGTGAACTAGCTGAGTAAGTTGGAGCAGTACATCCTTCTACATAGTGAAGAGAAGAGTTTTTTTCAATAATAATTAAAGTACGCTCAAACTGCCCCATTTTCTCACTATTAATTCTAAAGTACGCTTGAAGCGGTGCTTCTACAGATACATTTTCTGGACAGTAGATGAATGAACCACCTGACCATACTGCAGAGTTTAATGCAGCGAATTTATTATCATTAAAATCAACAGCTTTTGAGAAGTATTCTTTAAAGATTTCTTCATGATTTTTTAATGCTGTATCAGTATCTTCAAAGATAATTCCTTTTTCTTCGAATTGTTTATGCATATTATGATAAACTACTTCTGATTCATATTGTGCAGATACACCTGCTAAGTATTTTTGTTCAGCTTCTGGAATACCAAGTTTTTCAAAAGTATTTTTAATTTCTTCTGGTACTTCATCCCAAGAACGCTCTGTTTTTTCTGATGGTTTTACATAGTATGTTAAATCCTCAAAATCGATTTCTGATAAGTCTCCACCCCATGTAGGCATCGGCATTCTATAGAACTCTTTTAATGCATTTAGACGATATTCTAACATCCATTGTGGTTCTTCTTTTCTTTCAGAAATTGTCTTGACGATTTCTTTTGTTAATCCTTTATCAGTTTTGAATATAGATACATCTTTATCTGAAAATCCATACTGATAATCGGTAAACATTTCTTCATTTTTATTCAATGCAATCACTCCTTTTTCTATTTATTTTCTTCTAATATTTTTTCTGTAATTTTCCATGCAAGAGTTGCACATTTTACCCTAGCTGGAAGTTGAGAAATATTTTGTAATGAAATACTATCTTCTAAGTTTTCTTCATTAAATTCATTTCCCATTATCATATTTAAAAAGTCTTTAATTTTGGCATTTGCTTTTTCTACTGATAGACCTTTTAGTTCTTCTGTTAACATTGAAGCTGAAGCTAACGAAATAGAACAACCAGTCCCAACAAATTTGATATCCTCAATAATATCATCAACTAATTTCATACTAACAGTTATTTTATCACCACATGAAGGATTTAACATCTCTAGCTTATAACTATTTTCTATTACTCCATTATTTCTAGGATGTTTACTATGATCTAAGATTACTTGTTTATATAAACTTTTTAAATCACTAAAACTCATTTTCGAAAAACTCCTTCGTTTCTTTTAAAGTTTGAATAAAGAAATCTATTTCTTCTTTTGTATTATATAGATATAGACTCGCTCTCGCTACCGAATATGTTCCTAATTTTCCTAATAATGGTTGTGTACATTGATGACCTGCTCTTATACAAATTCCTTTTTCATCTAAGAAACTAGTTAAGTCATGAGGATGAACACCTACTAAGTTAAAAGATACTAACGAAACTCTGTCTTCGATATTTTTCACACCATATATCTCAATGTTCTCAATTTTAGACAATTCAGAATACATATATTCTGTAAGTTCTTTTGTATACTTTTCTATATTTTCTAATCCAATACTATTTAAATACTTAATAGTTGCAGCTAGTCCAGCAGCTTCAGCTAGAAGTGGTGTTCCCGCTTCAAACTTATCTGGAAGTATAGCCCACGTTGCAGAAGTATCTTCAACAATACCAATCATTCCTCCACCAAATTCTACTGGATCAAATTTTTCTAATAAGCTCTTTTTACCATAAAGCACACCTATACCAGTAGGTCCACACATCTTATGCGCACTAAAAGCTAAAACATCACAATTCATTTTTTGCACATCAATTCTTAAATGTGGTACTGATTGGGCAGCATCTACTACAAAATAAATATCTTTATCTTTCAATAATTCACCAATTTCATAAACCGGATTAATATTCCCTAATACATTAGAAGCGTGACATATTGAAACAATTTTAGTTTTTTCTGTGATAAACTCTTTTAGTTGTTCAATACTAATTCTTCCTTCTTCATCTAGTTCTAAATATTTTAAAACTAGATTTTTACGTTTAGCCAGTTGTTGCCATGGGATAATATTAGCATGATGCTCCATATATGTAAGGATAATCTCATCACCTTCACTAACATCTTGTTCTAGAATTCTTGCTGCGAAATTTAAGCTCTCAGTAGTTCCACTAGTATAAATTATTTCTTCATAACTACTAGCATTAATAAATTCTCTTACAAGCTCTTTAGACTCTTCGTATATTTTCTCTGATTCATTACCTAAGGTATAAACAGATCTATGGATATTCGAATTATAATTCCTATAGTAATCTGATATAGCATCGATTACTTGATTAGGCTTTTGAGTAGTAGCTCCATTATCAAAAAATATCAAATCATTTCCTGATATCTTTCTTTTTAATATAGGAAAGTCTTCTCTATATTTACTAAAATCTATCATTATTATTCACTCTCGTTATTGTTAATTTTTTCATCAATAAGGACTGTAACAAGTTCTTTAATCTTATCTACTGTTAATTCTGAGATAACTGGAGATAAGAATCCGTGAACTAGTAATCTGCTAGATTCTTTTCTTGTTAATCCTCTACTTTGTAAGTAGTATAATTGCTCTTCATCAATACGCCCTAGAGAAGCACCGTGACCTACCATAACATCATTTTCATCGATTAGTAGCATTGGATTTGCATCAGCTTTTGCTTCAGATGAAAGTGTCAGCATTCTTGAACTTTGATAAGCGTTAGAACCTGTTGCTCCTTTAACGATAAATCCTACACCGTTAAATACAATATGAGATCTATCAAGTAATACACCGTGTTGAAGAATATCACCTTTACTACTTAATCCTTGGTTAACTACTTCACTATTGAAGTAAGTTTTTTGTTCTTTAACTCCTAAAGTAACAATCTTAAGGTTAGCTTCAGATCCATCACCTAGAATATTTGTTGTATTATCGTGATATACATCTGCTTCATCCATCGCTGCAACATTCCAGTTAATTAGTGAATCTCTATAAGTTAATCCACGACGTAAAATAGTTCCACGTTTTTCTCCTGGTTGGTTTGTAATAGAGCTATAATTAATTTGTGCTCCTTCATGAGCTACAACTTCAGAAACTAAACTGAATGGTGCTTTGTCTTCTTTTTGATTATTTACATAGTTTTCGATAAAGTTAAATTTAGAATTTTTACCAACTTGAATAGTAACATGGTTAAATAAACATTGTTCTTTATCTGAAATGACAATATATTGAAGCGGCTCTTCTATAAACACATTATCTTTAACGTTGATAAATAATCCTGCATTTAATAATGAATAGTGAACAGCTGTTACTTTACTTTCTGCATAATCGACTACACTCATAAAGCTGTCTTTAATGTGATCATCATTCATAGCTGAAAAAATATCTTTAATTACTACTTTATCTGCATATTTTTCAGGAATATTAATATGAACAATAGTATTATTTTTTTGCACTACAGCAAAATCATCATTATTAATTCCATATTTAGTTATATCTATATTTCCTTCATTTTCTAATCTTAGAGTTGAAAAATCAACATTAAATAAGTTCCATCTTTCTAACTCCATAGACTCTAGTTTTGGAAAAGATAGTGTATAACTTTTATATAAAGCTAATTTTCTAGTATTTAAAAACCATGTTGGTTCATTAGTATTAGAAAAAATACTTTGTAAAGTTTTAATACTTAGTTTTAATTTATTATTTTCCATATTAAACCTCTTCTTTTAACCAATCATAACCTTCTTTTTCTAAGCGAAGCGCTAATTCAGGTCCACCTGATTTTACGATTTTTCCGTCCATTAATACGTGAACGAAATCTGGCTCAATGTAATCTAATAATCTTTGGTAGTGAGTGATTATTAAGCAACCAAAGTTTTCTCCACGCATTTTGTTAACACCTTTTGACACTACTTTTAAAGCATCGATATCTAAACCAGAGTCAATTTCATCTAGTATAGCAAATTTTGGTTCTAACATCATCATTTGTAAAATTTCATTACGTTTCTTTTCTCCACCTGAGAATCCATCATTTACATAACGTTGAGACATTTTTAAATCCATGTCTAAAAATACCATTGTTTTATCTAATTTTTTAATGTATTGCATTAGCGGGATACTATCTTCACGTTGTGCATTGATAGCTGATTTAATAAATTCTGAAGTTGGTACACCTGGAACTTCTGATGGATATTGCATAGCTAAAAATAACCCAGCGCGAGCTCTTTCATCAACTTCCATTTCTAATACTTCTTCACCATCTAATAAGATGCTTCCTCCATCAACTTCATATTTAGGATGCCCCATAATCGCAGAAGCTAGTGTAGATTTACCAGCTCCATTCGGTCCCATTACCGCATGAATTTCACCAGATTTTATTTCTAAGTTTAGTCCTTTTAATATTTGTTTTTCATTAATTGATACTTCTAAATTTTTTATATCAAGAACTGACATTTTATTTCCTCCATCTCTTATACTATTTCGATTTATACATTAGTAATAATACTAATAATCATTATTTTCATAATATTAATTATAAAGGTTTTCATAATTAATATCAAATTATTGGTTTGATAAAAAATTTACTAACAAGAAAAAATAATATTCTTTAATAACATTTATAAAAATAAAAACAAACCAATTTTTTTCTTTATAATTTAACTTTTAAATTTGATGTATTGCCCTACTAAAATTTTCAAAAATAAAAAATCTCCAACACATAATGTATTGAAGATTTTTTGTTATTTAAAATTTATTTTGAGAATTCCCACATAGCTACGATTTCTGTTTTTAATTCATCGTAAGACCATTTTTTTAATGTTCTTGTGTAACTGTTAGGATCATTGATTATGTAATTACCATCTTCATCTTTTGCAGTAATTAGTATAATATGACCAACTGTTGTGAATTTTCCGGGATGTACTGAAGCTATAATTGGATTCCCTTTATCTAAGCTTGCATTTATTGCTTCTTTATTTAGTGGAACACCTGTTGATTTAACACCATATTCTTTAGCTATATAATCAAAAAAGCTCCATTTTGTTCCTTCCGCAGCAAAGTAACCATTTGCATCTTCTTTTTCAGCAATACTCTTTGGAGTAATTGATTTATCGTCTAATATTCCTCCTAAAGCCATAGCTACACATGTTGGACCACATCCCCCAATAGCGATATTAGTTCCACCAAGTTTATCATATGCCCATCTTTTATCCCATTGTATGTAATAAGGGTACTTTCTGTCTATATCTACTGTTTGTCCTTGTTCAAAAGGTGTAGCCTGTTGACCTGCCAAGTAACCCAAAACATATTGAGTAGCATCTTTATTATTTGCTAATAATTTTTGTTCTGCTTCGGGTAAATGTTCTCTTTGTAAATATATTAATTGACCAATTAAACTTCCATTAGCATTTTGAAGAAGATTAGCCTCTACTCCATTAGGAGTTGTAATAAATGGTGAAGGTTGTACAACACCTTGAATTCCATCACGAGCATTTGCTACATTTTCACTATTTGATTCTTTATTTGTATTAGTATTACTGCTCTTATTCGTAGTATTAAATAGTACTTCCTTATTACTTTGAACTACATATAACAATATAGTACAAACAAAAAGAACGGCAACAACTATTATTTCAATATTTTTTCTTTTCATTTAACACCTCTTTATTTACTTTTTTTCACTAAAATTATTCCTACAGATATAACTATAATATAACCTATTAAACTTTGCAAGTCTGGTAACTCATTAAAAAATATAAATCCAAAAATTCCAGAAAATAAAACCTGAGAATAGTCAAAAACTGAAATATTTTTTGCAGCAGCATATTTATAAGCAAACGTAACACCATATTGGCCAATTGTTGCTGAAGCTCCAGCTAATACTAGCATAGAAAGTTGATACATTGTCATAACCCTATAATCAAAAATTAAATAAGGTAATAATAATAGAGTAGATAATGTTGAGAAAAAGAATATAATAAACTCTCCCGACACATTATGAGTACCTAAGTATCTTACACAAGTATATGCAATACCTGAGCAAAAAGCACCTAATAGCGCTGCTAGAGCTCCCATACTAATAAAACCATCCCCACTAGGTTTAATTATAAATCCTACACCTATAAATGCAATAACTATAGCAATCATTTGAAATTTTGTCATTTTTTCTTTAAAAAATATGTATGACAATATTAAAATTACGAATGGTGATAATTTTTGTATAATCGTAGAGTCTGCGAGACTTATATGCGTTATTGCATAAAAGTTAAATACGAGTCCAATCGTTCCAAAAACACTACGCGATATCAATACACTCCATGATAATTTACCTTTTGGAAAGTTAATTGACTTCCAATGTTTTATTAATGGAATTGATGAAATTCCAACAGCTATAATATTTCTAAAAAAACCTTTTTGCATTGAAGGTAGATTCCCAGCAAGTTTTATAAATAGTGCCATTAGAGAAAATCCAAATCCTGCAACAATTATACAAAATATTCCCATTAAAATATTATTTTTTTTATCCATTGTAAAACTCCAATACTCTAAATATTTGCTCAATTGTCTCTTCTAAATTACTTTTGGCAACAGTCTTATTCATAGCAATTTCTAGAGGAAGGAATTCTCTTTGAATAGAAAATGAAACATCTACTATTTTTTTATCTTCAGCACTTAGATTTAATAGTTCTTTATCAATAATACTACCAGCCAAGAAAATTATTTTTTTATCATATTTTTTCGCAATTCTAGCCAATTCTATAGGTGCTTTCCCCATATAACTTTGTCTATCTAATTTTCCTTCGCCAGTTATTAAAAAATCAACCTCTTGAATTTTTTTCTCTATATCTAAGTAGTTAATCATAAAACCAGAACCAGATTGAATAGTAGAGGTTAAAAAAGACAAGAATGCAAAACCTAATCCACCTGCAGCTCCACTTCCTTCATAAGATGAATAGTCCTTTCCTAACTCTTTTGAAACTAATTTAGCGAAGTTTTCCACAACTTCATCAACTTCTAAAAAGTCTTCTTCTTTTAATCCTTTTTGTTTTGAATACACATAAGTAGCACCTTTTTGACCATATAAAGGGCTATTAACATCACTTATTATTGTAAATTTAGCTTTCTCTAACTTTTTGTTTTTACAACTATAGTCAATTTTCTCTATTTTTTTAAGTTCACTTATTCCATGTTGACAAATTTCATCATTTTTACCAACAAATCTTATTCCAAGTTCACTTAGCATTCCAATACCACAATCGTTTGTTGCACTACCACCCAAACCTATAATAAAATTTTCAATTCCTTGTTCTAATAAATGGGAAATCAATTTTCCTAAACCAGCTGTTGATGTTATATATGGATCTTTTTGATCCTCAGTTAGCTGCTTAATACCAATAACTTCTGCAACTTCAATAACTGCCTCTTTAGTTTTAAGATTCATTAAATAATTAACTTTACATTCTTTTTGAGCAGCATTTATAGTTTTAAATTGTTTCTTTTCAAAGTTTTTAAATAAATTTAAGAAACCATCTCCACCATCAGCAACAACTTCCATTTCCACTTCATAATCACCAAAAGATTTATTAATTTTATTTGATATAATTCGACCTACTTCATATGAAGATAAAGAACCCTTAAATTCATTAACCGCTACTAAAACTTTCATCCAATTTCAACTCCACTTACAAAAAATTTATAATCTTTTAATTAATTTTATCATTAAATAGGTTTAAATTAAAGTTTTAAAATTGAAAATAAAATATAAAAACATTTTCATTAATAAAATTTACACAAATACTTTAAATTTACGCTTATTTTTAGTATAATAATTATGTAAAGTATTTTTACTTTATATTTAGGGTTTATTTTAGAGCTCATTTTTGATTAATTCAAAACAATGCAGTGTTAATTTGTCACCTGTAGAAGCAAACTACTTTTAGTTTTACAATTATAAGTAATCCTCATGTTTGTGCCAGTAATCTACAGCCAACATATTAATTATATTAGTTCTAAGAGTTTCTAATTCCCTAAAGATAGGCTAATATAATAACTGTAAAAAACCACGAAGTTTACCCCTAAACTCTCGTGGTTTTTAAATAGAAATAGAAAATGAAATAAATCCCTTATAAAGATGATATACAACTTTACAAGAGATTTATTTTTTATTTTACAATATATAATTATTTATCTCGTTTCAATAAATAATTCGCAAAATCTACTAACAGACCATTATTTAGTTTATTAGCTATATTTATAGCATTTTCAGTATGTTTTTGGAGTAATTCTTCACATTCTTCAATACCATAGAAGCTTAGATAAGTAATCATATCTTCGTCACTTGGTAGTTTTCCAATTTTTTCAAAATCACCATAATAATCAAGAATATCGTCTTTTATCTGATATGCTATACCTAACTGCTTCCCAAATTCTTTAACATCTTCATAATCACAATTCTTATCAGCTACTAAACAAGCAAAATCCATTGGTAGTTCAATTAAGCGACCAGTTTTTAGGCTATGCATTTTTCTTAAATAGTCAGCATCAACATTGTAATTTTTTTGTTTTACGTCATAAACTTGACCTGCAATCATGCCCATAGCTCCAGAATAATTGGCAAATTGTTTTATTAATCTAACTTTTAAATCAGACTTAACATTAGATTCACTAAGAACTTCAAACGCCAAAGTAAGCATTGCATCACCAGTAAGCACAGCAAGATCCTGACCAAAAACTTTATGATTCGTAAGTTTCCCCCAACGATAATCATCATTATCCATTTCTGGTAAATCATCATGTACTAATGAATATGTATGAACCAACTCTATAGCAAGAGCTATATCAAAATAATTAGTATAGTCCACTTCATAATATTTTAATAAATATAAGAATGATAACGGCCTAATTTTCTTACCATCATTTACCAATGAATAAGTAATCGATTCTTTTAAAATATCAGGCATATCTAATTTTTCAACATATTCTTTAGCGAAACTATTTAATTGATCTTTGTTTTCTTCTATGAAGTTTTTAAAATTATTCATCTTCTTTGAAATCCTTAGTTAATTTAGCTACTTCTTTTTCGGCATTATTGATTAAATCATTACAATTTTTAATTAAATCTATTCCTTGTTTATAACGATCTAATGAATCTTCTAATGATAATTTTCCAGATTCTAATTCTGCAACAATTTTTTCTAAATTCATTAAACTTGTTTCAAAATTTTCTTTACTCATTACTTAACTCCTTTATCGGATATATTATTAACTTTACATTCTAGGCTACCATCAGCTAATTTAACTGATATGTCATCACCTATTTGTACATTTTTTACTGAAGTTATTTTTTTATCATTTAAAAATGCTACTGAATATCCTTTTTTCATGATATTTAGTGGTGAATTTGCCTCTAATCGATTGACCTCATTAGTAAAGTTTTCTTTAAATCTAGCTAACAAGTTAAATTCTATAAACTTATCTTTTGATATTAATAAGTCATTTTTCTTATCCTTAACTAGAATTTGCAAGGATTTGCTAAGTTCTTTTTCTAATAACTCAACTGCTCTTCTATACTCCGTAAATATTTTTGAATAGTTTTTATAGTACGGATTATTTTCACTATTACTAATTCTATTTTTATAATTTTGAAGAATATAGTTTATAGTATTCGTTAATTTATCATAATTAAATGATATTCTATTTTTTATATCTTCAATATTTGGTGTTACTAGTTCAGCAGCTGCAGTTGGAGTCGAAGCTCTTCTGTCAGATACAAAATCAGCAAGTGTAGTATCAGTTTCGTGACCTATACCGGTTACTATCGGTGTTCTACAGTTAAATATAGCTCTAATTACTTCTTCTGTATTAAAACTCCAAAGATCTTCTATTGATCCTCCACCACGACCTAGTATAATAACATCGTTAGAGCCATCATCAGCTAGTTTAATATTTTTAACTATATCTTGTACTGAGTTCTCTCCTTGAACTAGTGTTGAATAAATATTTATTTTAGCTATTGGAAAACGACGTTGTATCGTTCTAGTAATATCTTGGACAGCTGCTCCTGTTTTAGCTGTAACTATAGCTATATTTTGAGAAAAACTAGGTATTTGTTTTTTGTATTGAGGTAAAAACAGCCCTTCTTTTTCTAACTTTTCTTTCAGTTCTAAAAATTTTTGATATAATTCACCAATTCTATCTTTTTTCATATCAGTAACTAAAAGATTATGTTCTCCTCGCGGAAAATAATAGTTAATTTTTGATTTTATTAGAACTGTATCTCCATCTTTAAAATCTTTTGTTTTTGCTCCGAACCATACTGCATTTATTCTAGTATTTTCATCTTTTATTGAAAAATATATATTATTGTTATTGTGAATTTTAAAATTTGAGATTTCACCTTTTATATATATTTCTCCTAAGTACGGATCTAATAAAAACTTTCTCTCAATATATTTATTTAATGCTGTAACGGTTAGATATGTTCTCTCTTCCATCTAACTTTACCTCTTATTTTGTTGAATTTTCTACAATTCCTTTTAATACTCCATTGATAAATTTATAACTTTCATCTTTTTCACTATATTTTTTTGAAAGTTCAACCGCTTCATTGATAGAAACTTTATAAGGAATATCACTATAAAGTATTTCATAAGCTGAAATACGTAGTATTTGTCTATCCATTTTTGATAAACGCTCTAATTTCCAGTCTTTAAGATTATTAGAAATAACTTCATCAATTTCATCTTTTTTCTCAATTATTTCTGTTAATGTTTTATTAACATAAATACTAGTTGAAATTTCTTCTTGTTCTAAATCTAATAGTTCAATAAAATCTAATTCAGTATTTTCTACTTGGAATAATATTTTAAAAACTGCTTCTCTAAGTTCGTGTCTGCTCTTCATTTATATCTCCTAAATTAAAAATCAATTCCTAATATATTAACATTAACAGTTTTTGTTTTAATTTCTGTCATGTTGAAAATAGAGTTTCTAACATTTTCTTGAATTTTTCTTGCTGTTTTAGCTACAGAGAATCCAGATTTTAAATTACAATATACATCGATAACTAATTCACTTCCAGCAAATTCTAATTCTACTCCACGAGAGTAAACTTTTTTTCCTAATAATTTTGAAACACCTTCTACTTCAGTTGCTGCAATGTTTGCAATAACTTCTAATGCATTCGGGTTGATTTCTACTTTTCCTAATTTTTTAGTTTCCATTTTCATTTCCTCCGAAATTATATTTAACATTAGTATAATCTAATATTAAATTATTATTTGTCCATAATAATCCTATTAATTATACCATATTTTCAAGAAAAAAGGGAGAGATTACCTTAAAATAGTTACTCGTTAAAACTATTTTTTAGGTAATCCCTTCCCTATTATCACTTCTTTTAAATATTAAATATTAGCTAATAATTCTTCGAATGCTTTATCGATATTATCTTTATTCTTAGCACCTGCTTGTGCCATATCTGGACGTCCACCACCGCGTCCGTCACATACTGTTGCTAGTACATTTACTAGTTTTCCTGCATTGTATTTATCAGTGATAGCTTTATCTACAGCCACTACGAAGTTTACTTTATCTTCATTTACTGAAGCAAAGGCAATAACATAGTTTTCTAATTTAGACTTAGCATTATCAACAAGTTGTTTAAGGTGATTCATGTTTTCTGATTCAACTACGCTCGTCAGTACATTTACACCATTTACTTCTTTGATATTATTTACTAAGTTGTTTAATTCAGCATTAGCGATTTTTTGTTGTAAGCTTTCTTTTTCTTTAGCTAGTTTCTTAATTTCTGATTGTAATCCAGAAACTTTTTCAACAACATTTGAAACATTAGCTTTTGTTAATTTTTCAACAGAACGAAGAGTTTCTTCTTGTTCTCTTAAATATTCATATGCAGCTTTACCTGTTAAAGCTTCTATTCTACGAACCCCTGCAGCCACACCTGATTCAGAAACAATCTTGAAGATTCCCACTTCCGCACTGTTAGCATTGTGAGTACCACCACATAGTTCGATAGAGTAATCTCCGATAGAAACAACACGTACAACATCTCCGTATTTTTCTCCGAATAATGCTTGAGCACCAAGTTTTCTAGCTTCAGCGATTGGCATTTCTTCAGTTTTGATTTCTAACGCATTCCAAATTTGTTTATTTACTTCTTGTTCTACTTTTTCAATTTCTTCTTTAGTTAGTGGAGCGAAGTGAGTAATATCAAATCTTAGTTTTTCATCAGTTACTAATGATCCTGCTTGTTTAATATGAGAGCCAACTTCATGACGAAGCGCTTCGTTTAATAAGTGAGTTGCAGTATGGTTTTTCTCGATATTTAATCTATAAGCTCTATCTACTTCTAGTTTATATTCTTTTCCAACTACTAATTCCCCTTCTAGTACTTTTACTAAGTGAATGTGACGTTTATCTGGAAGTTTCTTAACATCTATTACTTCTGCTTTGAATCCTTCTGCTAATACTAAACCTCTATCAGCTACTTGACCACCACTTTCAGCATAGAATGGTGTTTTATCGAATACTACTTTTACATTCTCTTCACCTTTATAGTTTTCTAATAAGTTATCATCTTTATCAACTATAGCTAATAGTTTACCTTCATCTGTAAGTTTAGTATATCCAGTAAATTCACTGTCTCCTACTATTCTGTTGTATAGGTCAGATTGTACTTGCATTGAAGAATCTTCTTGACGAGATGAACGAGCTCGTTCTTTTTGTTTTTCCATCTCTTCATTAAACCCATCAATATCAACTGTTAATCCTAATTCTTCTGCATATTCTTCAGTTAATTCAATTGGGAATCCAAAAGTATCATAAAGTTTGAATGCATCTTTACCAGAAATTACTTTCGTTGTATCTTTAACTTCTTTAGCAATATTATTTAAGATTGCTTCACCTTCGTTTAATGTTTCGTGGAATCTGTCTTCCTCTTTAAGAATTACATCTTTAACAAAGTTTGCACTCTCTTTAACATTTGGATAGTAATCTTCCATAATTTCTGCAACAACATCAGTTAATTTATACATAAATGACTTGTTTAATCCTAAAACTTTTGCATATCTAACTGCACGACGTAAAAGTCTTCTAAGTATGTATCCGCGTCCTTCATTTGATGGCAATGCTCCATCTGCAATAGCAAATGCAACTGTTCTAATGTGGTCAGCTATAACTTTAAATGCAACATCTTGTTCTGCATTTACACCATATTTAGCACCAGAAAGTTTTTCAATTTCTCTAATAATTGGGATGAATAGGTCTGTATCAAAGTTTGTTGGAACATCTTGTAATACAGAAACTATTCTTTCTAATCCCATCCCTGTATCTATGTTTTTCGCAGGAAGTTCAGTATAGGTACCATCAGCATTGTGGTTATATTGACTGAATACTACGTTCCAAACCTCTAGATATCTATCATTTTCTCCACCTGGGTACATTTCCTCTTTTGGTGACCATGTATCAGCATCTTCTCCACGGTCATAGAAAATCTCAGTATTTGGTCCAGAAGGTCCTTCACCGATATCCCAGAAGTTTCCTTCGATACGGATAATTCTATCTTCTGGAAGCCCAATAACATTGTGCCATAAGTCATATGCTTCTGTATCTTCTGGGTGGATAGTTACTGATAATTTTTCTTTTTCTAATCCTAACCATTTTTCAGAAGTTAAGAATTCCCAAGCCCATGGTACTGCTTCATTTTTGAAGTAATCTCCAATTGAGAAGTTACCTAACATCTCGAAGAATGTGTGGTGACGAGCTGTTTTACCGACATTTTCAATATCATTAGTTCTAATAGATTTTTGTGAGTTTGTAATTCTTGGATTCTCTGGAATCTCACGTCCATCAAAATATTTTTTCAGAGTTGCTACTCCTGAGTTAATCCATAGTAAAGTAGGATCATCAACCGGTACTAAAGATGCACTTGGTTCAATTTTGTGTCCTTTTTCTACGAAGAAATCTAAATACATTCTTCTAATTTGTGTTGATGTTAGTTGTTTCATTTATATTCTCCTTTCAAGCTAACAAAATAAAATAAAAAAGCCCCCTGTGTAAACTAAATTACACAAGGGACGACAATAATCGTGTTACCACCCTAATTCGAGTACACCGTACTCCTCATTAGTTTTTATAACGGCTTGATTGCCGACGAAGCACTACATAGGTAGCATAAAAGTCATATTATGAACCCTTCTCACCACTAGATTCTCTCTTTTAAATAATATTTCTAACTTTTAATTCCTAAACTTCATAGATATTTATGTTAATTATAAACAGATAAATTATATTTGTCAATAGATTTTACTTAGAATTTCTCATTTCAAACATAGCTTTCTTTTGCCAAAGCTTCATATTTTGTTTTAGTGTATCAAATCCATACTCGAAATTTAAAGTATCTAAACTATTGATTTCTTTTTTATCAGTGGCTTTTTTTTGTTTAAAGTTTAATGTTGCATTAATCTTATTATCTTTAATTGACAGGACCTTAACTTCTAAAATCTCATCTTGTTTTATATAACTACTTATATCGAATATAAAACAATTTGTAATTTCAGAAATATGAATTAGACCAACCATTTTATCTCGTGTTTCTATAAAGGCACCGTATGGTTTTACAGCTGTTACTTTAACCTTTATAATATCGCCTGGGCGAATTTCTCTATAACTCATTTTTGATTTTCTCTACAACTGCTTCAACTGTAAATCCATACTCTTCGATTACTTTATTTGCAGGTGCAGAAGCTCCAAATTTATCGATTCCAATAGCTAATCCATCTAAACCAACATATTTATACCAAAGAGCACTGTTACCCATTTCTAATGATACACGACGACGCACATTTAATGGTAGTAGTTCTTCTTTATATTCTTTAGATTGTTCTTCAAATAATTCTACTGAAGGCATACTTACAACACGTACTTTTGAACCATCTTTTTCTAATTCACGTGCTACATCAATTGCTAAAGCAACTTCTGATCCAGTAGCAATTAAAATAGTATCAAAGTCTGAAGCTGTTTCATGCACAACATATGCTCCTTTAGCAACTTTTTCAAATGAAGAATTTTCTAAAATTGGTAAGTTTTGACGAGTTAATACAATCGAAGTTGGTTTATCATTTGTTTTTTGTGATAAATACCAAGCAGCTTGTGCTTCAGTAGCATCAGCTGGTCTGAATACATATGTATTCGGGATTGTTCTTAATGATGCTAAATGTTCAATTGGTTCGTGTGTTGGTCCGTCTTCACCTACTGCAATACTATCATGTGTAAATACATAAGTTACAGGTAAGTTTTGTAACGCTGATAATCTTAATGCAGCTTTTAGATAATCTGAGAATACGAAGAATGTACCACCGAATACACGTACTCCTCCGTGTAATGTTAAACCGTTTAGTACAGTAGCCATTGCAAATTCACGAACACCAAATTGAACATTACGCTCAGTTCTGTGCTCATCGTCTTGTAAACCATCACCTTTAATAAATGTCATATTTGAGTGTGAAAGGTCAGCTGATCCTCCAAAGAACGTTGGTAAAACAGCTGCAACACTATTAATTGCGTCTTGAGATGAATTACGAGTTGCTTGAGCTTCCCCAACATTTTTAAAGCTAAAACTTTCTTTTGATAGATGTTTAATGTCTTCACGTGTTAGTGCTTCTTCTAGCTCTTTCGCTAATTCTGGGAACTTAACTTTATAATCTGCATATACTTTTTCCCATTTAGCATATTCATTTTCACCACGATCCGCTACATTAGCTTTGAAGTCAGCATATACTTCAGCAGGAATATCAAATGGTTCATTTTCCCAACCGATTTCTTTTCTAAATAAAGCTGTTTCCTCATCACCTAATGGTGCACCGTGAACTCCATTAGTCCCTTGTCTATTTGGAGATCCAGCTCCGATAATTGTTTTTACTTCGATTAACGTAGGTTTATCAGATTTTTTAGCTTGTTCAATAGCTGCACTAACAGCTTCTACATTAGCTCCATCTTCAACTAAAAGAGTATTCCATCCATATGCTTCATATCTTGCACGAACATTTTCAGAAAATGCATCTTTAGTCTCTCCATCTAGACAGATATCATTTGAATCATATAATACTACAAGTTTATTTAATTTTTGTACTGCTGCAAAGCTTGATGCTTCTGAAGCTACACCTTCCATGATATCTCCATCACCACAGATTACATATGTGTAGTGATCAAATAAGTCATAACCTTCTTTGTTGTACTTAGCAGCTAAATATCTTTCTGCTAAAGCCATACCTACTGCTGTAGAGATACCTTGTCCTAGTGGACCTGTTGTTGCATCAATACCTTTAGTGTGTCCAAACTCTGGGTGACCAGGAGTTTTAGAACCCCATTGACGGAAGTTTTTAACTTCTTCTAAAGATACATCTTCAAATCCTGAAAGATGTAATAATGAATATAGTAACATTGATCCATGTCCTGCTGATAATACGAATCTATCTCTATTAACCCAGTCAGTTTTCTTTGGATTTACTCTAAGGTGTTTTGTAAATAGTGAGTAAGCCATTGGTGCTGCTCCCATTACTACACCAGGGTGTCCTGATTTTGCTTTATTAATCGCATCAACACCTAATACTTTTATCGCGTTTACTGATTTTTGTGACATAAACTGTCCTCCTAAATTATAGCTCTATTCTACCTGAAATAGCCCTTGATAAAGTAACTTCATCAACATACTCAATATCACTTCCAAAGGAAATACCTTGAGCTATTCTGGTAACTCTTATATCTGTATTTTTTAAATATCTTGAAATAAAACTTGCTGTTCCCTCACCTTCTGGAGATGAGTTAGTTGCTAGTATTATTTCTTTTACTGTTTCATCTTGTGCTCTTTCAAAAAGAGACTTTATATTAATATCAAGTGGACCTATTCCATCCATAGGTGAAATTAAACCATCAAGTACATGATATACACCTCTATATTGTTGCATATTCTCCATTGCTACTAAATCATTATCATTAGCTACAACGCAAATCATCGATTTGTCTCTACCTGCATCAGAGCAAATATCGCACACATGATCTTCACTAAGTCGTCCACATACTTCACAATTAGTTAGCTTTTCTTTTAAATGTACTAAACTATCCGCAAAGTTTTTTATATCATCATCATGCATTTTCAAAGTATGAAATGCTAATCTTACTGCAGTTTTCTTTCCTATACCAGGTAACAATGAATAACTGTCTATTAAATCTAAAATCGGTTTAGGATATTGCATCTTATAGTCCTGGGATGTTTAATCCGTTTGTAAATTTACCTAATGTTTCCTCTTTTAATTGAGTAGATTTTTCTAGTGCATCATTTACTGCAGTTAAAATCATATCTTGAAGCATTTCAATATCTTCTGGATCAACTACTTCTTCTTTAATTTTAATATCTAATATTTTTCCATCACCATTAGCTATTGCTGTTACCATACCACCTGATACAGTTCCTTCAACAGTTTGGTCTTTTAATCCTTCTTGGGCTGCTAACATGTCCTTTTGCATTTTTTGCATTTTTCTCATCATTTGTTGCATATTTCCCATTCCACGCATAATATTTCCTCCTAATGTCAATTTATATTATAATTCTATTTAAATTTTTACTACTTGTCAATAATTTGGAATTTTTTTCAAGTTATTTCAATTATTTTCAAGCATCTTTTCAAATGTTAGTTTTCTATTATTATATCTCCAAATAACTCATCAATTTTAGTTACCGGCTTTTCTTCAACTTCTTCTTCAATCAAATTGCTTTCTACAACTGGATTTGCAAGTTCATCTTTAAGAACAGTGTACTGATGATCTTGAATTGTATAAATCGAGTAATCTACTCCGATAAATCTCTTGAATAGACTTTCCAAATATTTTTTATATTTAGAATTTGGAGCCATTTTAACCATATTATCTACTTCACTAAAAACTAATAATCCTCCTTCTTTAGAAGAAGCTACTAATTGACAAGAGCTAAATAATTCTCTCATAGTTACTACTTCTGGATTATTTGAATTTAAGCTTTCATTAATTATCTTATTAAAAACATTTGCTGCATAATTGGTAAAATTCTCACTTGAAGTCTTCATAAGTTCGATAATTTTAGTCTTATCTTTTATTATAACTTCTTTTATTTCTTCTTTAGGTATTGTTCCCTGCCAACTTGTTGTATTTACTTCTTCATTTGTACTATTCTGTGACTCAACATGTGAAGTATTATTAATATTATTTACTGATAAACTATTTAGATTTTGTCCTAATTGATTTAACTTATCTTCTAATATTTTAATTCTATTTTCTAGCTCAACAGTTCTTGTATTTGAAACTGTCTTTTCTACACTATTAGCAACGGTAACTTGATTAATACTATCTTCTTTTGAACATATTTTTACAATACAAATTTGCATATAACTCATATACTCTGTAGAAAATCTTATATATTGTTCCGTTTGTGATAAGTATTCAATAATTTTATAAAAATAATCGAAATTTATATTGTTAACTTCATCTGCGATTTTATCTATATTATATGCCGTATGCTTAGTATCTTTTAAATTCTTATATACCACTACATCTCGTGTTACATTAATAAGATCATTAAGTAACAATTTAGTATCTTTAGCTTGAGATACAAAATTATTATATGTTAACAAGGATTTTGTAACATCTCCTTGTAAAAGATTTCTATAGAACACAAGTATATCATCTTCACTTATTGAAGAAGTTACTTCTAGTATATGATTTAATGTAATTTCTTCAGAATAATTAGATACTTGATCTAGTATACTAATCGCATCTCTTAGACCACCCTTAGCAAGAGTTGCAATTTTCTCTATAGCTGCATCTTCTATTACTAAACTTTCTTTTTCTGAAATATACTTTAATCTATCTATTAATTGTTCCTGCGAAAGATTCTTAAATTCAAATCTCTGACATCGTGATAAGATTGTAGCTGGTATTTTATGAATTTCTGTAGTTGCTAGAATAAAAATAACATGAGCAGGTGGTTCTTCTAAAGTTTTTAATAATGCATTAAATGCTGCTGTAGTTAGCATATGCACTTCATCAATTATATATACTTTATATTTACCTTCTGTTGGCAAAAATTTAATTGCTTCTTTTATATCACGTACTTCATCAACACCATTATTACTAGCTGCATCAATTTCGATAATATCTACATTTTCTTTTTGATATTCTTCGTTTTTATTAACTTCATTAGCAAAGATTTTTGCAATAGAAGTCTTCCCTGTACCTCGAGATCCATAAAATAAATAGGCATGACTTATCTGATCTTTATCAATCGCATTTTTTAATACAGAAACTATGTGATTTTGACCTACTATATCAGCAAATGTTTGTGGTCGATATTTCCTATATAATGCTTGAAACATACAAACCTCCTAAATTATTTTAACTTATATATTATACCATATTTTTAAGTTTACTTATAGTAAAAAAAGACTAAGAAAAAATTCTTAGTCTTAAAATTTTAGAAAAGATTGTCTTCAATAAACCATCTACCATTTACTTTTTTTACATATGTAGTTCGTGTAGTATCTCCACCCAATTGTTTTAGTAGATCATTCCCTTTAGCTTTTAATTGAACTTTAGCTCTATTTTCATTCATTTGTTTTACTTCTCCAATCTCAATCATATCAATAAAAGTTTTTGCTAATTCTATTGATGCTTTTTTAGTATCATCTAGATTGTTAAATTGTTCTAAAGCTTTAGTTCTAGCTTCATCACTTTCAAAGTAAATATTATTTACTAATTTTTTAAAGTCACCATCTTTTGTTGCAGCTATTGCATTTTTCACAGCTTCTTCAGGTGTTGCTCCACCTAGTTTCCCACTACCACCAGAGAACATAAAAATCATTAATACAACCAAAATCGCGGCAACTGCAGCAGTTATATATCCTATCATTTTACTATCCATCTTAGGTCCACGATTCATAGGATTAAAGTTTTGGTTATTACCAAATTGTGGATTAAATTGATTAGGATTATTGTATCCATTTTGATTACTGAACTGTGGATTATTCGGATTACCAAATTGAGGATTTTGTCCATTATTTCCTTGCCCTCTATATTGTTGGTTATTCATATTATTATATTGTGGATTTTGTCCATTATAACCCTGTCCTCTATATTGTGGATTATTCATATTATTATTTTGAGGTGATTGAGCATTATACCCTTGTCCTCTATATTGTGGATTATTCATATTATTTTGAGGTTGATTTTGACCATTTGAATATCCTTGGAATTGTGGATTATTCACGTTATTTACTTGTGAATTTTGGTTTTGATATGGATTTTGATTATTTACATTTCTATTAAAATTTTGTTGATTTTGTCCATTATAACCATTTCCATGATATTGGTTATTTTGTTGAGGATAACCTTGATTTGGATGATGATTTTGAGGAGTTCCATTTGGATTTACATTTTGTCCTCTATTATTCATAATAACTTTCTCCTTTTTTATTAATTTTTGGAAGATAAATATAGAATATTTTAAAATTTTATTAATAAATACAATTCTTCTCAATAATTTATTATACTAGAGCTTTAGTCTTTTTGTCAACGATATATAAAGTGCCCACTAATTACAAAAATACAATTTAACAAAAGCGTATATCACCAAAAAAATAAAAGATTATCCGACTAGATAATCTAATTATTAAACAGAATATTTTTTCTTTTCAAGATAAATTACTACCATAATTGATTTTTCTTTAAAAACCATCTCCCATTATGCTTTTATACAGTTAAAAAACTTCTACCATCATTTATTAAGTATTTTTTATCCAAATTGTCTTTTTTATTTATTTTCTTAAATCTAACTATAAACGTATCTAAATCAATCATATTAACTTCTTCTATTTCATTATCATTAACGAAGGACTTTAACATATCTAACTTGTATTTTTCTTCTTTAGATATTTTCTTGAATTCTTGAACGGATTCATCTTTATCTTTTTTATTATCATAGTAGATATAATCAAACATTTTTTCAAAGTTATTATTCCTCACAGTTTTCATCCATCTTTTTACGGATTCTTCAGGTGTAGCTCCACCTTCTCTTTCAGGTAAAACAATTGAAAACACAATTATCAATACTAATATGATTACAGATAATAACCTTTTATTTTTTGATTTATTATTTAATTGTCTCTTAAAACTACTATTTAAACCATAAGTCATATTTATTTAACCTTTATATAAACTTTATAGAGCATTAATTAATCTATATTTAATTTTATCTATATGAATTAAAATAAAATAATATATAATCCAACTACTAGACAACCAACACCAGTTATTTGTAAAATTCTCCCAGTTCTTTTACTATCCTTTGCGTACTTTTCAATATTTTCTGGTAACTTTGCTTCTTCATAACTTATGTTAACACCACTAATTAAATGAGCATTATCCCCTCTTAGAATATACTTGGCTATAATAAAGAATACCCCTGCAATATAAAACATTACAAAAGCTATTGCATAATCTATATATTCAGTAGGTAAAAGGATAGACGAAAAAATTAAAATTTCACATAGTAACATCAGTAGAATCGCTGTACTTGTTTTCATAATAACACACCCTTTTTGTACTTTACTTAAACATATTATATTTCAATTATATTATACAATAACACAACATTGCAGGTCAAAACTTAACCAAAAAAATAACTCTCCTTACTGTAATTTCTATCCAGTAAAGAGAGCCATATTCAATACGATAATCTCGTTTTATTTTCTATTGTTAATTTTAAATTTCAAGAATAAATCATTGTAAAGTTGTAGCATTTTAGGTTCTAAATCTTGGTACACTTCTGCACGATTTCCAAAACTTTCTAAATCAGGATAAAATTGTTCATCGCTAGTAGTTTCTTCTGGAAGTAATTCTTTAGCTTTTGTATTCGGTGTTGCATATCCAATAAACTCAGAGTTTTTAGCTGCATTTTCCGGTTTTAACATGAAGTTAATAAATTTATATGCCGCTTCTTCGTTTTTAGAAGTTTTTGGAATTACAATGTTATCAAACCATAGATTCGTTCCTTCTTTCGGTAAGGCATATACCATATTTTCGTTCTCACCCATGATAGCTTTAGCATCACCTGAGAAAACTACAGAAGCCCATGCTTCATTGTTAATCATAAGCATCTTTTTCTCATCTGCATTAATTGCTTTTACATTAGGATGAAGAAGTTCTAATTTTCTTTCTGCTAAATTAAGGTTTACTTCATTAGTATCATTTACAGAATTCCCTTCAGATTGAAGAGCAATTCCCATCATTTCACGAGCTCCATCAATTAACAAGATATTGTTAGCTAATCTTGTATCCCATAAATCATTCCACTTTTCAAATTTTAAATCTTCTGGAACTTTAGTCTTATTATATAAAACACCTAATGTTCCCCAAAAATAAGGAATTGAAAATTCATTATTTGGATCAAAACTTTTGTCTCTAAATTGTGGATCAATATTGTCAAAACCTTCAATTTTACTATGATCTAATTTTTTTAGAAGATTTAATTTTTTCATCTTCTTAATCATATAATCTGATGGAATAACTATATCATACGGTGTTGAACCCGCTTGTATTTTCGTAAGCATCGCTTCGTTAGAATCGAATGTTTCATAAACAACTGAAATCCCTGTTTCTTCTTCAAATTTCTTAATTAAATCTGGATCAATATATTCTCCCCAGTTAAAAATTGTTAGTGTTTGTTTATCTCCACTATTTGAACTATCTATAAAATTACGACTATATAGAAGTCCTAAACAGATAACTAAAATTGAAACAGCTGAAATAAGTAATTTTCTCATATTATCTTACCTCCCTTTTTAATTTACTAGTATTAATTACATAATAAATAAGTACTGCCACAACAACAAAGATAGTTAAAACTGTAGATAAAGCATTAATTTGTAAATTGATTCCCTGTCTTGCCATTGAGTAAATTTCAACAGATAAAGTTTGGAATCCATTACCTGTTACAAAAAATGTAACCGCAAAATCATCTAATGAATATGTTAATCCCATGAAAAATCCTGCCCAAATCCCTGGTGTAATGTATGGAATAACAATTTTACTTAACACTTGTGGATAAGTTGCACCAAGGTCAATTGCAGCTTCTACCATACTTTTAGGCATTTCATATAATTTAGGTAATACCATAAGTACTACTATCGGGATACTAAATGCAATGTGTGATAATAACACTGACCAGAAGCCTTGGATTGTTTCTAATCCAGTATATTTAGAAATAAAAGTAAACATTAATAAGAATGAACATCCGATTATAACATCAGGGCTAACAATCAGAATATTATTACCAACTAGGAATGAATTTTTCTGTTTATTAGATTTTAAAGAATATATCCCTAAAGCACCTAAAGTTCCAAAGATTGCTGAAAATAGTCCACATAATAATGCAACTACCACTGTGTTAATTACAATAATCATCATACGAGTATTTTCAAATAACTCTAAATAATGTTTCCATGAAAAACCTTCAAAATCAATCATTGTTTTTCCTGAGTTAAACGAGTAATATGCTAGGTAAATTAGAGGTATGTATAAAATTGCAAAGATAACCCCTAAATATAGTTTCGAAGTTAGTTTCATTATTTTCTACCTCCAAAATTTGTTTTGTCTTTTGTATTAGTAAGTATCATAATAATACCCATTACTACTATTAAGAAAACTGCAATCGTAGAACCTACTCCCCAGTTTTGAGTAACTAGGAAATGCTCTTCAATAGCTGTACCTAAGTTTATTATTTTATTTCCTGCTACTAAACGAGTAATCATGAATAGTGATAATGCGGGAATAAATGTGACTTGAATACCAGTTTTTACCCCATTAATACTAAGAGGTAAAATAATTTTCATAAATGTAGTTTTAAAATCTGCACCAAGATCATACGATGCTTCAATCAAGTTCTTATTCATACCAGATACAGAGTTATATATAGGTAGCAACATAAATGGTAAGAATATGTAACTAGATACGAACACGAAACTAAACGAATTAAATAGTAAACTTTGAGTACCTAATCCTAAATATTCTAAGAAACTATTAATAGTTCCATATTCACCAAACAATCCTAAGAATGCATAAGTTTTTAATAAGATATTTATCCATGTTGGTAAAATAATTAATAAAAGTAATAGTTCTTTATGCTTACTTTTATTAATAGCAAACGCTAATGGATAACTAATTACTAAACATATTAATGTAATTAGAAAAGCATACCAAAAACTGTAAAGTGTCATAAGTACATATGTACTACTAAAGAATATTTTATAGTTAGCTAATGTGAAGTTTCCATCTATATCTCTAAATGAATGATAGACGATAAGTACAATTGGAAATACTACAAAAAGCAACATCCACATTACATATGGAATCATAAAAAATGAACGAGTTTTTTTATTAAACATTTTTACTCCTCCTCTTCATATGATTCAAGACGAGCATCGAATTCTTCTTCTGTTTCTCCAGGTACCATGATGTGAATTGCTTCAGGATCAAAGTTTAAGCTTACAGCAGCTCCCGGTTTTGCTTCTTTTGTTGAATGAACAATCCACTCATTATATTGGTCATCTAAACAACAAATTTCATAGTGAACTCCTCTAAATAATTGTGTATCAACAACAACATTAATTTTTCCTTTTTCAGCACTTGTTATTTCTAAGTCCTCAGGGCGTATAACTACTTCTACACGTTTATTTTTATCTAATCCAGCATCCACGCATTCATATTCTTTACCGTAAATTTCAACTAGATAATCATCTAACATTACTGCATTAACAATATTAGATTCACCAATGAAATCAGCTACAAAACGGTTAACCGGTTCATCATAAATATCAAGTGGTGTACCACTTTGTTCAATTTTACCATGATTCATAACAAAGATATAATCACTCATCGCTAGAGCTTCTTCTTGGTCATGCGTTACATAGATAAATGTAATTCCAGTTTGTTGTTGAAGCTCTCGAAGCTCATATTGCATCTCTTGACGTAACTTTAAGTCTAATGCAGATAATGATTCATCTAAAAGAATAATTTCTGGTTCATTAATAATAGCACGAGCAATAGCAACACGTTGTTTTTGTCCACCACTCATTTCGCTTAATTCACGATTTTCAAACCCAGCTAAGTTAACTTGTTTTAAGGCTTTTTTTACTTTTTTCTTAATAATCTCTTTTTTCTCATTTTTAATTTTCAATCCAAATGCTACATTCTCAAAAACATTCATATGAGGGAATAAAGCATAGTCTTGGAAAACTGTGTTAACATGTCGTTTATTAGCTGGTAAGTCATTCACTACCTTATCGTCTAATAATACGTCACCAGAAGTTGGACTTAAGAATCCTCCTATTAATTTTAGGATTGTACTTTTCCCGCAACCACTAGGTCCAAGTAATGTATAGAATTTACCCTTTTCTATTTCTAAGTCAATGTTCTTTAGTACGTTATTATTACCGAAAGTCATTGATACATTTTTGAATTCAACAATATTTGCCATTTTTTTCTCCTTATAAATACGAATTAGTAGCTACTATTAACACTTCACATTCTTCATCAAATGGATTCGATAATCTATGTTCAGATGTAGCTAAAAAATAAAAACTTTCATTTGTTGAGGCTATAAATTCCTCATCTCCTAATTTTAATTTACATTTCCCCTTTAGAACATAACATAATGTTTCTGATTCTGAAGGATCAAATGTTTTGTAACTAGAATTTTTCTCTAGTTTTAAAATTAGTGATTCCATTTCCTTTTCATTTGATTCAGGAACCAACCAAGTAAGTTCGTATCCTTCATCAGTTTCTTCATAACTTGTTTGATCCTCTAAAGAATAATAAACCTTTTGGCTTGTACTTTCTTTATCAAAAAAGTCCTTAGGCGCACAACCTAAAACTTGTAATATATTAAAAAAAGTTTCCATCGATGGCGATGCTAGGTCACGTTCTACCTGGGATATATATCCCTTACTCAAGTCTGTACGTTCACCTAATTCTTCTTGGGTGAGGTTTTTTTGTATACGTAGTCTTTTTAATCTTTCACCTATAGAATACATAACTGCTCCTTTTTAGTGAAAAGTTAAAAATTGTTTATCAATATCTAACTTTTCGTTATCTATGTTTATTATTATCTAACTTACTGTAATAATTGTTTACCATTAGTAAACTTATCGTTATTTAAGTTTATTATTAGTAAACACTCTGTTTAGTATAATTAAATCACAAGTTATATATTACTATATTTTATAGTTAAAATCAAGTTAAAATTCCCTATTTTATAAAGTTTTTTTAAGTTAATTTTGCAATATTATTGTCTTCATTTTTCTTTCTTATATCATCAATTTAGTATATAATAATAATATTATCAAGAAAAGACATAATATAAGGAGTCTCAATGAAATTCAATATTACACAAACTTTCCCTACAGTAGAGAGTTACTTAAGTCAATTTTTAAAAGTTTCAAAGAAAAATATCCATACTATAAGAATGAATAATCATCACAATAAAGAATCAATTAAAATAAATTCTAATGAAGCGGAATTAAACTCACCATTAAAAGTAGGAGATATCTTAGAAGTCAACATCGACTTAGCAACTTCGAAATATAAAGAAAATTCTACAGTATCTATAACTAAAGAGTTTGAAGATGAGTACTTATTAGTTGTTTCTAAACCATTTGGTATAAAAACTCACCCAAATGATATAGAATTAGAAGATGATACATTGGTAAACTATTTAATCTCTAACTACAACTACTTAGAACCTATCCATAGACTAGATATTGATACTTGTGGATTAGTAATACTAGCCAAAACACCACTAATTAAAGCAAAACTAGATCAGATGCTTGAACAAAGACAAATTAAACGTTACTATTCTGCATTAATAAAAAATAATATTAAACCACAAACTATCAATTCAAATATAGGTAGAGATAGTAAAGAAAAGAACAAGATGGCAGTAACAAAAAATGGTAAAAATGCAATTACTAATATTCTTTCGTGCGAAAAGATAGATCAAAATAGATTTTTAGTAACAGTATCATTAGAAACTGGGAGAACACATCAAATCCGTGTTCATTTAGCCTCTAATGGAGTTGCAATTATTGGCGATAAACTTTATTCTAAAGATGGATATAAATACGATAAAATGTATTTAGGAGCATTAAAAGTTGAATTTTCACACCCAGTTACAGGACATTCAATAGCAGTTAAATCTTCTTTAGAAAAAAAATTTCTATTATAGATATAAATATAGATATAAAAGAAAAACAGATGTGCATTTTCTACACATCTGTTTAATTTTATTATTTTTTCATTTGTTTTTGAGCTTGTTTTTGCGCTTTTTGCATGTTGCTCATAACTTGGTTAATTTTTTTACGAGATGGTTTTTGTCCCATTTGACTCATCATACTCATAACCATATCTTCGTTAATTTGAGGATTTTTTTCCATGTAGTTCATGAAATTACGTCTTGCTAGGAAGAATCCTCCTACAACACCAGCAAGTAAACAAATTGCTCCAACTAAAATTGTAACTGCAGTTGCACTCATTGTTAATTTCCTTTCTTCTTAGGAGTTATATCTTCTCCGTTTTCATTTATTACTCTTGTATTATCTAATATGTTTCTCATATTAGCTTTAAAATTTTGCAAATATAGTTGTCTATATTTAGCTAATTCTTCTGATTCCTCAGCTGTTAATTCACGCTCTTTTTTTGTAGCGTTTAATGAATTAATTTTAGCAATAATTTCTGTCATTTCCATAATATTATACGCTCATTAACTCATCTTGTTTTTCTTTAGTTACTTTATCGATTTCAGCAATAAATTTATCTGTTACTTTTTGAATATCATCAGAATATCCTTTTAGATCATCTTCAGTAATTTGAGATGATTTTTCTAATTTTTTCATTGAATCCATAGCATCACGACGCACGTTACGTACTGCAACTTTAGCACCTTCTGATTCTTTACCTACTAATTTAGCAAGTTCTTTACGACGTTCTTCAGTTAATGCTGGGAACACAATACGGATTACTGTACCATCATTAGCTGGATTTAATCCTAAATCAGATGCTTGAATAACTTTTTCGATATCTCCTAATAAAGTTTTTTCATATGGAGAAATAACAAGCATTTTTGGTTCTGGAACAGAAACACCAGCTACTTGGTTAATTGGAGTTGGTACACCATAGTAATCAACTGTTAATCTATCTAAAACAGCAGCACTAGCTTTTCCAGCTCTAATTGATGCTAATTCACGACGTAAACTAGCAATAGCTTTTTCCATTCTTTCGTTTAAATTATTCATTATTTGTTCAGGCATAATTGTAAACTCCTATTATAAATTTTATTCTATAATTGTTCCTAATTTTGAATCAGAAACAACTTTAACAATGTTATCTGCTTCATCTATTGAAAAGACAATAATTGGCAGGTGGTTATCCATACAGAATGTAATTGCTGTAGAATCCATAATTGTTAAACCTTTGTTCATAATATCCATGTATGATAACTTATCATATTTTGTTGCCGTACTATCAAGTTTAGGATCAGCAGAGTAAACACCATCTACTCCATTTTTACCCATTAAGATAGCTTCTGCACCTATTTCTTTTGCACGTAAAGCTGCTGTAGTATCTGTAGAGAAGTATGGATTACCAATACCAGCTGCAAAGATAGCAACACGACCTTTTTCTAAGTGTCTAATTGCACGTCTTCTGATATAAGGTTCAGCCATTGCTTTCATCTCTACCGAAGTTAATACACGTGTATCAACACCTTTTTGCTCTAATGAATCTTGTAATGCTAATGAGTTCATAACTGTAGCTAACATTCCCATTGAGTCAGCTGTAGCACGTTCCATCCCTAGTTCCTCACCAGTTTTACCACGCCAAATGTTTCCACCACCAACAACGATTGCAACTTCTACCCCTTGTTTTACTACTTCAACGATTTGAGAAGTTATTTTATTAACAACTTCAGAATCAATACCAAATCCTTTTCCACCTGCTAGTGCTTCACCACTAAGTTTATATAAAACTCTTTTATATTTAGTAGCCATTTTTATCCTCCTAATATATTACAGACATTATTGTTTCTACTATATTAATTTTTTAAAAAAGCACACACAAGAAGTGTGTGCTTAACCTCTTTTAATAGTATATATTAAATAGAGAATTATTATTTGCTAGCATTAACTTGGCTCATTACTTCTTCAGCAAAGTTATCTTCTTTTTTCTCGATACCTTCACCAACTTCGTAACGTACGAATTTAGCAAGTTTTCCACCTTTTGATGCTACGAATTTTTCAACAGTGAAACTATCGTCTTTAACGAATTTTTGTTTAACAACTGTGATTTCTTCTAAGAATTTGTTAATTCTACCAACGATCATTTTTTCAACGATGTTAGCTGGTTTTCCTTCGTTTAATGCTTGCTCAGTTAACACTTTTTTCTCGTGCTCAAGTACATCAGCTGGTACTTCGCTTTCGTCTAAGTATTTAGGAGCTAAAGCAGCGATGTGCATTGCAACATCTTTAGCTGCTTCTTCATCTGTGCTTCCTTCAACAAGAGTAAGAACACCGATTCTTCCTCCCATGTGAGAGTATGCACCAAATGCATCAGCATCTGTTTTAGAAACAACTTCAAATCTTCTTAATGAAAGTTTTTCACCAATTGTAGCGATTCCTTCGTTAATTACTGCTTCAACAGTTCCACCTTGAGCTTCAACTTGAAGAGCTTCTTCTAAAGTTTTTGGTTCAGCTGCTAAGATAGCTTCTGCAACATTTTTTACTAAAGCAACGAATTTTTCGTTTTTAGCAACGAAGTCAGTTTCTGAGTTAATTTCTAAGATAACAGCTTTGTTACCTTTAACTTCGATGTAAGAAAGACCTTCTGCAGCGATTCTGTCAGCTTTTTTAGCTGCTTTAGCGATACCATTTTCTCTTAGGTAGTCGATTGCTGCATCGATATCTCCATCAGTTTGAGTTAGTGCTTTTTTACAGTCCATCATACCAGCACCAGTACGTTCTCTTAATTCTTTTACCAAACTAGCTGTAATTTGTGCCATTTTGATTTGCCTCCGTTATTTTATTTTTATATTTTTAATTATTTATTATCTTTAGATTATTCTTCTGTTGCTTCTACTTCTTTTACGAAAGCTTCTTCAGTTTCTTCAATGTTTCCTTCGTTGTAAGCTACAAAAGCGTCTGCCATTTTAGCTGTTAATAATTTAACTGCACGGATAGCATCGTCGTTTGCAGGGATTACGTAATCTACGTCATCTGGATCACAGTTTGTATCTACGATACCAACTACAGGAATTCCTAATTTTTTAGCTTCAGCAATAGCGTTGTGCTCTTTCTTAGGATCTACTACGAAGATTGCATCTGGCATACCTTTCATTTCACGAATTCCACCTAGGAATTTGTTTAATTTATCGTATTCTTTTCTTAATTCGATAACTTCTTTTTTAGGTAATACTTCGAAAACTCCATCAGCTTCCATTTTTTCGATTTCAGCGATTCTGTCAATACGTCCTTTAATAGTTTTGTAGTTAGTTAAAGTTCCTCCTAACCAACGGTGATTGATGTAGTATTGACCACTTCTTTCAGCTTCTTCTTTAATAGCATCTTGTGCTTGTTTTTTAGTACCTACGAATAACATTTTTCCGCCTTGATCAGCAACTGATTTTACGAATTCGTATGCTTCATCAACTTTCTTAACTGTTTTTTGTAAGTCGATAATGTAGATACCGTTTCTTTCTGTGAAGATGTATTTGTCCATTTTAGGGTTCCATCTTCTTGTTTGGTGACCGAAGTGTACACCAGCTTCTAATAATTGTTTCATTGAAATAACTGCCATAGTTATTTTCCTCCTTGGTTTTTTCCTCCGACACTCTCTAAGCTTACTGCAAACATAAATGCACCGAGCAGCTACTCAAATGTCGTGTGTTATATTTTTGTTGATTTTTACTCAACTTTATTAATTATATAGCATAAGCAACCAAAAATCAAGTATTTTGTTGGAGTTTTTACTTGTAATTACTATATTTAATAACATTATAATTTGATTAATTTTAAATTGTTTATTCTATACATTTATAGTAGAAATATTTATTAATTTATTATTAATCAAAATAATTTCGTTTAACATCTTGATTTTTTCATTAAGTAGTATTATAATCTATTAGAACGTAATAATTACGAATAACGGAGGAATATTACAAATGAATAAATTTTTTAAACTAATTTCAATTGTTGCTGCATTCACACTACTATTAGTCGGATGTTCAAGCAAAACAAATTCTGGAGCTTCAAACTCTGGAAGTAAAACTAAAATTGTTACTTCAGTAAACTTTTATGCAGAAGTAGCTAAGAGTATTGCAGGAGATAAAGCAGAAGTTTCATCTATTATTACTTCAACTTCAGTTGATCCTCATGATTTCGAACCAACAGCTCAAGATGCTAAAGCTGTAGCTGATGCCAACATTGCTATTTTAAACGGTGGCGGTTATGATTCATGGTTTGAAAAACTTACTGCAAATAGTAAAGACATTAAAAAAATTGATGGTGCTAAACTACTAGGACTTAAAGATGGAGATAATGAACACATTTGGTATAATCCTGAAGTAATGAGTAAAGTTGCTGACGAACTTACTAAAGTATTATCAGAGAAAGATTCTTCTAATAAAGATTTCTACGAAAAAAATAGAGATAACTATAAAAAGGAACTTTCTAAAATTACTGATAAAATTAATTCATTAAAAGAAAAAGCAAATGGAAAATCAGTATTAACAACTGAACCAGTTTTTGAATATGCAGTAGATGCATTAGGATTCAAAACTAGTGACCAAGTAAAAAAATTAGCTCAAGCTACTGAAGAAGGTAATGACCCTGCTCCACAAGATTTAAAAGCTATTCAAGAACAAATTAAATCTAAACAAATTTCATTAATCATCAACAATGTTCAAACTACTAACAAAACAATCGAAGGTTTAATTAGCTTAGCTGAACAAAATAAAGTACCAGTACTTAATGTAACTGAAACACAACCTGATGGTAAAACATATATCGAATGGATGTTAGATCAATATAATAAACTAGAAGAAATCTTAAATGGTGGTTCTGGTGAAAAAGCTTATCATGTTGAAGGTGCTGATGAAGGTCACTCTCATGACCACGGTCACGAAGGTCATTCTCATGAAGGACACTCTCACGGAGATAAAGACAAAGATCATGACCACGATCACGAAAAAGAACATAAACATTAATAAGAAGATTAAAAATTAGTCTTCACATATTATAAATATGTAGTATAATATAAAGAAGAGATTCTAAATCGTATCTCTTCTTTTTTATATTCGAAATATAACAAATAAAAATTTTAATAATTTAGGAGATTTTATGACTGAACTTAATATAAAAAATCTCACTTATTCAATAGGAGATAAAACAATTTTAGACAACATTTCTTTTTCTGTATCTTCAGGAGAGGTTGTCGCTGTTGTTGGGAAAAACGGTGTTGGTAAAACAACATTATTAAACAATATACTTGAAAAATTAAATAAAGCTAATGAGATTACTCTTGTAGGAGAAAACCCAACTCTTGGTTATGTCCCTCAGTTTCGACAAATTGATGAAGAACTTCCTTTATCCGCTGCTGACTTTGTATCCCTACCTATTCAAAAAGGATTTCTTCCATGGCTTAGTAAAAAAGAAAAAGAAAGTATAAAGAATGCATTATCTTTAACAAATTCTATAAAACTAGAAAATAAATCTATAGGTACTCTTTCGGGTGGTGAAAAACAACGTGTTTTCTTAGCTCAAGCATTAGTAAACAAACCAAACTTGCTACTTCTTGATGAGTTTACATCTAACCTAGACAAAACTAGTGAAGTTGAATGTATGACGTTAGTTAAAGAAATTACAAAAAAAGAAAACATTATTACTCTTTGTATAACTCATGAACTTTCACTTTTAGATGAAAAATATGTTGATAAAATACTATACCTAGAAGAAGGTTGCTTCAAATTTATCAGTATAGCGGACTATAACAAAGAGAAGAATACACTAAAACTTTGTAAACACTATGTAGGAGATAACAACCATGTTTAATTATGATTTTATGCAAAATGCCTTTATAGCCGGTACAATCGTTGCAATAATGGCAGGATATATAGGTGTGTTTGTAATGGCAAGAAATATGTCATTTATCTCTCACACTCTATCGCATGTCGGATTCGCAGGAGCAGCATTTGCCGTTTTCTTAGGTATAAATCCAATTTACGGACTATTAATTTTTACTGTTACAATGTCTTATCTTGTAGGACATTTAAGTGTAAAAGCATTTAGGAGAGAAGCAACAGTTAGCGTAATGTTAGGTATATTCTTAGGTTTAGGATTATTATTCTTATCACTAACTCCAAAAAGTACAAGTTACGTTAACAATATACTATTTGGTAGTGTCGTTTCAATTACGAGAGACGATGTAAAATTAATATTTAGTTTAGCACTTGCTGTAATACTACTACTTTCTATCTTCTATAGAAAAATCAAATTCGATTCATTTGATGCAATTGGAGCAAAGGCACTTGGACTTAATGGAAAATTTATATCGATATTTTTCTTAGTTTTACTTTCAGTTGCAACAAGTATTACAGTACCAGTAGTAGGAGCATTATTAATGTTTGTTCTTCTAACTGTTCCAGCCAGCGCAGCTAGATATCTTACCAATAAGGTTGGACTTATGATCTTTATCTCAATTTCATTTGCACTTATTGGGACTTGGGCAGGGATTACACTTTCTTACTATACTTCCCTACCTACTACATTCTTCATTGCAACAATAGAAGCACTCTTCTACTTTGCTAGTTTAGGATACTATAACCTTAAGAGAAAGTAATATGATTCAAATAAACCACTGCGTCTGTGAGTTCTCATGTATACTATTTTTAAGATCTGGTACTTTTGGGTTAGCCCCAGCGTTTTTTAATTATCCCTCTAAAATACTTTTATCACATAAAAATACCCTAGTTTTATTTCTAAAACTAGGGCTTCTTTATTATCTAGGTTTCACTGAATTTCTAATTCTTTCGTATGCACCTGGTTCAACTTTATCTAGAGAATTTCTAATAATCTCTAAAGTTTTGTTGTAACGATACTCTCTATAATATTGTTCAGCAACTGTTAATTGTTGGTGGAATTCAACATTATCCTTTCTGTATCTATTTGCATAACGAATAAGTTTTTCGATTAACTCGATATCAGTAAGAATGTTATTAACTTCTGATGCGTAAATATCAAGTGATTCTTCAGCTTCAGCAACTGCACGTTTTAATAAATCGATATTAATAGGTTCTTTTTTAAGCTCCTCTAATGCATATCTATAACTGTCAGTTACATCTTTATATAAAACGATGAATCTATCACTAAATCCTGGAACACGTGAATTATCCAATTTACGTTTAATAACTTCTTTTTCTTGATTGATGAAGATAAGTTTTTCACGAGCGTGACCTTCTTCTTCACGAAGACTTGTTAGATATCTAGAATAGTTTGTTTGATCTTCTTCGATTTTTTCTAATCCTTGACCTAATAGTTCTACTTTCTCTTTCAAGTCTTTATAGTTTAATTTTGGTTGATTATTAATATATACATCTATATCATGTTTAACATCAAGTAAATCAGTTAGTTCATCATAGTAATTAGCAACCATTTCTTCATCTTTTTGATAGATTTGATATCTATTTTTGATTTCTTGAATATTGTTATATAGAGCTTCATTTAGTTTATCTTGTAATTCAAGTTTATTTGTGATCTCTCTATAATTTTCTTCAATGTATTTTTTATAATCAAGTTCTTTTTTAAGATCATTAGAAACTTCATCGATAACATCATAGATACCATCAAGAATATTTTCTATTAAATCTATATCACCAGATTTAACTTTTTCACGTGCATCGCTAAGTTGCCATACACTACTTTCAATTTTACTTGAAATTTCTAAGTGATTAAGTTTAAATCCTTTTTTCTCCATTTCCTCAACTTTTAGTCTTAATGACTGAATTTGAGCTGGACAAGTTTTTTCAATTTCTTTTAACAGGTCAGGTAAAACTTCCATTCTTTCTTTAAGATCATCTATTAATTCTTTAACAGAATTAATTTTTTCTTGAGCTTCAAGGTATTTACCAGTTGATGTTAAAAGTTTGAAATCATCAAGCTGTGGTGCAATTTCTTTGATACTTTGTTCAAATTGTTCTGCTGCAGCCCCGTATTGATGACGTTTAGCTAATAGTTCTCTATTAAGCTCTTTGTACTCAACTACGATTTCTTCATATAGTTCTCTATTTCTAGGTTCAACTTCTGTTAATTCTTTAATTTCTCTTCTAATTCCAGCAATTCTATCTTTAATATTAGCAATTAATTCACCACTATTCATAATTACTTCATCAGCACGTTTGAAATTAAATTTATCAATATAAGTTTCAGCACTATAAAGATCTCTGTCAAGTTCTTCAATATCGATGCTTTGAATTTCGTACCATTCACTTTCCCATTGAGAATAAAGTTTTTCAGCTTTACCAGCAATTTCCAGTGCTTTTACCTTTTTCAAATCATCAGATAGTGTTTCTCTTTCTAGCTCATCTTTCATAACTAAAAGAGGGTATAAATCTTGTTTTTTCCTATTTCTAAAGACGAATAGAGCTACTACTCCTCCAAGAACAAGGATACACACAAATAAAAATATATATGTCATATATCTTCCCCCTGAATGTTTTATTTAATTGTTTACGTTTATTAATACAATAACCTAACAAAATTATACCATTTTTATCACAAAAAACAAAGCGTTTCAGTAATTTTTTTAAATTTTTTTCAATTTTTCTTATTAATAGAATCTCTAAGTATTTTTAACAAATTTTTTGACATCTACTAATTTCCTTTAATAATCTTCATTTTTAAACAATATAAAAATTTTTATTATAAGTATACTATTCTTATCACTTTATTTTTTTTCATATTTATGCGA